>CAYOCW010000018.1:0-24217 GCA_964402615.1 uncultured Cyanobium sp. | reverse complement strand
CAGCTCCTCGGCCGACAGGTGGAAGCAGCGGCGGCATTGGCCCACCTGGCTGCGGGCCGCCAGCAGCGCCTCGGCGAAGGCGCGGATCTGCTCCTCCGGCTGACGCAAGACATGCAAAGCAAGCCGCTGGGCTGTGCGCGGACCGATGCCCGGCAGGCGCTCGAACTGATCGATCAGACGAGCCAGGGGTCGGGTAAAACCGCTCAGACGCTCCGGATCGGATCGGGCGACTTTAGGCAGCTCGACCGCAGGGGCGCAGATCGGGCGCCCGGCCGCGGGGGAGAATCCATCAGCACCGCCGCCGCCCGCCATGGCCCTCCGCCACCTCCTGCGACGCCTGCTGCCGACCGGCTGCGCCCTGCTGCTGGCGGTGGCGTTGCTGGGTTGCAGCGCCGCTGCCGCCGGGCTGAACTCCTACCAAAGCCCTGACGGGCGTTACGCCTTCCTCTACCCCACCGGTTGGACGCGGGTGCAGGTGAGCGGCGGCCCCAAGCTGGTGTTCCACGATCTGATCAACAGCGATGAAACCCTCAGCCTGGTGATCTCGGAGGTGAGCTCCGACAGCGACCTGGAAAGCCTGGGCAGCGCCGTGGCGGTGGGAGAGAAGCTGCGCCGCAGCGTGATCGCTCCGGCGGGCAGCGGTCGCGACGCCGAACTGGTCGAGGCCCGCGAGCGCGAGCAGGGCGGCCACACCTTCTACGACCTGGAATACAGCGTGCGGCTGAGCGACCGTGAACGCCACGAGCTCGCCACCGCGGTGCTGGATCGCGGCCGCCTTTACACCTTTGCGGCCAGCACCAACGCCGTGCGCTGGCCCCGCGTCAAGGGCTTGTTCGAGCGGGTGATCACCTCCTTCAACCTGCTGATCTGAGTCAGCGAGGAGGCGCCAGGCGGACGCCCTGGCAGGTGCCGTGCTGGCCTGCCAGGCCTGACAGGCGCGGCGGCATCCTGCAAGCTGGCGCCATGATGTTGGGCTCTGGGCTGCTCTCCCGCTGGCATGGCCTCAGCGACCACTCCCGGGTGGGGCTGGCGCTGCTGGGAATCGCGGTCGCTCTGGGTGGCTGGGCCCTGTTCTGGCCCATCCCCACCGAGGTCAGCGGCCTGGGCGTGTTGATCTACCCGGACAATGCCTGGCTGTTCGATGCTCGATCCGCCGGCCAGGTGCGGCGTCTGGCGGTGCAGGTGGGCGATCGGGTGCGGCGCGGCCAGGTGCTGATGGAGCTCCACCTCCCGGTGCTGGAGCGGGAGCTGCAGCAGCAGCGCGGCAACCTGACCCAGCTGGAGCGCCAGAACCGCTCCCTTGAACGGCGCGATGCGTTGCGGCTGGAGAGCGAGCGCCAGCGGGTGGCCGTGGCCTTGGCCAAGCTCGCCGATGACCGCCAGCGCTACGGCGAGCTGCAGCGCACCTTCGCCAGCAAGCTGCGCAACCTCGACTGGTTGAGCCGCCGCCAGGTGGTTGCCCCCCTGTCGGCGGAGGTGGTCAGCACCGAACAGGGTCTCACCAACACCAGCGTCAACCTCGATGCCGTGCGCATTCAGGAGAAGACCCTGCTCAGCGAGTTGCAGCAGGTCAAGCTGGCGATCGAGACCGATGCGCTGGACCGCCGCTACCGGATCGGTGAGCTGCGTCGGCAAATCCGCGTCACCGAAGCGCGGCTGGCCTACGAGGGTCGCCTGCTGGCGGAGCGGGACGGCCGCGTGCTGGATTTGCAGGTGATTCCGGGCCAGACGCTGCGAGTCGGCCAGCGGCTCGGCACGATCGGCCGCACCGCCACTCCCTCCTCCCGCAGTCCGGCCCTGCAGGCGGTGGCCTACTTCGCCCCCGCCGATGCCCGCCGTCTGCCCCTCGGCCTGCCGGTGGAGGTGGTGCCGGAGTGGAAGGAGCGCAGCCGCTTTGGCGGCATCGTCGGCCGGGTGCGGCGGGTGCTGAGCCTGCCCGCCAGCGAGGAGGACGTGGCGACGACCACCGGCAACCCCCAGCTGGCGCGCACGCTGCTGGAGTCGGGCCCGGCGCTGCGCGTGGACATCGAGCTGCTGCGCGACCCCCGCAGCCTCGATGGCTATCGCTGGACCCTCTCCCGCGGCAGCGGCGTCTTCCCGGTCCGCGAAGGCCTGACTGTCACCAGCCACGCCTACGTGGAATGGCGCTCGCCGCTCAGCTACGCCATCCCCGGCCTGCGCAGCCTCACCGGCGGCTACCGCAGCCTGCGCCAGGACCGCCAGTGGAACCTTCCGTTCCTGCGGCAGCCATGAACAGCCCCTCGCTGCTGCGGCGGGAACTGCCCTGGCTGGCGACGATGCTGGCGCTGCTGGTGGTGCTGTGCAACGCCAACCCGCCGGAGCTTTGGTTCTGGCTGGTGGTGCTGCTGGTGGTGCTCGGCTATCGCTGCGAGCGCTGGTGGACCAACCGGCCCTCCCAGCGCCGGGAGTGAGGCGCGGTCTGGATTGGCCTGGTCACGGCGCCATTCCGCTGCCGCGATTGCGGGTTGGGCCAGCGAGCACCGCGCGCGGACCAGGCGACTCGGCTATGGCGCGGGCGTTCCGGGAGCGGGACGAATCTCGTCCAGCCGTAGCGGCGCTGCAAAGGGCTGCTGCGGATCGCGGGGCACCGGCAGCAGTTCTCGCAACAGTTGGGCGTAGGTGATGTTCACCGCCACCGTGGCATTAAGACGCGCCAGCAGGTTCTCGATCAGCAGGGTTTGGGTGCTGGAGAGGTTGAGCTCATTCGACAGGCCGGTGCGGTAGCGCAGCCGCTCATCGCGAAAGGCCTCGAGCGCCGCCGCCACGCCCCGGCGGGCGGCGGCCAGCCGCGCCAGGCTGGCCTCGTGCTGGAAGAAGGCCTGCTCCAGCCTCAGGCGAATGGCGTTGCGGCGAGCGGCGTAGTCCTGGCTGATCGCCTCGCCGCGGTGGGCCAGGGCGCGCAGCTCGGCGGCGGTGCTGCCGGCATCGAACAGCAGCCAGCTGAGGCTGAGCCCCACGGACCAGCTGCTGGTCGCCGTGGTTTGCAGCGGGATCAAGGTTTGGCCGCAGCAGCCGCCGTCGTAGAGCACCGGTCCGAAGACCACGCTGTTGCTGATGCTGCCGGCGGCGTTGGCGAACAGCGACAGCTTGGGCAACAGGGCCGCGGCGCTGGCGGTCTGCTGGCCGGCCAGGGCCTCGCGGGTGGCCAGGATCGCCTCCAGCTCCGGGTTGCCGCGGTAGGCGGCGAGCAGGCTCTGCTCCAGGTCGAGGGGCCAGCGGGGCTGCAACGCCACCGGATCGCCCGCGCTGGGAATCAGACCGGGGGGCAGATTCAACAGGCTGGCCAGCCGTCGCCGCGCCACGGCCCGGTCGCTGAGCGCTTGGATCAGCCGCTCCTGGTTGGTCGCCTCCAGCGCCCGTCGCCGCAGCAGGTCGACCCGCGGCACCAGGCCCGCCCTCTTGAGGTCGAACACCTCGTTCAGGATCAGCAGGTCGTTGCGCAGCACCGCATCGCGGATGCGCACGTTGTGATCGGCCAGCTGCAGCTGGTAATAGGCCTCGCTGAGGTCCAGCTGCAGCTGGCGCAGCGCTGCCGCGTAGGCCTGGCGGCTCTGGTTGAGTCGCGCCTGCGCCTCTTGCACCCGGGGTTGGCGGGCAAAGTCGACCAGGTCGTAGTGGATGGCCAGGCCGGCCTGGGCGGTGTTGAAGCTCCGGTTGAGGAAGATGCCACCGCCGTTGGGCACGTAGAAGGGTCCCCCCGGTGCGTAGAACGGGCCGAACCCCAACCCGGCGCTGCCGACCGGCGCGTAGGTGGTGCTGCTGTTGCCACTGCTGCCGCCGCCGGCAAAGGCCAGGATCCGCGGCCACCAGCTGCCCAGCCGCGCTTGCAGCTCCGCCAGCGCCGCCGCCACCTCCTCCCGACGCGCCTGCAGGTCGGCGTTGCCGGCAACGCCCAGCGCCAGGGCCTGCGCCAGGCTGAGGGAGCGCACCCCGGCGCCGCGCAGGGATGGGGCGGTGGGAAGGGCCAGCGGCGCCAGCGGCCGAGCCTGGGCGGGCGACAGCGGGCCGGTCGCCGGGGCGTTGGGGGCCAGCAGGGCCGGCGGCAATTCCGGTACGCCCAGCTTCGGAGGGTCGATTTGGATCGGGCTGGCCGGCAGCAGCCCGTCGAGCTGGCGCAGCTGCTCATCCAGCTGCCGCCAGCTGCGCTCCAGCCCGGCGGTGCCGGGGTCGGCCGCGGCGGCCAACGCCGCACCGCCGTGCAGCAAAGGCAGGGCCAGGCTCAAGTTGCGGCAGCGGAGCCGGGAGCGCCGCATCATGTCGTTCGCCCGAGTTCCCGCCAACGCTGTTCGGTGTCATGGAGCTGCTGCATGGCCAAGCCCAGCAGGGACAGGAAGGCGGCGTGGCGTTGGAGGTCCGGAAGATCCTGCTCCGGCAGATCGCGGCGCTGCATCAGCTCATCCAGCCGCTGCCACGCGGACGCTGGACCCGTCGCCGCTGGCAGCGGCTGGCGCCAAGCTTGCCGCGGCAGCTGGCGCAGGCTGGCGGCCCAGCGATCCAGGTGCTGGCTGAGCTCGTGGAGCAGCTCTGACTCCACCCGTGGCAGATCCCGAAGGTGGCCGGAGCTGATCGGCGGCAGCGGTTGGCACACCAGTTCGTCGTAGACGCCGATCAACTGGGAGCAGCTGGCCTCCAGCAGCCGCAGCACGAGGATGCGGGGATGGCGTTCCGGGTTGGCTCCGAGCTCCTGCAGGGCCTGGGGGAGCGAGCGCCTGAGTGCCACGAGAGCGGTGTTGAGAATTTGGGTTTGGTCGGCAGCGAGGGCCACCTCCTTGGCCCCGGGTCGCAGCGGCGGTCTGGGACGTGGAGCGCGGGCCGTCAGGGCGCCCTGGGACGATTCAGCGGCAGCAGGTTCGCTCCCCGCATCCACCCCCGCAAGGCCTGGATCGAGGCTGGTGGCCGCCGCCGCCAAGCAGGAGGCCAGATCCTCGATCAGATTGGCCATCGCGGTTTCGCTGGCCAGGATGGCCCGGGCGGGCCAGAGCACGCGCAGGCTCAGCGTGGCCAGCACGATCCCGATCGCCGTCCAAATCAAGCGTAGGGGCAACCAGTCCACCAGGGTCTGGCGATGCACGAGCCAGCCCATCACCACCACAAAGCCGCCCACCTTGTAGCCGACCTGCAGCCCGAGCGCCCCGCCGAGCAGCCGCATCATCCCCAACGAGATCGCCATCGCCAGCGGCAGGGGAAGCTGCTGCAAGCCTCTCAGCCCCAGGATCAGCATCACCCCTCCCAGAAGGCTGCCCATCAGCCTCTGGCGGCCAAGCTCGAGGGCATTGCCATAGCTGCCGCTGCAGACAGCCAGCACCGCCATGGGTGCGTAGTAACCGAAGGGAATGCCGCTGATGGCCCCCAGTCCGTTGGTGAGGCCAGCAACCAGCGCCAGGCGCAAGTCGGAACGGGTGATCAGCATGCCCGCAGACCGCCGAGCTCGGCCAGCGCCTTGGCGACAGCCGCCTGTTCGCTGGCGATCGCCAACAGCAACAGCGGCGGCAAGTCGGCGGATTGGGCCAGCGCCAGTAGATCCTCCCGCATCAAGGCAGGGGCGACGACCGCCATGTCCTGCCTTGCGGCTCCCGAGACGCGCTTGGGGTTGGCAGCTTGCCCCCCGTTGGGGCTCGCCAGGGCAGGCTCCAGGTTGGTGATCAGCGGCCACAGGGGGCTGCCCGGTGCTTGCCCCGCCGTGGGCAGCTGAGCCGGAAGGGCCGCCAGCAGCCGCTCCAGGGCCAGCCAGTGGTGGCGCACGCCTCGCCACAGCGCCAGCCGCTCGGGCCAGCGGCGCCGCAGCAGGCGCGCGCGGCGCGGCCCCCGCAGTTCTTGCTCCACCAAGTCTTCGAGCAGTTTCAGACTGGCGCTGAACGGCGCCGCGTGGAGCGGCACGGGCCGATCGGCCGCGCCGTGGAGCCAGATTCGATAGCGCCCGAGTTGGTTGCTGAGGCGGGTTCGCAGCGTTTCGTCCTCCCCTTCCAGGCGCTCCATGGTGTTGTGAGGCCAGAACAGCAGTCCGACCAAGATGGCGATCAAGCAGCCCACGGCCGTATCCAGGCCGCGGTTGAACACGTAGTCCCAGTTGAGGGCGCTGTACCGCGGCACCATCAAAAACACCAGGCTGATCAATGTGGCGGTACCGATGGCGGATTGCCAGCCGAACAGTCGCAGCATGGGCAACATCAACAGCAACGACACGAGCACGCCAATCCAGCCATCCAGCACGCTATGCACCGCAAAGGTGACCAATCCCCCGAGGCAGGTGCCCAGCATGCGGCCAATGGCAGCCTTGATCGTCTGGTCCTCGCTGTCATCCACCGTCACCACCACGGCGATCAGCGGATACCAAAGGAACAGGATCCGCTCGAACCAGAGGGCGATGGCGGCGGTCAGAAAAGCGGCCAGGGCGAGCCTCAGGCTGTTGCGCACCAGGTCACCGCCCATGGAACCTCTGGCATGGAGCCGCTGCCCGGGCGCGGGCCACAACGAAGCGCGCTGCCGCTGGCGCGGATGTGCGCCGCAAGGGCGGGCCCGCAGCCGTGGGACCCCGAGGAACGGTTTCAGGGCCAAGCTTGTGCACAGGCTCGGTCCACGGATGAGGCTTGATCGAAGTTTAGGAACCGGCTCCGGTTCCCCCGCGTGGCTCCCCGTGCCGGCGCCCGGAGCATCAGGGCCGCCTTGGCGACGCGATGGGTCGCGCCACCGGCCCGTTCGACGCGAATGCTCCTGGCGGCCCGCCACCGGACAGGCAGCGGGGCGCCGAGCCGGCATGCTGCTATTGACGCCCGAACCGGCATGCCCACCGTCACCCCCGAACTGGAGGCGCTGCTGCGCATGGGGTTGGCGGTGCTGTGCGGTGTGGCAGTAGGGCTGAATCGCGCCCACCACGGCGCCACGCCCCACCCGAATCGGTTGCGGGTGCATGTGCTGGTGGGCTTGAGCGCCTGCTTGATGGTGCTGGCCGCCGGTCCCGATGCTCAGGCCCGCAGCCGGGCGATCCAGGGCGTAGCGGCGGGGGTGGGTTTTCTCGGGGCCGGCGAGATTTTGGTCCCCACCCGGCCGAGCAAGCAGAAGCCCCTGGAGGTGCGCGGCCTCAGCAGCGCCGCCTCGATCTGGTTCACCGCGTCTCTCGGGGTCACGGTGGCGGCGTCCAGCCCGGTTCTGGGGCTGGTGGCGCTGGTGCTGGCCCTCATCACCCTGTCAGACCGCCGCCTTCTGGGCAGGGACAACCCGGAGAGCGAGGAACCGCCCCCTCGGCTTGGCGGCGGGAGTCAGCCCAGCTCGTCGCGGCTGGCCAACACGCACAAGGACCACGGCGACGGGGAGCGGCAGAGGAAGCGCAACGGTCAGGACAAGCACTAGCTTTCGCAGTCCACGTAGCAAGTTCGCCGGCCATTGGGGAATCGCCACGACGGTGGCGTCCGAGGATCAATCCCCGGCGACTGACGTAATCTCCTGAACTTTGGGACAAGAAACTGCGGAAGATGCCTTGCGCTGAACGGTTTACTCTCGGCTCGATCTGGCGATCGAGATCTGGTCTGGTGGATGAGGAGCTTGTTCAGCGACCACCAAACCAAGAGAAACCTTGAACACGTCGAGCCGAGGCAGTTGAACCGTTCAAAAAACCTGGCAATATGTCGTCCCAATCAACGCCTGGAAGTGCCCTGAAATCCGAAGAGAAATCACGCTATTTCTGCCCACTTCAAGAAACTCAAACATCGCTCAAACCAAGGATATCTCCCAGTTAACTTCACCGCCGTCGCATAGCGATTCTTGAGTCGTGAAGGGGTGCCTCCCTCAGGAAGGGCGCTGGGCCACCGGAGGTGTGAGACCTCAGAATAGGAAGCGAGACGACGGGGCTGAAGGCGCGGCTTGGGCCGCGTCGCTGCTGGCCGATGCCGAGCTGCCAGCGTCGTGCTGCGGCCACTCGGTGTCCCAATAGCTGATGCCATTCAGCTCGAAGGGTCGACCCCCGAGACGGTGGGTGGAAAGCTGGGTGCTGCCCATGGAGGTGATCAATCCACCGAGTTCCATCGGCCCCAGGTCAGAAATGATATCTTTACTACTGCCCATCAGCAGCGATGGTAATTGCACCAAAACCTCTGGGCTGGTTAACTTGCGAAACAAGGCTTTCAGTGCTAGTTTCTGGCGCTCGAGTCGGCCGATATCGCCGAATTCATCGTGTCGGAATCGCAGAAAACCCTCCAGATCGTGGCCCTTCAGCAGTTGACGACCGGGTTGTAGATCAATGAAAAGATTCTGAGTACGATCCGAATAAGCCATGCGTTTGGGGACCACCACTTCAATGCCGCCGATTTGGTCGGCGAGGCGACGAATCGCAGACAGTTTGATAATCAGATGATGCTGCACGGGGCGACCGAGCCGACTGGAAAGCTCCTGCTTGAGGGCGTTAATGCCTCCAAGCGCATAGAGGGCATTGATTTTGGTGGCGCCAAATCGAGGCGATTCAATATAAGTATCTCTGGGTACCTGGGTGATTTTTGTGTCGCCACCGTCAATCCGTAGCGTCGCGATGACGTCAGTATTGGATCCGCCTTCATCGATGCCGAGAAGCAGCAGATCAGTCTCCGCAATGTTGCCCCAGGATGCGAAAGGATTGATCAGCGATGGATTGCCCCTAAGCGGCTGACTGCTGAGCAGATGGGCCAGGGGCATGGCCAGCACCAAACCCGAACCCAGTCCCAGGGCAATGGCCAGGGAAACCTGGAGGGGCTGGTGCCCCAAGAGGCCCCGGCTCTGTTTGGACGGTTGAGCGGATAAACTTTTCATGCAAGTGATTCTAAACTGATTCTTCAGATTCCCAAGGCTTCCCCTGGACGCAATCCCGCCTGGACCCTCCAGAGTCCGGCATAGGCTCCACCCTGGGCCAGCAACCCCTCGTGGCGCCCCGATTCGACGATCCGGCCTTGCTCCATGACGATGATGCGATCGGCATGGCGGACGGTGCTGAGGCGATGGGCGATCACCAGGGTGGTGCGCCCGGCGATCAGGCGGTCGAGGGAGCGTTGAATGGCGGCCTCCGTCTCGTTGTCCACGGCGGCGGTGGCTTCATCGAGGATCAGCACCGGCGGATCCTTGAGAATCGTGCGGGCCAGAGCGATGCGCTGACGCTGGCCACCCGAGAGGCGTTGGCCCCGCTCACCGACCAGGGTCTCGTAAGCATTGGGCAAGGCTTCGATGAACCCGGCTGCCTCGGCCAGTCGCGCCGCGCGGCGGATGGCCTCCGGGCCTGCCTGGGGATTGCCGTAGGCGATGTTTTCAGCGACGGTGCCATGGAAGAGGAACACCTCCTGACTCACCAGGCCGATCGCCTGGCGCAGATCCTCCAAGCGCAGCTCTTCAATCGGGATGCCATCCAGCAAGATTCGGCCCGCCTGCAGGGGATAGAGGCGCAGCAGCAGTTTCACGAGCGTGCTCTTGCCGGAGCCGGTCGCGCCGACGATCCCGAGGGTATGACCCGCGGGCACCAGCAGCTCGAAATCGTTCAGCAGGGGATCGCGGCCGTTGTAGTGAAAGCCCACGCCTTCGTAGCGAATCTCGCCCCGCACCATCGCCAGAGGCAGATGTCGGCTGCCGCTGGGCAGGCTGATCGGCGTTTCGAGCAGATCGATCACCCGGTTGGTGGAAGCCATGGCCCGCTGGTAGTCATCCAGCGTGCGACCCAGGCCGGTGAGCGGCCAGAGCAAACGCTGGGTAATGAACACGAGGAAGCTGTAGCTGCCGATGGCGATGCGCCCCTGCCAGGCCTGCAGACCTCCAACCACCAGGATCGCCAGGAAGGCGAATAGCACGGCAAAGCGGATCAACGGCACAAAGGCCGCGGAGCGGCGAATGGCGCGGGCATTGCTGAGTCGATAGGCGTGGCTGAGCTGGCTGAGCCGTTGTTTTTCGCGCTCCTCGGCGACGAAGCTGCGAATGGTGAGGATGCCGCCGAGATTGTTGGCGAGCAGGGCGGCTAAATCGGCAGCCCGCTGGCGCACTTCCTGGTAGCGGGGCGCGAGGCGGTTCTGAAAGCGCAGCGAGCCCCATAGAATGATGGGGATCGGCAGGAAGGAGAGGCCGGCCACGCTTGGAGAGATCGAGAGCATGGCGCCCCCGACGGCGACCACCGTCGTGAACAGCTGCAACAGTTCGTTGGCCCCGTGATCGAGGAAGCGCTCGAGCTGATTGATGTCGTCGTTGAGGATGGTCAGCAGGCGACCGCTGCTGCGCGACTCAAAGAAAGCGAGTTCGAGATGCTGGAGATGGTCGTAGGCCTCGATCCGCAACTCGTGTTGCACCGTCTGGGCGAGGTTGCGCCAGAGCAGAGCGTAGAGATACTCAAACAGCGACTCGCCGCTCCAGATCAGGAAGGACAGCAACGCCAACCCCGCCAGTTGCTGCGGCACGCTGGTGAGACCGAAAGCCGCCATCCAGCTCTGGCGTTGCCGCACCACCACGTCAACCGCCAGGCCGATCAGCACCGGCGGTGCCAGATCGAGCAGCTTGTTGACCACAGAGCAGCAGCAGGCAAGCCCCACCTGACGGCGGTGGGGCTTCAGCAGAGCCAGCAGCCGCCGAAGCGGCGTTGCGGCGCCAGCTTGGCGTCTGGCGCCGGTTGGGTGGCAGCTCTGGAACGCCGCTGGCTCTGGGGTCATCGCAGGGGTGAACGCTGGCCGCGAGGCTGTCCGTTGGGATGCGTCAACACCTGGAGATCACCAGCGATGGCCACCGCCTCCACCGCCGGCATTGTGACCGCCGCCACCTGAATTGTGGCCGCCGCCGGCACTGTAACCACCACCACCGGCCCGTTGGCCACCCCGCTGACCGCCATAGCCACCGCGAGGACCACCGGAACCGGAGCCACCACCGCCTTCGCGGGGGGTGGCCTTGTTGACACGAATCATGCGACCCATCCACTCCACATCCTGGAGGTCGTCGATGGCGCGTTGCTCGGCGGCGTCATCGGCGAGTTGGACAAAGGCAAAGCCCCTCTTGCGGCCAGTTTCGCGGTCGAGGGGGAGGCTGCATTGGCACACTTGGCCGTATTGGCCGAAGAGATCCATCAGATCCTCGCGTTCTGCCTGGAACGAGAGGTTGCCGACGTAAATGGTCATTCAATCAAAAAACCTGGAACTGATTCATCCGATGTTCGGGTTCTCGTGGAAAGGTCAGTGAGCGGGGCAGACCGAGCCATCAGTCCTCGCGAGAGGGGGATGACCTGGGGTCGCAGCGGGCTGAGCAAGCCGAGGGGAACCTGATCGCCATTGAATCCGAAACATCGTAGGTCAACGCCTCCCGGTTCCCCTGCCCGAAGCACCGCTCGGGGCACGGCCGTTCCACAGCCGTTCCACAGCAGGCTTGCGGCGCCGCGGCTTGGACGGGCGAGACCCAGGGCCGGACGGGCTGAAACGAAAAGTTTCGTAAAGCGATCACGAAGCAAATCCAAAAGAATGGTCCGCGATCCCTCACAATGCCCCATTGTCAGCGAATGCTGATCACCGTGATCGCCCATGACGCCACCGGTCCCCTGGAGCCTCGCTTGGAGCGAGGACGGCGAGCTCTCCCCTCAGGATCTCTTCGACTTGCTGCAGACCCTCGTGCGCACCGAGGGGGTCTCCGTGCAGCCTTCATTGATTTACGCGGTGGAGAGGCTGTCTCTCGCCGATGTCAGTGTGCTGAGCAGCTGTGATGTGACGGGGGCGATGGCCTGATCAGGCCGCCGCCGCCCCCGCCGCGGCCGGGCGGAGACGAGCTGATGTCGTCACCGCCCTCAGGCCCACGCTGTTTCAGAAGGGGTAGCGACGCACCGTCGCCAGGCGGCAGGTCTGTTGGGCGTCAGCCAGGCTGGTGCCATCGACGATGCGGTCGGCCACACACGAACAGGCGAAATCGGCCATGCCGTCTGGAGGCACCTTGCCGGCGCGTTGCATCTCCTGTTGGAAGGCTGAGAGGCAGATCGAACGCACGGCCTGTTCGAGAGTGCCGGCCCGGGAAGCGGAGTCCCCCAGGCTCAACAGCAGCACGGCACCGAGCGACCCAGCCAACAGGCGGAACGATCGCGCGGCGAAGCGACCGGATGGCAACAACAGAGGCATGGACGAGGAATTGCTGATCAGACGGGCAGACGTGAAATGGCCAGTTCCCGATTCATGACCCGCAGCCGCCGCAGGTCTTGAAAGATTTGATCGGGCATCCCGCAGGGCAGTTCCACCGTGCTGTGGGTGTCGTAAATGCGGATCCGGCCGATGGCGCGGCCACTGATTCCAGCTTCGCTGGCGATGGCACCGACGATGTTGCCGGGCTTGACCCGATCGCGCCAGCCCACCTCCAGGCGGAAGCGCTCCATGTTGGCTTCTGGCGGACCGTCCGCCTCCGGGTCGCTATTGCGGCGCCGTTCCGGGCGTTGGCCGCTCGCCCCGGCAACACCGCGTCCTCGCTCGGAGCTCTCACGACGTGGCTGCAGCCAGCGCTCCTCACCGTTGAGCAACAGAGGTCGTGAGCCCAGGCTGAGCTGGAGGGCGGCCAGGGCCAAGCGCTCCGGCTCACAGCCCTGCTCCTGGGCCACCCGCTGCAGGATTTCTGCCAGCAGGGCCCGCTCCTCCTCGTCGCCGCGGGGGGCGTGCAAGCTGTCGGTGAGACGCTGCCGGATCTGGTCGAGACGATGCTGATTGATGGCCGCGTTCGAGGGTACGGGCATCGGTTCGATCGCCTGTCCCACGGCCTGCTCCAAGCCCGCCAGGAAGCGTCGCTCCCGCGGGGTGAGGAAGAGGATGGCATCGCCGTTGCGGCCGGCTCGGCCGGTTCGCCCGATTCGATGCACGTAGGCCTCGCTGTCAAACGGCATGTCGTAGTTGATCACCAGGCCCACCCGGTCCACATCGAGGCCCCGCGCGGCCACGTCGGTGGCCACCAACACATCCACCCGCCCATCCCGCAAGCGCTCGACGGTGCGCTCACGCTGGGCTTGGGGCACTTCGCCATTGAGCACCGCCACCTCGTAGCCGTGGGACTCCAGCGATTCCGCCACGCTGAGGGTCACGGCGCGGGTGCGGGCGAAGATGATCACACCCTCGCGGCGCTCCGCTTCCAGCACGCGTTCCAGGGCTTCGAGCTTCTGGGCGGGGGCCACCATCAGAAAACGCTGACGGATTCGACGCGCATCGGCCTCGCGGCGACGGATGGTGACCTCGGCGGGATCGCGCAGATAGGTGTGGGCCAGCTGGCGAATCTCCTTCGGCATGGTGGCGGAGAACAGCACCACCTGCCGCTCGCTGGGCAGTTGTTCCAGCACCCAGGAGACGTCCTCGATGAAGCCCATCCGCAACATTTCATCGGCTTCATCCAGCACCAGTGACCTCAGCCCCGAGACATCGAGGGTGCCCTGGCGCATGTGATCCATCACCCGCCCAGGCGTGCCGACCACGATCTGCACCCCGCGGCGCAACTGCTGGATCTGGTCGCGGAAATCGGCACCGCCGTAGATCGCCAACACCTTGACCCGCTCCATGCGCGCGGCATAGCTGGTCAGGGCGGCGGCCACCTGCAGGGCCAGTTCACGCGTGGGTGTCAACACCAGCACCTGGGGGTTGCGCTGCTCCAGGTCGAGCCGCTGCAGCAACGGCAGGCCGAAAGCCGCCGTTTTGCCCGTGCCGGTCTGGGCCTGGCCGACCAGATCGCGACCCAGCAACAATTCAGGAATGGCCGCTTTCTGGATCGGTGAAGGGGTCTCAAACCCGAGATCCTCCAGGCCGGCAAGCAGCTGGGCATTCAGTGAGAAGCCCGCAAAGCCGGCGGCGGTCGCGGGCGGCGTCAGCTGGCGCTGATCCTCGCCGAGGTCGCTCGGGTCGTCGGTGCTGTCGCTCGCTGCAGCGACCTCAGCCAGCGACGTCTCCAAGGACACGTCCTGAGCGGAGCCCGGCTCATCGAGGGCTTGCAAAGCGTTGTCCTGGACGTCAGGGATGATCACGAATCCGCCAGCTTCCTGCAGCGAATCGCTAACGTCCTGCAGCTGGACGTCGGCTGAAACACGCGCAACGGTGTTTCCTGAGTGTGAAAGTGTCAAAAGGAGGAGTGGGCCTGCGAAGGGCCAGTGAATCCTTTAACGCAGGCCAGCAGCCCTTCCAGGAGATCAGCCGCTATCAATGCCGTGATGCGGGTCTCGTTTCGGCTGCCTTGCCTTGAATCAAAGGTCGACAGTGGAACCTTAACACAACATCCAGGCCCGGCCGGCGGCACATCAGCCAGAGCCGTGCTGAACGGCCCGGCTGGACTCGGATTGCTGGCCGCGGCCGCGTGCCGCGCTGACTGCCGCCATGGGTCGAGCGACCCCGATGCCATCGTCTGCCGGGGGCTCAGGCCGCCGGGCCGCCTCGGCCATAGTCGTCTTCGAGGCGTTCGATGTCGTCTTCGCTCAGCCAGCTGCCGCGCTGCACTTCGATGATTTCGAGACCCGTGGCCTCGGCATGGGCCTCGGCCCGATGGATCGCCGCCACCGGGATGAACAAGGCGGTGCCGGGGGCGGCGGCGAGGCTGTCGTCGCCGCAGCTGAGCAGGCCAGAGCCGTTGACCACCACCCAGTGCTCGCTGCGGTGACCATGCCGCTGCAGGCTGATGCGCCGGCCAGGGTTGAGATAAAGCCGCTTGACCCGATAGTCAGGCCCCTCCGCCAGGGTCTCAAACCAACCCCAGGGGCGATGGGTCCGTGAGGGAGCTGACGCGCAGCGATCCGTGTTGTTCGCCAGGTTGTGGTCCATCGTGCGGATCCGCTCGTGCACCGGAGGCCGTGGGAGCCAGATCCTTGAATTCTGATGGTTTCGTGTGATCTTGGCAGGGTGCTGGGGGCATGACAGCGAAGTCGACCCGGGAGCGAGCCGCTTGATTCCCCAGCGCTCGGCCCGCGGCGATGGCTGACGGCCCCGGCCCTTGGGGGGCCTCAATCCGCCACGACAGCTTCCACAACGCTGAGCGGGCTGGGGGTGGAATGGATCTGGATCAGGCGCAAGCCTGCCTTGCCGAGCAACTGGGCGTAGTCGGCGGGGCTGCGCTCACGGCCGCCCTCGGTCATCACCAGCATGTTGAGATCGAGCAACTTGGCCGGCGAGGGATCGTTGCCGGGCGCAATCACCTGCTCGAGCAGCAACACCCTGCCGCCCGGCGCCATGGCCGTGCGGATCCGGGTCAAAATTTGCAGACAGGTGGCCTCGTCCCAATCATGGATGATGTGCTTGAGCAAATAGGCGTCAGCGCCGCCGGGAACCGCCTGGGTGAAATCGCCGCTGATCGCCTCAAGCCGGTCGGTCAGATCCGGGTCCACGGTCACCTCCCCTACCACCTCCGGCCGCTCCAGCAGTGTGCCCCGCAGCCGGGGATAAAGCCGCAGCACCGCCTTGAGCAGGCTGCCTTGGCCGCCGCCGATGTCGACCAGATGCTGGATGCCGCTGAAATCGTAGCTGTTCAGGACGGGCTGCAAAAAACGGCGCGAGAAATCGGTCATCGCCCCAGCGAAGATCTCACCCCGCTGCGGATTCTGGCGGTAGAAATCGAATACGTGGCAGCCATAGCGCGACTTGAAAGCCGATTCCCCCGTGCGCACGCTGGTCAGCAAGTTGTGCCACGCCAGGTAGTGTTCATCCCCCAGCATGCGGGCAAACTGGCGCAACGACTGAGGATGGTCGCTGCGCAACAATTCTGCCAGGGGCGTGAGGCTGAATCGTTGGGGATCGCTCTCGCGAAAGAGGCCCACGCTGGCCAGCCCCCGCAGCAGCCGCTGCAGGCTGTCGGCGTGGGCGCCGCAGGCTGCCGCCAGCTCTTCCACCGTGCGCTCGCCCTCCGCCAACCGATCGGCCAGCTGCAGCTCGGCCGCCACATGAATCATTTGGGTGAGCCAGGCGCCGCTGGCCATCTGCAGCAGCTGATCGGCCAATGTTGGCGGCGCGGAAGCACCAGGAGTGTCCATGGGAACTTGGCAGCTGCAGGCGACCCTAAAGAAGCTGCACTCCGCGCGCCGGGCATCTCGACAGCAGCGTCCAGGCGGCAGCTTTCGCCTGTGCCCGGCCAGCCCGGCGGAGCTCCTGGGGCTCGGACGGGTCGGTGTCGATGCTTACCAGCTCCTCGGATGGCGCTGGCTACCGTCCTGCAGCTTTGCTCCACGTCATGGACCCCGCCTCGCCCCTGCGCATCGCCATCGTCGGGGCCGGCAGTTCCGGCCTGATGTTGGCCGTGCTGCTGCAACGTCAGGGCCATGCGGTCAGCCTGCTGGAGCGAGCCGCTGCGGTGCGCCGCGATGGCTGCGGCATCCTGCTGGTCTCGGCTGGCCTGGAGGCGATGCTCAACGCCGGCCTGGCGGAGGTGGTGGCCGACTGGCGCGCCGCCAGTCAGCCGGTGCAGCAATTCGTGTTCCGCAACCTGCGCGGCGGCCTGATTGAGGCGTCCAGTCCGGAGCAGGATCCCGAGCGACCGCCCAGCCTGTTGATTCACCGCTCCGTGGTGCTCGAATCCCTCGCCAGTGCCCTCCGCCCTGGCTGTTTGTTGGGCGGCTGGGAGCTGCGGCGCTGGTGGCAGGACGATGCCGGGGTGGAGCTGGAGGCCGCAGATGGTCGCCGCTGGCGCGGTGATCTGCTGATCGGCGCCGATGGCATCTTCTCGCGGGTGGCTCCCGGCCTGGATCCGGGCCATCGCCTCAACTATCTCGGCGATCGTGTCTGGCGCGGCGTGATCGAGGACGACAGCTTCTGCCGCGATGGCCAGTTCATCGTCTACACCCGGGGCCGCGGCGTTTACGCCAATGTGTTTGATCTCGGCGTCGCCGCCGATGGCCGGCAGCTCACCCATTGGGGCTTCTTCCATGAGGAGCCGTTGCCCCCGTCCCGGGACGAGCAGCGGCGGCGCCTCCTCCAGCCGATCCCCACGGATGCCCTGGAGCGACTGCCGACGAACGTGGCGGCGCTGATCCGCGCCACGCCCCTGGAGCACCAGGTGGCCAACTGGTCGTTCGACATCGACCCGCTGCAACGCCTGGTGCGGGGCCGGGTGGCGCTGATCGGCGATGCCGGCCACGCCATGAGCTCCTCCCAGGCCCGTGGCATGACCGCCGGCCTGGAGGATGCGGAATGCCTGGCCCGGCAGTTGGCCGCCGGCCGCGAGGATCCCTTGGAAGCCTTGCGGGCCTACGAGCGAGAGCGGCTGCCTCGGGTGCACACCTACCAAAAGCGCAGTCGCGAGATCAGCAACCGCATCGGACGCGTTCGCCGGCCTGCAGCCCCCTCGGCCAGCCAGGTTTCGGCTGCCGCCTGAGCGAGGCGCCGCCGGGGAGGGGATCAGGGGCGTCGCCAGAGCAGGATCGCCACCGCTACACCGATGGTCACCACCAGCCAGCGCAGCAGCCGCGGATTGAGCTGGCCTGCCAGTTGGCCACCGACGGCGCCCCCCGCCACCGAGGCCACGGCCATCACCACAGCGGGGATCAGGGCCACGGGGGCGATCAGCAGGAACAGCAGCGCCGCAGCCAGATTGCTGGCCAGGGCCAGCACCTGCTTGAGTCCGCTGAGGCGGGTGAGGCTGTCCTCCAGGCTGATCGCCAGCAGGGCCAGCAGGATCACGCTGAGACCGGCACCGAAGTAGCCGCCGTAGATGCTGGCGATGAAGACGGCCACGGGGGCGAACCGCTCCGCCTGACGTTGACCGCCGGCCCCGGCACGCTGCTGCAGCCACTGGCGCAGCGGCTCCTGCAAGGCCAGCAGCAGCGAGCCGCCGAGAATCAGCCAGGGCACCAGGGCGGTGAACAGGCGCTCGCTGCTGTGCAGCAGCAGCAGGCCACCCGCCAGGCCCCCGACCAGGGCGGCCAGCAGCAGCTGGCGCAGCCGGGGCTCCTGATCGCGCCACTGCCGGCGCTGGGCCAGGGCGGCTCCCACGTAGCCCGGCGCCAAGGCCACGGTGTTGGTGACATTGGCCACCAGCGCCGGCAGCCCGGTGGCGAGCAGGGCCGGGAAGCTGAGCAGGGAGCCTCCGCCGGCGATGGCGTTCACCACGCCGGCCGCGAAGGCCATCAGGGCCAACCAGCTCAGGGTTGCCAGAGGGGCGGGGGCGGCGATGGTCAGCATGGCGCCAGGGCAGCGGTTGGCGGTACTGCGGGATCACCCGCCGCTGTGGTCGGCTGCACGTTCAACCGGCGACGACGACCGGGCCGCTGGCGGCAGAGGCGGGAATCGGCGGGGGTGACAGCAGCAGCGACTCGGCCACGGATGCCGGCGCGGGACGGCCGAACAGGTAGCCCTGCATCAGGTCGCAGCCGAGCTCTGTCAGGAGGTCGAGCTGGCTGTTGCGCTCCACCCCCTCTGCCACCACATCGATGCCGAGGGCTTGGGTCAAGCCGATCACCGCTCGCACGATCACGGCATCCTCGGGATCTTCCCCGAGACCCGCGATGAAGGAGCGGTCGATTTTGAGCATGCCCACCGGAAAACGCTTGAGATAGCGTAGGGAGGAATAGCCCGTACCGAAATCATCAATTGCCAAGCGAATGCCGAGACTCTTGAGCTGCTGAATGACCTCGGTGGTGTCGTCCAGGTCCTCCATCAACAGCGACTCGGTGATTTCAAGATAGAGGTTGTGAGCAGCAATTCCGGTCGCGCGCAGCGTCTGCCGAAGTTGTTCGACCAGGCCTGCACTGAGGAAGGTGCGGGCTGAGACATTCAAGCAAATATGCAACGGCTGGTCGGGGCTGATGGCGGACCAGTCGGCGACGGCCGTGCAGGCCTGGTCGATGAGCAGATGATCGATGGCCATGATCAGGCCGCTGTCCTCGGCTACGGGGATAAAGGTTTCTGGCGGGATCAACCCCTGCTGCGGATGCCGCCAGCGTGCCAGGGCCTCGAAGCCAACGATGCGCTGGCGAGACAGACTGATCATGGGTTGATATGCACAATCAATCTGGCCTGAATTGATGGCAAAACGCAAATCGGACTCAAGGGCGGCACGCTGGCGGGCCTGCTGCCTCAATCCCTGGGAATAGATGACCTGATGCCCCCTCCCCTGCTGCTTGGCCTGATACATCGCCATGTCGGCATTCTCGATGAGCTGTTCAGCGTTGTCCTCGAGTGTGCCGCAGCAGACGCCGATCGAGAGGCCATGGCCCAGCAGGCGGCCGGCGAGCTGGCGCGGCCGACCGACCTGTCGGAGGATGCGCTGCGCCAGGGCTGTCACCTCCGCTTCCTCGCAGGCACGCATCACCACGACGAACTCATCTCCAGAAAGCCGCCCCACCAGGTCGCCGGTGCGGACAATCTCGCGGAGATCGTTGGCAATCGCGATCAGATATTGATCGCCAACGGCATGGCCATGGGCGTCGTTGACCAGTTTGAAGCGATCGACATCGATGAACAGCACGGCTGGCGGGCATGACGTGTGGCCATCAAGGTTTTCCTGCAGGATCTCGCCCAGCCGCTGCAGCACCATCAACCGGTTGGGCAGACCGGTGAGGGGATCGCGGAGGGACTGCTCTACAGCGGCCTGACGCGCCAGTCGTTCCGCCGAGAGTGCGTGCAACACCTGGTTGCAGAGCGCGACACTGCGTCCCATCGCCTGCAGCAGCGAGCGCTCCTCGAGGCTGAATGGCTCCGCCAAACGCCCCACCACCAGCACGGCGTCCGCCTTGATCGGAGCCCAGTAGAGGTGTAGGTTGCCGGCCGGCAGCTCCTGGACGGGCGACCGCTGGGGGGCCAACTGGAGCAGCGCCTGGCGATCCACCTCCCGCAAGCCGATGACGTACTGAAACGTGGCGGCCTCAATCAGTGCGGCCACTTCGGCGTCCACCGATTCCGCCATGCGGCTGATGACGCGGCCCAGCGCTTGGGGGTCGTCGACGCGGAAGGCGGAGAGCACTTCCGACAACATCAGCAGCGACCAGGGGGTTTCGCTCATGCGAGGGCCAGGGCCACCAACGTCTGATTGTGGAATCCGCCAGCGCCATGGGTGCGGGCGATCTCGCCATACGTGTAAAAACCTGCGACCGGGATGTCGCCGATCACGGAACGAATTCGCTCCATCTCAGCCTGGCTGTTGGCATCACCATCAGAGCGCAACACCGAGCGCCGGGCAATACAGTCAAACAGCAGCATGCCGCAGGCTGGCCGCTCGCCCAGTTGGCGTTGGGCCAGCTCACAGGCTTCTTCGGTGGCCTGCAGCACCGATCGCCGATCGCCCTGCATCAGGTAAGCCAGGCCGCCCTGGGGCACTTCCGCGACCGTGAGCAGGCTGCGCCGCTCGCGGTCGCAACCGGCCACGAAGCGAATCTCGACGCGATCTCGGCGGCGCAGGCCCAGGGGGCGGGTGGAGGCGAAGGCGGCAAAGGCCTCGGGTTGGTCCAGCAGATCGGTGGGAGCCTGGAAGGCTTCGAGATACACCTCCAAGGCCGAGCGGTCATCCAGCGACCAGACATTGGTGCCATCGCTGCCGGTGACCAGCAAGGGCTCGCCCTTCGGCTGCCAACAGTGCGACATGCCGATCCCCAGCGGTGCATCGGAGCTGATCGCTGCCGCCACCACCGCCTTGCTGAGCACCTGGCGGCCAAAGATCTGCCAGGTGGTGCCGCGCATGGCGAGATCATCGCCGGCGCAGCCGCCCACCAGCGGCACGTCGAAACCGGCGACCTCATAGGCCCCTCGCACCACCTCCATCTGATCGCCGCAGAGGCCATCCGCCAGCAGGATCAGAACCGTGTGGGCGCGGCGCTCCAGCTGCTCGAGGCAACGGGCGGCGGCATGGGCGGCCTGATGGAGGCCCCGGTCATCCCCCTGCCCCATTCCCGTTGCCACGGACAGCCCCTGGCCCCCCAGTGCCCACAGGCAGAGGCCCCCCGCCAGCGAGCGCTGGCTCTCCAGTTCGCCGGAGGTGGAGCAGCCGATCACCTGGGCCTCGGGACAGCGCTGGGCCACCAGGGCCGCCAGCCGGTTGATGTCGTGGCGGGGGCTGCTGAAGATCAGCACCAGCAGCGGCTGGCCTGCCTCCAGCAGGGTGTGGCAGGCCTGCTGAACGGCGGTCTCCGGATCGCTGGCCAGAGAACTGCCGACCCGCACCCAGCGGCCGGACGCAGGGGCTCCACTCAGCATCGGCCCGCCAGCGTCCAGGGAGGTGGCCTTGGAGTCCATGCCGGTCGCACAGCCAACGCATCGTCTCCTCTCTACCCTGGCAACAGACGGGCCGCCACGCGTCCCGATCGGGCTGGCCATCGCTGGGCTCAAAGCCAGAACGTCAGCGGCGCCACCGCGCGATAGAGCTGTCGCGGGCCGGTGCCATGCCATCCGCGGCATCGAAGCGCTGTCGCTGCCTGCTTGCTGGGCAGAGCCTGCGCCCAGGCTCGATCCGCTTCGCCGATCAGGCGAGCCGAGTGGCGGAGGTCGACCCCTGGCGGCTCCCGACGGCGGCTCGCTGAACAGGAGGTGTGTCGAACGGGGCGAGGCCACGGCCCGTCGGGGCAGCCGTGGAGCGGTCTGAAGTCGATGGAGAATAGGGGACTCGAACCCCTGACCTCTGCGGTGCGATCGCAGCGCTCTACCAGCTGAGCTAATTCCCCAAGCCGCAGCCATTATGGCTGGAAGAGAGCCCGGTTCCCGTGCCCGAAACCATTCTGACCGCTGCCCCGGCCATCACGCCTGAGCAGCTGGAGTCGTTTGATGAGGCCGCCATCGCCGACCTGGCCAGACGCTTGGAGGAGGACGACTACCCGACTCCCTTTGCCGGCCTGGCGGACTGGCACCTGCTGCGGGCCCTAGCGATCCATCGCCCCGCTCTGGTGGAGCCCTACGTGCATCTGGTGGACCAGGAGCCGTTTGACGAGGACTGAGGCGCCAGAGCGGCTGCGCAGCGCCGGCCCTCGGCGTCTCGCCGGGGCCCAGCCGGCTCGACGGCTGCGGTGGCTCTGGTCCGGCTGCCCTGGCACAGCGGCAGCGAGGCCGCCGCAACGAGGCCAGCGGCTTGCCGCTGCTCAGGCGGCCAGCGTGTTGCCACTGCCGTCGTCGGCGCTCGTTTCCGCTCCGGCCTCCGAGCCGGCCTCCGCTCCGGCCTCCGCTTCGGTATCGAGGGGTTCGGGTTGCAACAGATCCAGAAACGTGCGCAGCTGCAGCCTTGGGATGTAGGGCCAGCCGCCGCTGCGCTCCATGTCGGCCAACAGATCGAACAGGCGGTTGCGATCTTCCGGAAGGCTGGCGCGGAACGGCCCCTCCTGGATGGCCCGATGGGCGGCTTCGATGGCGCGCAGCAGTGCCAGCAGCCCGGCCGTGTCGCCTTCGAGCTGCTGGGCCCGCTCCAGCAGGGCGCCGATCATGGGATCTGTGGAGCCGATCTGGCCCCAGGCGTCGGCGGGGGAGGCGCTGTGGCTGAGGGGCTGGGGGATGCCACCGCCGGCCTCTGGACCTTCTCCCATACAGGTTGTTGAGACCGGTGGAAAGCTATCAGGGATGGGCGATTGCCACCGGTAGGATCCCCGCCAGCCCAGTTCCTTGTCCGTCCCTGCGGCTTCTCCCCATGCGTTTTCGTCCCCTGCTGGCTGTCGTGCTGGCCTTGTGTCTGACCCTGGTCACCGCATGCAGCGGCGGAGCCAAGGCGGTCGACCGGGCCAATCTCACCTACGAGGACATCCACAACACCGGCCTGGCCAACGACTGCCCGACGTTGCCCGATTCCGCCCGCGGCTCGATCGCGCTCGATCCCTCGGCTCGCTACCAGCTGCGGGAGCTGTGCTTCCACCCCTCCGAAGTGTTCGTGAAGGGTGAACCGGCTAACAAGCGCCAGGAGGCTCAGTTTGTGAAGGGCAAGATCCTCACCCGCTTCACCTCCAGCCTCGACCAGGTCTACGGCGACCTCAACGTGGCGGGCGACAAGCTCGCCTTCACCGAGCTCGGTGGCATCGACTTCCAGCCGATCACGGTGCTGCTGCCCGGCGGTGAGGAGGTGCCTTTCACCTTCTCCAGCAAGGAGCTGGTGGCCGAGGCCAACGGCGCTGCGTTCTCGACCAGCACCGACTTCAGCGGCAGCTTCCGCGCTCCCAGCTATCGCACCAGCAACTTCCTCGATCCCAAGGGTCGGGGTCTGACCACCGGTTACAGCAGTGCCGTGGGCCTGGTGCCCGCCGGTGATGAGTTCGCTGGCGAAACGATCAAGCGTTATGTGGATGGCAGCGGCACCATGGAGCTATCGATCACCAAGGTTGATGCCTCCACGGGCGAGTTCGCCGGGGTGTTCACGGCGATCCAGCCCTCCGACACCGACATGGGTACCAAAGCTGCCGTTGATGTGAAGATCACCGGCGAGCTCTACGGCCGCCTGGAAAAGGCCTGATCAGCGCCAAGCCTGAGCATGTCTCGGGGCCCCGACGGGGCCCTTTTTTGTTGGGCTGGCTTTGGGGCTGGGCCGGCGGTGGGGCTGGGCCGGCAGTGGGGCTGGGCCGGCAGTGGGGCTGGGCCGGCAGTGGGGCTGGGCCGGCAGTGGGGCTGGGCCGGCGGTGGGGCTGGGCCGGCGGTGGGGCGGTGTTCGCCCTCGCCCGTTGCTCCCGCTTCGACCGGGCCGAGGCGTTCCGCCCCCGGGCGCCGGACCGGCGCCTGCCGCCGCTCTGGGAGAATCCCCCCACCTGCGCCGCCCGCGACGTCGAATGGCCCTCGCCCAGCCCTCCGCTCCGGCCTTGATCCCGCCCCATGGCGGCAGCCTCGTGGACCTGATGGTGCCGGCGGAGCAGCGGCAGGCGCTGCTGGCCTCGGCCAACCGGCGGGTGGAGTGCAGCGACCGCAATGCCTGCGACGTGGAGCTGTTGGTGGTCGGCGCCTTCTCGCCGCTGCGCGGTTTCATGCACCGTGAGGACTACGAGGCGGTGGTGGCCGGTTTCCGCACCAGCAGCGGCCTGCTGTTCGGCCTGCCGATCGTGTTCGACACCGACGATGCCAGCATCGCCGTCGGCGATCGGTTGCTGCTCACCTACCAGGGCCAGGAGCTGGCGGTGCTCACGGTCGAAAGCCGCTGGGAGCCCGACAAGGTGCGCGAGGCCAAGGGCTGCTACGGCACCACCTCCCTGGAGCATCCAGCGGTGCGGATGATCGCTGGCGAGCGCGGACGTTTTTATCTGGGCGGCAAACTCGAGGGACTGGAGCTACCGCGGCGTGTGTTTCCCTGCCGCACTCCAGCCGAGGTGCGGGCCAGCCTGCCGCTGGGGGAAGACGTGGTC
>CAYOCW010000017.1:0-24811 GCA_964402615.1 uncultured Cyanobium sp. | reverse complement strand
TGATGCTCTCCAACGCCAGCATGCTGCCGCTGGGGGGGCTGATGATCGCCCTGGCGGTGCCGATCGTGGCGCTGATCTACGAGCGCGGTGCCTTCGACACCCAGGCGGCGGATCTGGTGGGCAAGCTGCTGATGGCCTACGGCCTGGGCATGCCCGCCTACCTGGCCCGCGATGTGCTGGTGCGGGTGTTTTATGCCCTTGGCGATGCCGTCACCCCCTTCCGCTGGTCGATGGCGGGGATCGGCCTCAATGCGCTGTTCGACTGGTTGCTGGTGGGATGTCCCACCCCCTGGGGATTGCAGCTGCCGGCCCTCAACTTCGGCGCCCCCGGCCTGGTGCTGGCCACGGTGACGGTCAATGTCATCACCTGCCTGGCCCTGTTGCTGGCGTTGCAGGGGCGCCTGCAGGCGCTGCCGCTGCGGCGCTGGGGCCAGGATCTGGGGCTGCTGCTGCTGGCGGCGTTGCTGGCGGGCCTCACCGCCTGGAGTCTGCAGGCCTGGGTCGCCTGGCCGCCGGGCCTGCTTGGACTGCTGTTGGAGAACGGCATCGCCGCGGCGATGGCGCTGGCCGTCTACGGCCTCATCGGCTCCTTGGCCGGGGTGCCAGAGGTGCGGCAGGTGCTGGCATTGGCCCGGCGGCGTCGATCCGCCTGACCGCCAGGCGATGCTCCAGCAACAGCAGTCCGACCACGGTGGTGACACAGACCATCAGCACCACGGCGGCAAAGCCATCGTTGTCGATCAGACCGCTGGCGCGGGCCGTGGTGGCGAAGACGAGGCCGGGAAGACCGCGCGGCATCAGGCCATAGATGACCACCCAGGGGTCGACGCCCTCGGCCCGGTCGCGTCGATCGATCCCCAGGCCGCAGGCCAGCTTGCTCAGCGCGGCGCAGACCACCAGCAGGGCCGTCAGCCCCCAGGCGCGCCCGCTCGCCAGGCTGCTCAGGGGCAGTCGCAGTCCGACGCCGATGAAGTAGATCGGCAGGAACACCTCCGTGAGCACAGAGAGCTGGCGCCGCAACGCTCCCTCGGGCGCCGAGGCTTCGGGGGAGAGGCGCGCCAGCAGCACGCCAGCCCACAGGGATCCCAGCAGGCTGGTGAGGCCGCAGGCTTCCCCCAGCCAGGCCCAGAGGATCAGCAGCAGCAGCACCTCCAGGACGTCCCGGGGACCGCGGCCACCGCGGCGTAGCCACCAGCTGCAGGCCAGCTGGCTGAGCCAGGCCAGAGCGAGGCCCAGGGCTGGGCCCAACAGGTGCCAGGCGGCGGCCATCCCCAGGGGCGACGCGGCCGATTGCGCCATACCCCCCATCACGCCGGCCAGGGCCAGCAGGCCGATGGCGGGCAGATCATCGAGCACGGACACGCCAACCAGCAGGCGGCCGGAAGGGGTTTGCAGCGCACCTCGCTGGCTCAGCACCCGCAGCGTGACACCCGTGCCGGTTGCGGCCAGGGCTGCCAGACAGATCACCGTGGCCGGCCAGGACAGCCCCAAGCCGAAGCGCAGCGGCAGCACCGCCAACAACGGCGCCAGACAGCTGATCGCCACGGTGCGCAGGATGGCGGCGCGGCGGGAGCCGAGCAGATCGCCGCGCACCTCCAGACCCACCTGGAAAAAGAGCGTCAGCACGCCGAGTTCACTGAGACCGCTCAGGGGCGCCAGTTGGGAGGAGGGCAGCAGCCAGTGGCCCAGCGCCACCCCCAGCAACAGCTCCAGCACAATCGCCGGCACCGACCAACGCACCAGGCGCCCGGCGCTGAAGCGGGCGCAGAGCACGCCGATCATCAGGATCAGCAGGGTTGCCAGCAGAGACGGCACGACCACTGCGCTTCAGGGCAGGCGAACCTGCCGTTCGTCTCGCACCTGCACGGGGATTTCGAGCCGCGAGCGGCCCACCATCATCGGGCCGTCCACCGAGATGATCCGCGCCTCGATGCCGTAATCACGAAACGCCGACTCCAACTCCTGAAGCAGGGCTTTTTCGACCTGCGCCTCGGCGTCCACCACCTTGCCGATCAGCCGGCTGCCCAGCTTGCCGATCCGTTGCCTGACGACCTCGCGGGCATTGGTGACCTCGATGATGAGCACGGAGCTCAGGCGACGGACGTCACCCTATCCGGTGGGTTCCCCTCAGCAAAACGGTTGCAGCAGCTCTTCCAGATCGCGCAGCTGACCGGGTGGCAGCAGGCGTGCTAGGGGCAGCCGTGTGGCACCGCCCCCGATCGGCACCTGCACGGCTTCGAGGGCCTGGCGGGCGCTGACCGCGGCGCCCTGCTCGAGCCGGGCGGCGCATTCGACCGCCAGCGGCTGCGCCAGGCCGGCATCGCCCAGGTAGAGGTGCCAGCTCGCGACTTGGAGATAGAGCCGATCGGCGATGCCTCGGCTGAGCTCCTCCAGGTCTTGAGCGGCGAGGGTCATGGCGAAGCGGGGGGCAGCGGGTCCGCGTCCGGGGCGGGTCGCAGACGCACCACCACGCTGACATGCACCAGTAGCAGCAGCGCCCAGCCGAGGCTGAACCAGGCCAGATGGGACCAGGGATGGCGCAGCCCCTGCACCACCCAGAGGCCGCTGTTGAGGGCCGCGAACAGGGCGGCGTGCAGGCACAGGTTGACCACCCGATCGAAATGCCGATAGGTCGGGTCGTTGGGATCGGCGGGGCCGTACCAGCGGATCGGCATGGCGCGGAGCTGGCGGATTGCCCTGATTGTCGCGCCAACCCCAGCGGCTCCAGGGCGATGAAACCGACGTCGGCAAACGCGGCTGGGCGCGGCGGTTGACGAACGGGCACCCGATGCGGTGAAAATGAAGGGGTCCCCAAGCGCTTGTAGCTCAGCGGATTAGAGCATCTGACTACGGATCAGAGGGTCGGGAGTTCGAATCTCTCCAAGCGCGTTTCACCGTCATGCCGCCCAACCGGGCGGTTTTTTGATGGCTGTTGCCGCCCTGGGCCGCCGCGACGCGCGCTGCGCCTGGAGGCAAGCGGCGGGGAGCCGGGGCGGCCGCAACGACGGCAAGCAGCCGCGTGAGCAAGGGTGTGAGACCGTTGCCTACGATCCTCGCAGGCGCGAACGCTTCCATGCCGGCTTCCACCAACGGCAACCTCCAACCGGTCAGTTCCGGCATCGATGCATCGCTGGCCAGCGCCGATCCCGCCATCGCTGCGCTGATCGGCCAGGAGCTCCAGCGGCAGCGCGATCACCTGGAGCTGATCGCCAGCGAAAACTTCGCCTCCCGCGCCGTGATGGAGGCCCAGGGCTCCGTACTCACCAACAAGTACGCCGAGGGCCTGCCCCACAAGCGTTATTACGGCGGTTGCGAATTCGTCGACGGCATCGAAGAACTGGCGATCGAGCGGGCGAAGCGCTTGTTCGGAGCGGCCTGGGTCAACGTGCAGCCGCACAGCGGCGCCCAGGCGAACTTCGCCGTGTTTCTGGCCCTGCTCCAGCCCGGCGACACGATCATGGGCATGGATCTCTCCCATGGGGGCCATCTCACCCACGGGTCGCCGGTCAACGTCAGCGGCAAGTGGTTTAAGGCGGTGCATTACGGCGTGGATCCCGTCAGCCACCGGCTGAACTACGAAACGATCCGTCAGCTGGCCTTGGAGCATCGGCCCCGCCTGATCGTCTGCGGCTATTCGGCCTATCCGCGCCAGATCGACTTTGCCGCGTTTCGGGCCATTGCCGATGAGGTGGGCGCCTACCTGCTGGCCGACATGGCCCACATCGCCGGCCTCGTGGCGGCGGCAGAGCACCCCAGCCCCCTGCCCCATTGCCATGTCGTCACCACCACCACCCACAAGACGCTGCGCGGCCCGCGCGGCGGCCTGATCCTCTGCAATGACGCCGAGTTCGGCCGCCAGTTCGACAAGGCCGTGTTCCCCGGCAGTCAGGGGGGGCCGTTGGAGCATGTCATCGCCGCCAAGGCGGTGGCCTTTGGTGAAGCCCTGGATCCGGCGTTCCGCGCTTACAGCCGCCAGGTGGTGCTCAATGCCCAGGCCTTGGCTGAGCAGATCCAGAGCCGTGGCATCGCAGTTGTCAGCGGTGGCACTGACAACCACCTGGTGCTGCTCGACCTGCGCTCGATCGGCATGACCGGCAAGGTGGCCGACCTGCTGGTCAGTGATGTCCACATCACCGCCAACAAGAACACCGTTCCCTTCGATCCGCAATCGCCGTTCGTCACCAGCGGCCTGCGGCTGGGCACCGCCGCCTGCACCACCCGGGGCTTGGATGCCGAGGCCTTCCGCGCTGTCGCCGATGTGATCGCCGATCGGCTGCTCCATCCCGATGATGGCGGCGTGGAACAGCACTGCCGCGAGCGGGTGGCCCAGATCTGCCGACGTTTCCCCCTGTATTCCTCACAACGCGAACTGCAGCACATCTGAGTGCTCCACGTTCCCCGTATCGTGGCCGCGACCGGAGAGCCCTTGGCCAGTCCGTTGGTGGTGAGTCTCGCCCAAAGTCCCAACAAGGCGGCCCTGCTGACGCTGCTGTTTGCTGCTCTGCTCACAGCGTTGATCGTGCCGTTGGTCCGTCAGCTGGGCTTGCGTTACGGACTGGTGGACCCGCCGGATCCCCGCAAGCAACACACGGCGCCGATGGTGCGGCTCGGCGGCATCGGCATCGTCGCTGGCTTCAGCCTGGCCTTGGCGATCATCTGGCATCTGGGGGGCTTCGCCGAACTGGCCCCCGCAAGCGACCGCCAGATCTGGACCACCCTGGCGGGTTCGCTCTGCTACTTCCTGATTGGATTGGCCGACGACCTGTTCGCCCTGCCGCCGCTGCCGCGTCTGGTCTGCCAGTTGCTTGTCGCGATGGCGGTTTGGTCCGAAGGCGTGCGGATCGGCAGCATCGAGATGCCGTTCGGTTGGTTTGGCGGGCTGTTGTCGCTTCCCCAGACCCTGAGTTTGCTGGCCACCGTGATCTGGCTGGTGGGCATCACCAATGCGATCAACTGGCTCGATGGCCTCGATGGCCTGGCCGCAGGGGTGAGTGGCATCGCCGCCGTCGGCCTGCTCTCGGTGAGCTTCAGCCTCAACCAGCCGGCAGCGGGACTGTTGGCCGCGTCCCTGGCTGGCGCTTGCCTGGGCTTCCTGCGTCACAACTTCAACCCCGCCCGCATCTTCATGGGCGATGGCGGCTCCTATTTTTTGGGATTCGCCCTCGCGGCCATCAGCATCGTCGGCCCCGCCAAGGGGCTGACCAGCGTCAGCCTGCTGCTGCCCTTGCTGATCCTGTCGCTGCCCTTGGCCGACATGTCCGCCGTCATCATGGGACGGCTGAGCGAAGGGCGTTCGCCGTTCTACCCCGACCGGCGCCATTTGCACCACCGCTTGCTGCGGGCTGGCCTTAGCCATCGCCGCACCGTGGTGTTGATCTACGCCTTCACCCAGTGGCTGGCGGCGCTGGCCCTGGTGGTTGCCAATGCTGAAAATCGCTTCGCCTGGCTCGGCCTCGCCACGGCGTTGCTGGTGGCCGCCTTGGTGGTGATCCGCCGCGGTGCCCAGGCCAACGCTGCCGAGTCGTCCCCGATGCCCCCGCCTTGATGGCCTCCGATCCAGCCGCCCAAGCCGGGAGCAGCTCTGTTCCCAACAATCGCCGGGATCCCTGGGCCGGAGGCGTCGAAATCCTTTGCATCGGCACGGAGTTGCTGCTCGGCAACATCGTCAATGGCAACGCGCGCTGGCTCGCTGAACAGCTCGCCACCCTGGGGCTGCCCCACTACCGCCAGGAGGTGGTGGGGGACAACCGCGAGCGGCTGATCGCTGCCATCCAAGCTGCGGCGGGGCGCGCCCGGGTGCTGATCACCACCGGTGGCCTCGGCCCCACCCCGGACGACCTGACCACCGAAGCGATCGCCGCCGCCTTCGCTGCGCCGCTGGATGAAGATCCTGAGGTGTGGGCGGGCATCCAGGCCAAGCTCGAGGGACGCGGGCGCCCGATCGCCCTCAGCAATCGTCGTCAGGCTCTGCGGCCCCGCGGTGCCAGTCTGCTCCCCAATCCTGTCGGCACCGCCCCGGGCATGATCTGGAGCCCCGTGCCGGGCTTCAGCATTCTCACCTTTCCCGGCGTGCCCTCGGAAATGCGGGCGATGTGGCGGGAGACCGCGGCTCCCTGGTTGCAGCGCCAGGGTCTTGCCAGCGGCGTGCTGGCCAGCCGGATGCTGCGGTTTTGGGGAATTTCCGAGTCCAGCTTGGCGGAGCAGGTGGCGGATCTGCTGGCCAGCGAGAACCCCACCGTGGCGCCGTACGCGGGGGCGGGTGAGGTGAAGTTGCGGATCACGGCGCGGGCCGCGACGGCCGCCGCTGCGGCCGTGCTGCTGGAGCCGATGGAGGCCGAACTGCGGCGACGCGCTGGCCGCCATTGTTTCGGTGGCGATGACGAGAGCCTGGCCGAGGTGGTGCTGAACCTGTTGCGCCGCCGCGGTGAAACCCTGGCGGTGGCGGAATCCTGCAGCGGCGGTGGCCTGGGAGCGGAATTGACGGCCGTGCCGGGTTCATCCGATGTGTTTCTCGGCGGTGTGATCGCCTATGCCAACGCGATCAAGCGAGATCTGCTTGGCATACCGGCCGATCTCCTCGCCAGCGAGGGGGCTGTCAGTGAACCGGTGGCGCGGGCGATGGCGGAGGGTGTGAGGCGACTGAGCGGCAGTCGTTGGGCGATCGCCATCTCCGGTATCGCCGGGCCCGGGGGCGGCACGGTCGAGAAACCGGTGGGGTTGGTGGTGTTGGCCTGGGCAGGGCCGGACGGATGCACGACCGAGACGCGCCGATTTGCGGCAAGTCGAGGCCGTCAGGGCATTCGTTCGCTCAGCTGCGGCGACGCCCTTGATGGCTTGCGTCTGCGCTTGTTGGGCTGAAATCCCCCACCTGAAGCGCCCGGGAGCGACGGCGGGATCGGATCGCGTGCCGCCAGCAGAGCGAACAGCGGCACCGGAACGCCCCGGGGGGGGGCGCTCCGCGAGTTGTGGTGCTCTGCAACAGGGTGGCTGAGCGGCCACGGCATGGCCGCCGGTCGTGATCGTGACGGCGGCTGCATAGCGAGATGCCAAGTGATCCCTCGAATTCGAGCGACTGGGACCTTGCCTGCGGGGCGCTTGCCCGTAAACTGAAATGGCTTGAACTCTCCCACGACAACCCATGCTTACCGGTCCCGATCTTCTTGCCAAAGTCAAAGAACTTGGCGATGTCTCCAAATCCGAGCTGGTCCGCAGTTGCGGTTATGTGAGCTCCAAGAAGGATGGCTCCGAGCGCCTCAATTTCACGGCCTTCTACGAAGCCCTACTGGAGGCCAAAGGATTCAGCCTGGGCGAAACGGGCGGCAAGGGCAACGGCAAGGGTGGCCGCAAGCTCACCTATGTGGCCACCGTGCAAGGCAACGGCAATCTGCTGGTGGGCAAGGCCTACACCGCCCTGCTCGACCTCAAGCCCGGCGATGAGTTCGAGATCAAGCTGGGCCGCAAGCAGATCCGCCTGGTGCCCGCCGGCGTTGCTGACGAGGAGTGAGACGGCTGCCTGTCAAGAGGCTGGGGCCTGCGATTGCATTCTCTGGCCTCCGCGGCTGACAACGATCACAAATGCTGACCACACGGGGCGGGGGAGCTTTTCCGCCGCTTCCCCCCTCGGATTCCTGCCACCAGCGCCGGTTTTCCCAAGGGCGACATCGCTCAGCTCTTGGCATGGCTCCCCCGGAATTCCGGTCTGTGGGAAACCCCTTTTACCCCTTGACAGATGCCAGCCCAAGTGGAGAGCTGTTGGACCTAGTCAGGCCGCACCCCGGTCCAGGCCAGAGATAGGCGGCACCGCAGGTCATTCTCGCCGGGCGTCTCACTGGTCTTGGTCATCGGCTGGCCTTTGACGGCAGGTGCCTTTCCGTGGGGTGATGGGGAAGTCCCCCGCCTGTGTCCGCATGGGTTCGATCCCCGATCACGCTCCGCTCAGCGTCAGCGTCGAAAACCAGGTGCCCCAGGATCTCTATGACGCCATGCGCGACTTTGTGCGTCGCCATCCCCAGTGGGATCAGTACCGCCTGATGCAGGCGGCCCTGGCGGGTTTTCTGTTTCAGCACGGCTGCCAGGATCGGGCCGTGGTGCGGCACTACCTCGATGGTCTGTTCCGGCGCCAGGGCCAGGCCGCTCCCCTGGACAGCTCCTTCGAAGACACCCGCGCCGTTGAATCGGGCCATGGGCCGACCACCGACCGGCGGTCCAGCAACCCGCCCCTGGCCACCAAATCGATGTCGGCGGCAGAGTTGCCCAGCCGGTCGCCGGGATCGGGAGCCAATCCCCCCTGCTGCCGCCCCCGGCCGCCGCAGCGTTGAGCCAGGCGTCAGGGAGCGATCGGCGGGCGCGGTGCATGGATCAGCAGACCGCGGCGTCGCAGCTCACGCCGAAACTCCCCCGCCAGGCCATCGCCAATCCAGATCTGGCGCAACCGGCCGAACAACGACATGCCCCGTAACACCAGAGCAACACAGAAGATAACCTTCAGGAGTGTGTGCGGCACGCTCGGGGTCATGGCCCAGCATGAGGATAAACAGGCCCCCGGGTGCGGCTAGGCCGGCTTCGCCTCCCGGTTGAGGCCCGATCGGCAGCCATCCAACTCGAAGCGGGCTGGCGCGGGCGGCTCACCGGCCCGCGCCAGCCCGGAGACGCTTGCGGCAGAGGCGCCTCGCAACGCCGGTGGGGTCGAACGCCCATCTTCTGACCGGCCCGTAGTCTGGGTTGAGAGCTCGTGAATCGACGTGAGCGCCGGCACCCTCTACGACAAGGTTTGGGAGCTGCACCGGGTTGCTGAGCTGCCCGGCGGCTCCACCCAGCTGTTCATCGGGCTGCACCTGATTCACGAGGTCACCAGCCCCCAGGCCTTCGCTTCGCTGCGAGATCTCGGGTTGCGGCTGCGCCATCCCGAACGCACTGTGGCCACGGTCGACCACATCGTGCCCACCACCTCCCAGCAACGGCCCTTCGCCGACCCCCTGGCGGAGCAGATGCTCGCCACGCTGGAGGCCAACTGCCGCGAGCATGGCATCACCCTGCACGGCATCGGCAGCGGTCATCAAGGCATCGTGCACGTGATCGCCACAGAGCTGGGACTGACCCAGCCGGGCATGACCGTCGCCTGCGGCGACTCCCACACCTCCACCCACGGCGCCTTCGGGGCGATCGCCTTTGGCATCGGCACCAGCCAGGTGCGCGACGTTCTGGCAAGTCAGAGCTTGGCCCTGGCGAGGCTCAAGGTGCGGCGCATTTGGGTGGACGGTTGTCTGCCGCCCGGCGTGTTCGCCAAGGATTTGATTCTGCACGTGATCCGCCAGCTCGGGGTTCGAGGCGGTGTCGGGTATGCCTACGAGTTCGCCGGTCCGGCGATTGAGGCCCTATCGATGGAGGAGCGCATGACCCTCTGCAACATGGCCATCGAAGGCGGCGCCCGGGTGGGCTACTGCAACCCCGATGCCACCACCTTCGCCTACCTGCGAGGGCGACCGGCCGCCCCCGAGGGAGAGCGCTGGGATCGGGCGGTCGCCTGGTGGAGCTCCCTGGCCAGCGACAAGGACGCCCGCTTTGACGATGAGGTGCGCGTCGATGCGTCCAGCCTCGCCCCAACCGTGACCTGGGGGATCACTCCCGGCCAGGGCATCGCGATCGATGAGCGCGTGCCCACACCCGATCAGCTGGGCCCGGAGGATCGGGCGATCGCCGAGGAGGCGTATCGCTACATGGACATCACCCCCGGCGCCCCGATTGCGGGTCTGCCGGTGGATGTTTGCTTCATCGGCAGTTGCACCAATGGCCGCCTCAGCGACCTGCGGGCTGCGGCCGCCGTGGCCCGCGGCCGCCAGGTCGCCCCGGGGGTGCGGGCCTTTGTGGTGCCAGGCAGCGAGCAGGTGGCGGCGGCGGCCGAGGCCGAAGGGCTGGACGCCGTGTTTCGCGATGCCGGCTTTGAATGGCGCCAGCCCGGATGCTCGATGTGCCTGGCGATGAACCCGGACCGGCTCGAAGGCCGCCAGCTCAGCGCTAGTTCCAGCAACCGCAACTTCAAGGGTCGGCAGGGGTCCCCCAGCGGTCGCACGCTGTTGATGAGCCCGGCCATGGTGGCGGCGGCTGCGGTGACCGGCCAGGTCACCGACGTGCGCCAGCTGCGATCCCTGGCCGCCACGGCCCCGTCTGTCCCCCGAGCCAGCTGAGGTTTCTGTCGCCCATGTCCGCCACACCCTTCCCCTCTGGACCGATCGGCAGCCATCGCGGTCGGGGCCTGCCCCTGACTGGCGCCGACATCGATACCGATCGGATCATTCCGGCCCGGTTCCTCAAATGCGTCACCTTCGATGGACTGGGTGACGCGGTCTTCTCGGACGATCGCCAGGAACAAGCCGGCGAGCATCCGTTCGACCAGGAGGCCTATCAGCAGGCATCCGTGCTGGTGGTCAACAGCAACTTTGGCTGTGGATCCAGCCGTGAACATGCGCCGCAGGCGCTGATGCGCTGGGGGATCCGAGCGATTGTGGGGGAAAGCTTTGCCGAGATTTTCTTTGGCAACTGCCTGGCTCTGGGCATCCCTTGCCTCTGCGCCGAGCCCGCTGCTGTGGCCGCGCTGCAGGAGGCTCTGCGAGCCGATCCAAGCGCAGTGCTGGAGCTGGATTTGGAAGCTCTGCAGATCGAGCTGGACAGCGAATTTGTCGCTTCCCCCGCCCGCTGGCCGGTGCAGCTGGCCCCCGGCCCGCAGGGCATGCTGACCAGTGGCAACTGGGATGGCACATCCCAACTGTTAGTCCATGATGTTGAACTGGCCGCCACCGTGGCACGGCTCCCCTATTTGAACAACTTTGCCAACGCGGGCTGAACGCTCATCCGCTCCTGCGGCATGGAGTTGTGAAACCACTCGCGACAATCTTGCACCTCCACACCAGGCCTGGAGCCCGTGTCAGCGGAAGGCTGGTTTCAGAAGGGAGGCGGAGAGGCTGCCTGGCCTGCCAGTGTTGGCATCCGGGTATAGGGCACGAAAGGTACGCCTGGCCCATCAAAACTGAGGTCGTTGAGGCGAATTCGGAGCCCGCCCAGTTGTTCGTAAGGACTGTAATAAATGCCGACTTCATAGGCTCGTCGCTGCCAGCGCAACTCCATGTAAGAGCCGGTGATTTGACCATACGCTGTTGAAGCCGGATCAATATTGATGCCGAGACCACCAACAAACATCAAGGGGCCAACCAGTTGTTGGCTCAGTCCAAAGTTGATGGTCGCCAAGTCTACGGCGCGATCGAAGGCCAGTGGACTGCCGCCGCCCAGAACGGTGAACCCACCAGTGACGCTCAGCTGCGTATAATCGAACCAGCGTCGACTAAAGTGACCCAGGCTCAGTGTAGGGCCGATATTCAGGGTTAGAGTGTTTTGATAGCTGCCATCGCTATAGTTGGCCAGAAGGGCATTAATACTGGTGTTGAGCCATAGCCCTGGCTGCACCGGAGCTGGAGAGTTCAGCAGTCCTTGGGTTGCTGTTGCAGGTAATGTCTTGCCCAGCCAAAGGGGCAGGCTGCTGTTGATCGAGCCATAGAAGGAGGTGCGCCACAGGTCGATCAAATTGGTGGCCAGGTACTGTGATCCTTGAAAATTGCCCGTGCCGACCCGCCAGTAGTAGTTGCTAGACATTTTCCCCCAATTGGGGAAATTTCCAGCTTGTTCGAGGGAGGCTCCATAGGCGGAGTAGATATCCTGCTCTCCCAGTGATCCGTTCCAGCTGCGAAAACGATAGGCTCCAAAGAGACGCAATAAGCTGTTGCCAACCAGCGGCAGCGATAGCCAACGACTTAGGCTTCCCCAGCTGCGGGTGGCATTGCCAATGTTATCAGGATTGAAACTGCTGACATTGAGATTGAGATCCTGATTGAATCCAGCGAAGGGACCTTTTAACGACGCCGTCAATCCAAACAGATCGCCCAGCTGTACAGACTGAGATCCGCTTGGACCGATCGCAGACTGACCTGGAAGGGGATAGCTGTTCACGGTGCCGCTGACGGCACGCTGCAGCATGAACTGGGGTTGGAGTTCGAGCTTGAGGTTCGCACCGATGCCGTAGGGACCCAGGTTATAGCCGGTGTAGACACCGTCCCGATCCAGCGAGTCCAGCGCGATGACCCAACGGTTTTCGATGTCGTCTCGGGCTTTGATGCGGGCGCGACGGCGACCGACCGGTAACGCCAGACGGTCGTCCAGCACAACGCGATTCAAGCTGGATGTGATCTGGGTATCCCCGTTCGCCATCAGCGTCGCCACGACATTCTGGGCATCCAGCCAGGTCTGGGCCGGAGTGAAGGGGTCATTGCTGAGGGCCATCCGGTCGGCCAGCAGCTGGGTGGGGCTGAGTCGCACCCGACGGGCCTGGAAACGCCAGCGGCTGATCGTGCCCCGCAGCAGCTCCTGGTTGCTGCCCAAATCAAGCGTCTGGGGATAGACAAGACGAGTCTGGCCAAACTGATTGATGCCAGTGGTGGTGGTGGTGATGCCTTGCGCCTGCCCGCCAAAGCGCTGCTCCAGGGTCAGGCTCTGACGGAACCGCACGTTCTCGACGCGCTGGTCGATTTGGGCGATCGCGGCATCGCGGCGCTGGCGCTGTTCAGCCGCACTGCCGCTGGCGGGCGGCAACGGCTGGGGAGACACCGCCCGTGCCGGATCCGAGGGCACAGGGCCCATCGCCACATCCTCCAGCAATCGCGGCAGGTCCGAGAGCGGTTGGCTTTCCCCCTGGGGCGCCTCGCGACAGCCTCGAGCGGGCGGCAGCGGCGGTGGCGGCAGTTTGGCGCTGCCCAGTCCCACCAGGGACAACGGCCAGAGGCGCTGCTGGGGCGCCGCGGGCAGATCGGGAGGACAGCTGATCGGCTCCGGCGGTGGTAGCGGCTGCGAGGGAGGACGATCCAGTTTGAAATCCTGGCGGCCGGCCTCCAGGTCGAGCACGCCATAGACGTCCTCCGCCTCACCATTGGCTTCGATCAGGTGGTAGCGGAGCCGGCTCGCCTGCAGATACTGCTGGCCGCGCTGCAGCCGAACGCTGCCACTGGCATACAGAATCTGCGACGCCGGATCGAATTCCAGACGGTCGGTAATCAGCCGCCCCCCGGCGAGCAGCACCGTGGCATTGCCACGAGCGACCACGCGTTGCAGGTCACTGTCGTAGCTGATCTGATCCGCCTTGAGCTCCAGCTCCTGCGGCAGCCAGCGGCGAGGTTGGCCAGCCGCAACAGGCGCCGCGCCCGCCGATGGCACAGATCCGACCCCGATGCCAGGCTCGGGCTGGGTGGTCGGGATGGCAGCGGGCCGGCCTGCGGCCGGCGTCGCGGGGGAGGGACTGGCCTGGTCGTCGGCCGGGGCGGCCGGAGCAACTCCAGCCCAAACACCTGCGCCGCTCAGCGGCATCAGGGAGGGGGCCAGGAGCAGCAACAGGGCTCCACGGATGCCGAGGCGGCGGCAGGCTGACGCAGCTACCAAGTTCTCGGCGACGGGCGTGCGCGGCGAATCTTGCCACGAGTCAGGCGCTGAGGGGAGGATCCGGTGGCCTTGGCGCGAAATCGTCCGCCGCGATCAGCGGCTGCAGGGCTTTCAGTCCTCGAGATCCTTGCGGCTCGGGGTGCGGCTCGGGTCGCTGGCCAGAAAGCCGAACACGAAGATCCCGATGAAAAAGAACACAACGGAATAGACCGAGATCTTGAGAGCAAGCATGGGCGGTCCGGCGGATGACGGGGAGTGACGGGGCCAGCCCGGGTCGCACCGGCCCGGCAGCGGCCGCATCATCCTATGGGGCCCGCATGACCGAACAGGATGTCTGAAGGGCTGGGGCCGGGCGATCCCGAGCGGATTGAAACGTTTCCGTCATGTTGCGCAGGCCAGAGCTGGCTGGACCTGCAACCGCTCTGGCGCCTTGGCACGGCGGCGACAGGTCCGGCCGCGGCCTGGACCATCCCTGGGGGGCCCGACCCCGCCCCCCGCTCTGACGCCGTCCGCGCCCTGGAGCACCCGTGGGGGGCCCGGCATCGCCCCGACTGGGCCGCGCGGGGCCTGATCATCTGGCCCCGCGGTGGCGTCTGGCGGCGACTGCTGTTGTCCTGCGCCTGCCCCGAGGCCTGGCGGCTCCTCGGCCCAGGCGTCGCCCGGGCGCGGCTGGCCCTGCGCTGGTGGGCCGATCAGGCCCTGCTGCGCGTCGATGGCCAACCGATGCGGGCCGGCGACCTGTTCGACACCGCCTGTCGCTGGGAGCTGCCGGACTCCTGGTGGCAGGGGACGCCGCTGCGCCTGGAGCTGTGGCTGCGCAGCCCCCTGCACGATGACGGCGCCCTGGTGCGCAGCCGTTTGGAGTTGGAACCGCGGGATCCCAGCGATCCGCTGCGGCTGCTGGAGTCCGATCGGCAGGCTCTCCGGCAACGGCGCATCGCCGCCGGCAGGTCGGAGGCGACCGCGCTGCGGCCTGGGCCGGGCAGGTTGCATGTGCTCGGCCATGCCCACCTCGATCTGGCCTGGCTTTGGCCGGTGGCGGACACCTGGAGGGCGGCGGAGCGCACCTTCCGCTCGGTGCTGGAGCTGATGGACCGCTTCCCGGAATTGCACTTCGGGCACTCCACCCCGGCCCTCTACGCCTGGTTGGACGTGCAGCGGCCAGCCCTGTTCGAGCGCCTGCGCCAGGCCATGCGGGCCGGCCGCTGGGAGCCCCTCAACGGCCCCTGGGTCGAGAGCGACTGCGTGCTGCTCAGCACCGCCTCCCTGCTGCGCCAGTTTCAGGAAGGACAGGCCTACAGCTGCCGTCGCTTCCCCGAGTGGGAGCACGCGCTGGCCTGGTTGCCGGACAGCTTCGGCTTCGCCGCCGGCCTGCCGGCCGTGGCCCGCGCCACCGGCGTGCGCTGGTTCTGCACCCACAAGCTGGCCTGGAACGCCACCAATCCCTTCCCGCATCGGTTGTTTCGTTGGCGCAGCCGCTGCGGCGCCGAGCTGCTGGCGCTGCTGACCGCCCCGATCGGCACCGACGGCGACCCTGTGGCGATCGAGACGGAGCGCCTGGCCTGGCAGGCCGCCAGCGGCGTCGACGACCTGTTGTGGCTGCCGGGGGTGGGGGACCACGGCGGCGGCCCGACGGCGGAGATGCTGGAGCAGCTGGCCCTCTGGAGCCAGCAAGAGGCTGCCGTGCCCCAGCGCCACGGCAGCGTGCGCGCCTATCTGGGGGCGTTGGAGCCGCTGGCGCCCCGGCTGCCGATCTGGCGCGATGAGCTCTATCTGGAGCTGCATCGCGGTTGCGCCACCAGCCGACCCGATCAGAAACGCCACAACCGCAGCCTGGAGCGCCTGCTGCGGGAAGCGGAACTCGCCCAGGCGCTGTTGTCGCTGCGCGGCGACGCGGTCGTCGGCGCCGAGCCGCTCTCCCCGGTGGACTGGCGGCCGCTGCTCTTCCAGCAGTTTCACGACATCCTGCCGGGCACCGCCATCCCGGAGGTGTTCGACCAGGCCGAGCCCCAATGGCGCGCCGCCCGCCGCCGCGCCCGCCGCCAGCGGGATGCCGCCCTGGTCGCCCTGCTCGAGCTGGAGATCGCCCCCGCGGATGCCGCCGCGCGGCGCCGCTCGCCCCAGGGAGCCGCCCGGACCGCCCGCCGGTCCAGGGCCGGCAGCAGCCAGCGGCGAGCGGTGGCCCCCGGCCCCGAGACCTGGGTGGTGGCGCAGCTGCAGCCGCTGGCGAGCCAGCCGCGCACCCTGCGGTTGCCCCCCGGTCGCTGGGATCTGGCCAGCGTCGCCGGGCCGCGACCGCTGCCGCAGCAGGCGGCCGCGGCCGGCGGCTGCTGGGTGCAACTGCCGGCCTTGGCGGGGGTGTCCACCCTGACGCTGCAGCGGTCGCCGGGCCCGGCAACCACCGGGGTTGAACCCACCGCTGCGGGGGTGGGGCCAGAGCCGCTGGCGCCGGTGCGGCTGGAGTCCCTCGCTGCGGCGGGCGGGCAGCGCTGGCGCCTGGCCAATGACCATCTGGCCGTGATCCTTGGCGCCGAGGGCATCGAGCAGCTGCACGATGGGACCGGTCGGCCGCTGCTGGCGGCGCCGCTGCGCTGGCGGCGCTGGCGCGATGCCGGCGAGTTCTGGGACGCCTGGGATCTGGCCGCCGACTATCGCCAGCATCCCCTGCCCTGGCACTGGGAGGAGCCGCCTCAATGGCTGGAGCGGGGCCCCCTCTGCGGCCATGTCGTCTGGCGCGGGCGTTGCGGCGGCAGTTCGGTGCGGCTCGATGTCCGCCTGCTGGCGGGCAGCCCCTGGCTGGAGTTGGTGGTTGCGCTGCAGTGGCGCCAGCGGCACGAGCTGTTGCAGTTGGAGCTGCCGCTGGCGCAGCCGGCCTGTCGCTGGGCTTGCGACACCAGCGGCGGCGTGATCGAGCGGGCCGCCGTGGCCCGCACCGCCGCGGAGCAGGCCCGCTGGGAGGTGGCCGCCATCGCCTGGACCGCGGCGGTGGCCGGCCCCGAGGCGGCCGAGACGCCCGATCTGGCGGTGTTGCTGGATGGTCCCCAGGGGGTGTCGGCGACGGAGGAGAGGCTCAGCGTGTCGCTGCTGCGGGCCCCCACCTGGCCCGACCCCGGGGCCGATAACGGTTGGCAGCGCCAGCGCTTGGCGCTGATGCCCTGTCCGGGGGGCTGGCGGGCGGCGGCGGTGCCGGCCCAGGCGCGCCGATGGCGGGAACCGCTCTGGCGGCGGCCGCTGCTGGCGCCCCCCCACGGCGGCGGCGCCCTGTTGCCGCCGCTGCCGCCGGATTTGGAGCTGGTGCAGCTGCGACCATGCCCCGACCGGCCCGGGCAGCTGCTGCTGGCCGTCCAAAACCTCGGCCCCTGCCGGCGGCGGCTGGAGCTGGGCGATCCCTGGCGACTGCTGGATCGGCAGGATGGGATGGGGCGACCGCTCAGCCCACCGCTCGACGATCCCGGCGAGCTGGGGCCCTGGCAGCTGGGCTTTTGGCGCCTGGGACAGGCGCACCAGCAAGGCTGAGCGCCAAGGTATCGACGCAGGCGGCCGCGGCTCAGTCGTCGTGGTCGTCGAAGGGATCGCTCAGGCGCTTGGAGGGTGGGCCAAAGGCCGTGTAGATCCCGAATCCGGTGAGCGCTAGCAAGACCACCAGGACCGTGATGGCCACGGAGAGGGCCGGTGAGGTGGTGCTGGGTTCCATGGGGACTGGGACGTGGGGGATGTGGATCGGGGTTGGCGACGGCGGCACCGGGCTCGGGCCTTCAGGTCTGAGCCTCGGGAGCGGCGCCGGGCGGCAGGGCCGTCGGCGTTGCAAGGGCGCGCGGGGCGTGGCGGAAGCCGACCGCGATCGACCGTTCACAACGCCTGATCACAAGGAGAGGACTGTCGTCCCGCCACCGGCACCGGGGCCCTTACAGTACCCGCACTCCACGCCTGCCCGAGAGCATCGAGCTGCCATGGCCCAACGCACCCGTCTCGGAAATCTGCTGCGCCCCCTGAATTCCGAATACGGCAAGGTGGTCCCCGGCTGGGGAACTACCCCTGTGATGGGCGTGTTCATGGCCCTGTTCCTGGTGTTCCTGCTGGTGATCCTGCAGCTGTACAACCGCTCCTTGCTGCTCGAGGGCATCAACGTCAACTGGAACGGACTCGGCTGATTCGCCTTTGAACCCGGCCCGTCGCTCATGAACATCTTCGGCATCGGCCTTCCCGAACTGGCGGTCATCGCCGCGATTGCGCTGTTGGTTTTCGGCCCCAAGCGCCTGCCCGAAATGGGCCGCAGCCTCGGGCGCACCCTGCGCGGTTTCCAGAGCGCCTCGCAGGAATTTGAGAAGGCGTTCCGCGATGGCCTGCAGCCCGAGGATGTCCAGGCGAACCCCGCCCAGCTCGCCTCGCCCCCCGATGCGACGACGGCGACGCCAACGGCTGTCGTGGCCAGCCCCGAGCCTCAGCCGGGCCCTGAGCCCGGCTGAGGGGCGGCTACCCTGGCCGGCTTGGCTTGATTCGCCGGCCTGCCTTGGATCTGCAGCTACTGGTCGGGCTGGGCAATCCCGGCTCCCGCTATGTCGACACCCGGCACAACGTCGGCTTCATGGCGGTGGAGCGCCTGGCCAACCGCGCCTCGGCCAGCTTCCGGCCCCAGGCCCGTCTGCATGGCTTGCTAGCTGAGGTCGGGCAGGGCAGCGACCGTCTGCGGCTGCTGATGCCGCAGACGTTCATGAACGACAGCGGTCGCTCGATTCGGGCGGCCCTCGATTGGTTTCGCCTCCAGCCCGACCAGCTGCTGGTGCTGGTGGACGACATGGACCTGCCTCTCGGCCGGCTGCGGCTCCGCGCCAGCGGCAGCGCCGGTGGCCACAATGGCCTGCGCAGCGCCATCGCCCACCTGGGCAGCGAGCGGTTCGCCCGGTTGCGCATTGGCATCGGCGCCCCGGCCGAGGAGCGGCAGGAGCGGCGCGCCCGCACGGTCTCCCATGTGTTGGGCCGTTTTGGCGCCGCCGAGCGGCCCCTGCTGGAGGAGGTGCTGGAGGAGGTGCTGCAAGGGGTGGAGCTGATCCGCCGCCTCGGGCTGGAGCGGGCTGGCAACCGTCTGAACAGTTTTCGCGCCGGCGCCCAGGCATCGTGAGCATCCTGGTGCGTCGTGTGCCTTCCCTTTTGGCCGTCCCGTGAGTCGCCTCCCCACCACCACGGCGCAGCTGCGCGTGTTGCGCCAAAGCTTCAGCGAGTGCCTTCTGGAAGGCGAGGTCACCGCCGCCGGCTTTCAGTGGCGGTTTCGCTGGGCGTTTGATCGCGGTGAGCTGAGCGTTGAACCCTCCCTGGGCCGCGCCTTGATCCAGGACGCATTGCTGCGCTTTCTGCTGCGGGTCGACTACCAGCTCGAACCGGGCGGCGACTACGTGTTCACGGTGCGGGCTCGCTTTTAACCCCGCCTGGCCAACACCAGCCGCGCGGAGCCCGCAACTGCTGCGCTCAGGGCGTGACGGCGCCGTCCGCCGCAGCTACCGCAGTGCTGCCGCTGGCCTGGCGCCACAGCGGCAGGTGGACATCGCGCCGCAGGGGTCGGCCCAGCCAGCGCTCCAGCAGCAGCTGAGCCACCACATCATCCCAGTCGCGGGGAGGTTGCCGCAGGCCGGGCGGCAGCAAACGCCGCCAACCCCGGGGCGGGAACAACTGCCAGAAGCGCTGCCGTGATGCCAGGGTCGTGCCGTGTTCGTCCACCGTCTGCACGGGGAGCAGATCCCGCAAGCGCTGCTCCCAGGCGCGGCTGCCGGTGCCATTGCCCATCACCACCAACCGCAGGCCCTCGGCCTCCCGCCAGAGGAGCAGTTGCGCAAGGGTTTGCTGCGGTGACAGCAGGGCGGCGGCAACAATGCGCCGCTGGCCGGGGTCGCTGAGCACCAGGCCACATTTGCTGCGGCCGGGATCGAGACCGGCGAGGGAACCGAGCGGTGGCTGGTCAACGGAGCGGGGCGCGAGCACGGGGCAAGCCATCGGGGCAGGCCCGCCGCCAGCAGCGACCCGAGCCGAGAGATGGCTTCATCCTGACGGCTGCGCCGCCGCCTCTGGCTAGATCTGCCGGACAGTGGTCGCCCAGGCAGGCTGAGGGCCGCTGCTCGCCGCAGCGAGGCAAGGCTGGCCTCAGAGCGCACGCCCCGGCGCGTTGGGATCGGAGCGCTGCCAGCGCAACTCCACCACGATCGGATCGGGGGTTTCAGCATCCTGGCGGGAGATCGCCTCCAGCAGGGCCGCTTGTCCGGGGGGGCGTTCGCTGAGATCCCGACCCAGGCTGTTGAACTGGTTCGGATCGAACTGCAGGCCATCCACGAGCGTGCCCTGGCGCTGGGCCTTGGCATAGGCGGCCGCCAGCAACAGGTTGAGCCGGCTGCGCACCTCCGCCGGCGTGCGCACGTCCGGTTCCAGGGCTGTGCGGGCCATCACCTCCCCCTGGCGCACCACGACGCGGTTGGGGCGCAGATCGGGGAAGGCCAGCACCCGCTGTTCACCCCGCAACACGTTGGCGGCGGAGCGGATGCTCACCACCCAGCCGCCCGGCTGGGAGAGCATGCCGGCCAAGCGGCTGATGTCATCCCGGGGCACCAGCAAAATCTGGCGGTTTGGCGTCTGTCCCGGCAGCAGCAGCTGGAAGGCCGCGGCATTGGCCTGGCGCAGCAGGGCATTGATCACCTCCTGGGCCGGCCCCTGCCGTTGGCTCGCCACCTTGGCGGTGGCCAGGGGCTGACCGCTGGCGATCACCACATCGCCGCGGCGCAAAGCGATCACATTGCTCTCCAGGGATTTGAGCTCCTTCTCCCCCGCGGCGATGCGGGAGCGCACGCTCGCCAGTTCGGCCTCGGTGCGCCGGATCTCCGCGTCGCGACCGCGTACGTCCCGGCTGAGCCGCTCCCGTTCCGATTCCAGCCGGGTGCGCTGCTGCTGCAAGGGCTGCAGCGCTTGGCGCAGGGAGTCGACCTTTTGCTCGGCATCCCGCAACTGTTGGCGGGCGTGGCGTTGGCTGACCAGGGCCTGATCCCGGCTTCGCTCGGCCTGGATCCGGACCTGGCGGGCCCGCTCCAATTCGGCGCGACGGTGTCGCAACTCCAGCTGGCTGCTTTGCAACGCGCTGCGACTCTCTTGAAGGCGGGCCTGGATCTGGTCCAGCTGGAACAGCCCCACCCGCAACTGCTGGCTGACCAACAGCATCAAACCCAAGGAGACAGCGCTGATCAGGCTGCCGGTGAGGACCGTGATCAGCACGGCCGTGTCGCGGGGGCGCAGGTTGAACAGGCTGAGCCGCGCCTTGCCCACCTTGCTGCCGAGGCGGTCCCCCAGGGTGGACAGCACACCTCCAAGCACCAGCAGCGCCAGGATCAGCAGCCAGCCCGACACGATCGGCTCCGTGAAGCGTCCAGTATCCCTGGCACCCGATCAGGGTGGCGATGGCATCGGCGCGCCGCCGGGACGGGGCTCGGCGTCAGCTAAAGCGTTTAGCCAGAGCAATGGGATCAAAGACCGTGATCTTCTTCCGGTCGATCTGCACGAGTCCGTCGTTGCGCAGGTCTCCCAACAGGCGGGTGATCGTGACCCGCGTGGAGCCGATCGCCTCGGCGATGGCCTGGTGGGAAAGCCGCAGGTCGATCGTGATGCCCTCGTTGCCCGGCACGCCGAAGTCGCGGCAGAGCACCAGCAGGAAACTCACCAGGCGAGAGGACATGTCGCGATGGGTGAGGGTCTCGATCATGGTCTCCGTCTGCAAGATGCGAGAGGAGAGGCCTTGCAGCAGCAGCAAGCCAACGCTGGCATCCTCCTCGATCGCGCGCCGCAGCGAGGTGGCCGGGGCCGTGATCAACTCGACCCGGGTGAAGGCAATGGCGTGGTAAAAGCGATCGGAGCGCTGGCCGGTGAGTAGCGAAAGCACCCCAAACAAGCTGTTTTCCCGTAACAGCGCCACGGTGATCTCCTCCCCCGACTCATAGACCCGTGAGAGGCGTACCGCTCCGCGGCGCAACAGGTAGACGCGTTCGGCGGGATCACCGGGGAAAAAGATAGTCTTTCCCCGTTCGATCGTCTCCACGCTGCTGCCGGCCAGCCCGCGGATCACCTCTTGCAGGGAGAGCTGTCCTGCTCCTTGGGGGCCGATCGAGGTGACCGCGCCCGGCGCCCCCGTGGATGGTGTGCTGGCAGTGCGGCTGAAGCCGCGGGAGGCACTGACCATGCCGTCTACTCGTGTGCTGAAGGCTACGAATTGCTTTCGGGAGGCTTTGTAGCAACCCACACCTTTGCGTTGGTGATCCGGCGCCCGTGCGGGTTTGGCGGTGCGGTTGGCGCCTTGCCGCTGGCGGCCGCAGTGCCAAGGCGACTCCCCAGCGCTGCCGCGATGGTACGCTCGTATGCGCTACCAGTGGTGTCTGTCTGCTTGTGCGCTTGCCCGTGGCCGCTACATTCAGGTTGTGGGGGTCTTTAGGGCCACCACCCTGGCCACGACAGAACCGGCCCTGAGCCGCGATCCGCCGCGACGCTTCCCTGTCGCCGTGCGCACCGTGGCTCCCGAGCCCCAGGCGCGGCATCTCTCCTCCTTTCGCGATCCGGTTGTCCATGACCGTCAGCCTCTGCAACTCCCGCCCACCCCAGCGGCATGAGGCCGACAGTCGCCTTGGCGCCGCCGCCGGCTCGTCGTCGGGCCAGGCTGAGGTTGCCGCCAGCGAGTTGGCCGCGGACCAGGAACCGCTCCTGCGCTTGGCCCCCTTGCCACCGCGGCGGCTGGTGCCGCGGCCGGAGGGGCTGCTGCAGATCCATACCGCCCCATTTCGCGGCAGCTTTGCGGCGGTGTTCAGCCAGGCCCTGCGCACCGCCGGCCTGGGCAGCCGCGTGCTGATCAGCCAGTTCCTCAAGGGCGGCGTCGCCCAGGGGCTGGAGGGCAGTTTGTGGCTGTGCGGCCGGCTGCAATGGCTCAGGCCGGCCACCCTCGCCTGCCTGGTGGAGCCGGTCGGCGGCGCTGGCCGGCCAGCGCCGGGCGAGGCGCCGTCCGGCGCTGGCCAGGCGCTGGAGACGCCAGCGCAGGACGCTGCGCTGCTGGCCGTTCGCGAAGTGTGGGAGTACAGCCGCCGCCAGCTGCTCGAGGGCAGCGTCGATCTGCTGGTGCTCGATGAGCTCGGGCTGGCGGTGGAGCTGGGCTACCTGCCGGCGGCGGAGGTCACCGCCACCCTGGAACGGCGCCCCGCCCATTTGGATGTCATTCTGACGGGGCCGGCCATGCCGCCCGCTTTCATGGCGATGGCGGATCAGGTCACCCAACTGCTGCGCGGTACCCCGTAGCGTCCAGCCCCCGGCCGACCTTCGCGATGCTCAAGAACGACCGCTGGATCAACGAACAAGCCGCCAACGGCATGATCGTGCCGTTTCAGCCGACCCTGGTGCGCCATCTCGATCCAGAGCATCGCCTGGCGCCGGTGCTGAGTTACGGCTGTTCCTCCTATGGCTACGACCTGCGCTTGTCGGCCAAGGAATTCCTGATTTTTCGCCACGTGCCGGGCACGGTGATGAATCCCAAGCGTTTCAATCCCGCCAACCTGGAATCGGCGCCGCTGCATCACGATGCCGATGGCGACTATTTCATCCTGCCGGCCCACTCCTATGGTCTGGGCGTGGCGTTGGAGCGCCTGCGGGTTCCCGCCACGATCACGGTGATCTGTCTGGGCAAGAGCACCTACGCCCGCCTGGGGATCATCGTCAACACCACGCCCGCCGAGGCCAGCTGGGAGGGACACCTGACCTTGGAGTTCAGCAACTCCTCCGGTGCCGACTGTCGCATCTATGCCGGCGAAGGCATCTGCCAGTTGCTGTTCTTCGAGGGAGATCCCTGCGACACCACCTATCAGGACCGCGCCGGCAAGTATCAGCATCAGCCCGAGCGGGTCACCCTGGCCAAGGTGTGAAGGCGACGGCCCGTCGCTGTCGCTCCCCGCTCCACGACCCAAGCCCGCCCACGCGTCGCCGCTGATGTCAGGCGCCCTGGCGGCGGCAGCACGGCAGGGCGCCTGGCGCGACAGGCCTCAACGCATGAACAACATCTCCTGATAGGTGGGCAGCGGCCAGAGGTCGTCGTCGATCACGGCCTCCAGTCCGTCGACGGCGGCGCGCAGCTGCAGCATCTGAGGCAGCAGCACGTCGGCGCTGTGGCGCAGATGCCCGGGCACGTCGTGGGGGGCCTGCTGAAGCGCTTCCTCCAGGGCATCGCAGCCTGCGACCAGCTGCTGGATCAGCCCTGCTGTGGTTGTGGCGATGGTGTCCGGGGTCTTGAAGCCCAGCTCCTGCTGCTGCCGCAAGCCGCTGCTGAGCCGCTGCAGGAAGGTCATGGCCGCCGGATAGACCTGGGTGCGGGCGAGGCGCAGCGCCAGCTTGGCCTCCACGGCGATCGCCAAGAGGTACTGCTCGGCGTAGACCTCGAAGCGGCTCTCCAGCTCCACCGGGGTGAGCACGCCCTGGCGCTCGAACAGCTCGCGCACCTGGGGCCGCTCCAGTACAGGCAGGGCATCGGCGCTGGTGCGCAAATTCTCCAGGCCCCGCTCCTCCACCGCCAGCCGATGCCATTCGGACGAGTAGCCATCACCGCCGAATACCACGGCCCCGTGGGACTCCATCGTGGTTTTGAGCACGGCGAAGGCCGCCTCCTCCAGGGAGGTGCCGCTCTGCAGCTGGGCCTCCAACTGGTCGGCAATCCACTGCAACGAATCCGCCAGGATCGTGTTGAGCACTTCCTGCGGCCCCGCCACCTACTGTCCGGAGCCAACGGCCCGAAACTCGAAGCGGTTGCCCGTGAACGCAAACGGCGAGGTGCGATTGCGGTCACCCGGATCGCGGTTCAGGTCAGGCAGGGTATCGATGCCGAGCGACATCAACGCCTTGCTGGCGGAACCGGTGAGCCGGCCGCTGCGGATCTGGTTGTAGACATCCTCCAGCTGGCTGCCGAGATATACCGAAATGATTGCAGGCGGCGCTTCGTTGGCCCCGAGGCGGTGGTCATTGCTGGCGGTGGCGATGGCAGCGCGCATCAGCGGGCCATAGCAATGGACGCCACGAATCACAGCACCGCAGAACAGCAGGAACTGCAGATTTTGATGGGGTGTGTCACCGGGATCTAGCAGGTTGCCCTGGGTGGCATTGCCCAGGGACCAGTTGACATGCTTGCCGCTGCCATTGACGCCGGCAAACGGTTTTTCATGCAGCAGACAGGTGAAGCCATGCTTCTTGGCGGTGCTCTTCAAGACCGTCATCGTCAGCTGCTGATGATCTGTCGCCACATTGGCCGCCTCAAAAAAGGGAGCGATCTCAAATTGACCGGGGG
>CAYOCW010000016.1:0-25588 GCA_964402615.1 uncultured Cyanobium sp. | reverse complement strand
ATCAAAGATGGCGAGCTCGTAGAGCGCCATGGAGCCGGCCCAGCCGGCAACCAGTGCGGTGTGCATGAGGTGCACGGCGAGCAAACGGCCCGGGTCGTTGATCACGACCGTGTGCACCCGGTACCAGGGCAATCCCATAGGAAGGGGTCAGGTCTGGGGTGGGTGGACGCAGACCGGGAGGTCGGCGTTGGGTTGACCGGCATAGCCGATCCGACCAGGCGATGGTAAGGGTTGTCGCCGGCCCGGCGTGCCGGCTGGTTACGGACCGCAACCGGAGCCTGTCCGCGGCGCCCGGTTCGAGCGGCTCGGGGCGCCTGATGTGTAGGGGCCTTTGCCTTGAGCTGCGCCTGGGGATGCGCTGCCGCGGGCACGGCTCGGACAACGCCAGGCCCGCATCCCCGGGCACGGCGGTCCCTGCCCGGTATGGCCCGGGGCGGATCGCCAGGCCGGGCCCGCAGGGTCGAGCGGCTCAGGCCGGTGGCGCGGCGTCGGGGCATCAGGATGGAGGTCGCCGCCACCCCGCCATGCCGATGATTCGCTTCGTTCGTGAAGGGCGCGACATCCCCTGCTTTCCCGGGGAAAACCTGCGCGAGGTGGCCCTGCGGGAGGGGGTCGAGCTGTATGGCCTCAAGGGGAAGCTCGGCAATTGCGGCGGTTGCGGCCAATGCATCACCTGTTTCGTTGAGGTGGCCGACGGCACGCCACCGGCAGCGCTCAGCGCCCGCACCGCGGTGGAGGACCAGAAGTTGCGGCGACGGCCCCAGACCTGGCGCCTCGCCTGCCAGGCGCTGGTTCAGCAATCGCTGCTGGTGATCACCCGGCCCCAGACGGCCCTGGCGGACCGTCAAAGCCTTCTGGAGGCCGCCTGGGCCAAGCCCCTGCCCACCGGGCCCACCGCATGGCCGGCTGCGGCGGACGACGAGCCCGATCCGGCGCTGCCGGTCGATCCCCGGGTCGACGCAGCGGCCCTGGACCCCGCCTCCGGGGCCGCTTCCGCAACGAGCGATGAAGACGCCTGAGGCCTGCTGGATTCGCGGTGATACGGTCTGCTCACCTCCGGCACCTCCATGGAAACCAACGATCTCGGCTTTGTCGCCAGCCTGCTATTCGTACTCGTCCCGGCGGTGTTTCTGATCATCCTGTACATCCAGACCAACAGCCGTCAGAGCAGCTGAGCTTGGCGGCCGTTGACGCGGCGGAGTGTCAGGTCACCTGACGCTCCGCCTGCCCGGGTTGACTGCTGCATGAGCTTGGCCCCTCTGGTCTGGACGTCAATCCTCAAGCGATGGCGGCAGATGCCAGCAGCGGCAGCAGCGGGGGCGCCTGCCTCAGGTCATGGCGAGGCGGCAGAGACCAGATGCGGCCCGTTGAGGCTCCCAGTGAGGCTCCCAGGCTTCAGTCCGCCGTTCGCTTCGGCCCGAAGCCTGCCTGGGACAGCTTCGGGCCACGGCCCCCAAGGGAGGGGGGCAATGCTGCTTTCCGCCTCACCCGGGGGGCTGGCGCGGCCGCGAGTCGCGCTCGGAGTTGCTCAGCGCCGCCCTTCCGGTTCCCGCACCAGCAGCACCGGGGCCGGCGCATGGACGCGGATGTAGTCGCTGACCGAGCTGCCCAGCAACCGGTCTAAATCCACGAGGGCTTTGGCCACCAAGGGTCGTCGATCCTGGGAAGCGATCACCACCAGATCGGCCTTGGTCTCGACCGCGGCGTCGCACACCGTTCGGCCGATCTCTCCGGTGCGGTGCAGAGGCTTGAGCTCCACCCCGTAGGACCGGGCCCGCTGCACGGCCTTGTCCAGCACCTCGTCGCCGGGGGTGCGACCGCCCCGGGAGGGCGAGAGGTCCTTGCGGCTGACATGGATGCCGGTGAGCACCCCACCGGGGATGCCGCTGACCAGCTCGCAAGCCAGTTGGATGGCGTCATCGCCGACGCCGGTGCCATCCACCGTGACCAGCACTCGGTTGATCGCGCGGATGTAGAGGTCGTCGCGCACCAGCAGCATCGGCCGGGTCGAGAGTTGAAACACGTACTGGCTGGCGCTGTTGGCCAGGATCGCCTGCAGGCGCCCGAGCGCGCGGGAGCCCATCACGATCAGATCGGCGTCGATCTCATCGGCCACCTTGAGCACGGTCTGCTTGGCATCCCCCTCCCGCACGATCGTGGTGACCTCGCCGGGGTTGAGCCCGATTCGCCCCACCGCCTCCTGCACCAGGGTTTGGGCTTCGCTGCGGTGCTGCTGGAGATCGGCGCCAGCCTGCTCGGGAATCACATGCAGCAGGTTGACCCGGGCCTGGCGGCAGGGCGGAATGGTGCGCAGCATGCGCAGCATCTCCTCCACATTGCCCTTGCCGGCATCGGCGACGAGAAGATTGCGGAACACGGGGTTGGACGGGGCTCGCTCGGCAGCAGCCTATGGCCGAAATGTCAGCCTCGTTACCCACGCCGCTTACACCGTGATGCAATCCCCCCCTGATGATTCGGCTGAGCGGCGCGGTTGGTGTCTGCGCCGTCGGGTGCTGCCCCAACACACCGACCATGCGGGGGTGATGTGGCATGGCAGCTATCTGGCTTGGTTGGAGGAGGCCAGGGTGGAGGCCCTGGCGGCTGCAGGCTTGGCCTACAGCGATCTTTCGGCCCGTGGCCTCGAGCTGCAGGTGGTGTCCCTGGCGATCGACTACCGACAGGCCTTGCTGCACGGCGACAGCGTTGAGGTGTGGAGCATCGTGGCGCCGCGTCGCGGCCCTCGCTTCCCCTGGATCAGCCGCTTCTACTCGGCTGGTGGGGCGCTGGCGGCCGAGGCCCGGGTGGAGCTGGTGCTGGTGGATCTGTCCGGCGGGCCGCAACGCCGTCGCCTGGTGCGCCGGCTGCCGCCCGACCTGGCCGGGGCCGTGGCGCGCCTGGAGGCGGGACTCCAGGTCAGCCTATAGTATTTTTGTACCTTAATGTCTCGCGGTTGGCGATGGGGGATCTGCTCCAGGGCTGTTTTGGGGCTGGCGGGCTGGCGGGCCAGGTCTGCATCCCCGGGTTGGGGCCGGAGGCCGCATCTGGGGGAGGGCCGGGTCAAGCTTGTGTCGCGCCAGAGCCATGGCCGTGGTCGCGTCGGTTGTGGTGGCTGCTTTGGAGTCGCTGTCCGGGCATCGGCTGGGTGCGCTTGCATCGGCTCGAGCAGGGGTTCGGCACGCTGGAGCAGGCCTGGCAAGCCACGCCGTCCGCCATCGCTGAGCAGCTCGGCTGGTCGCCACGGCTGCAGGCCGGTTGGCTCCGCTACCGCGAACGCTGGGGGGATGATCCGCTGGCGGCCCTCAAGGCTGGTCCACGCCTCGATCTCGGGGTGCTGCTGCCAGGGGATCCGGCCTGGCCGCCAGGGTTTAGAGACCTCGCTCGCCCTCCCCTGGGCCTGTACTGGCGGGGGCGTGGCAGTCTCTGGCCCGCCCTGGCGCGCCGCCAGGCCGTGGCGGTGGTGGGCACGCGCCGTCCCTCCCGGCAGGGCGTGGCCATCGCCGAGCGGATTGGGGCCGAGTTGGCCCTGGCGGGCTGGCCCGTGGTGAGCGGCCTGGCTGAAGGCATCGATGCGGCTGCCCATCAGGGTTGTCTGGCTCGTCAGGGCGCCCCGGTGGGCGTGCTGGGCACGCCCTTGGAGCGGGTTTACCCGCGCCATCACACCGCGCTTCAGCATCACGTGGGCCGCTGCGGCGTGCTGCTCAGCGAGCAACCGCCAGGCACGGCCGTTCACCCGGCCCATTTCGCCTGTCGCAACCGGCTGCAGGTGGCGTTGGCCTGTGCGGTGGTGGTGGTGGAGTGTCCCGAGGCCAGCGGGGCGCTCCATTCGGCTGGCCTGGCCTGGCAGCAGGGGTTGCCGCTCTGGGTCGTGCCGGCCGATATCGATCGACTGTCGGCAGCCGGCAGCAATCGCTTGCTGGCCCGGGGCGCCACGCCCCTGCTGGCTCCCCAAGACCTCATCACCCAGATCGGTCCGGGCCCCCTGGCCCGGCCGGCCCGGGCCGATCTGGATCCGACGCTGGCCTCAGCGCCCGGTCAATCCAACTTGCTCCAGGCCTTGGGCCAGGGGGCGTCGCTGGAGCAGCTCGGACAGCGGCTGGGGCTCGCTCAGGAATGTTTGCTCCCGGAACTGCTCGATCTGGAGTTGGCCGGTCTGGTCATCGCTGAGCCTGGCCTGTGTTGGCGACCGCGCTGACCTGATCCATCCCCGCGACATCCAGCCTGGCGCCGCATCCCGCTCGGATTCCGCCAGCGGCGTTGGCGGATTTAGCCTGCACCCATCATCAACAGCTCAGCCGTGCTCGCCCCTGCGGGGTTCGCCAATTCCCCCGACGCCGCTGTGCAGCGTTCTGGGGGGCCTCCGGCCGATGGAGCCGCGCTCGGGCCTGCGTCTGCCGAGGCCCACCCCTGGCTTGACCGCCCGATCGCCCCTGCTGGCGATCGGGATGGCTGCAGCGGGGCGGAGCTGTCTGCGCCCGGGGGCGAGTTGTTGAGCGCCGCGGATCTCCTGGCCTGGCGCCGCCGCTTGCTGCAGGGCGGTGGTCGCTCTGTCGATCTCGATTGGCTGCTGGATCTGGCGGGTGGCATCCCCTGGCCCGAGCTGCAGCGGTTGTGGCTTCAGCCCCTGCGGCAGGTGTGGCTGCAAGGCGGCCGTTCGGCTCTGGAGGCGCTCTGGCATGCCCATTGCCAGGGAGCCGGGCCGCTTCAATATCTGGTCGGCCGCAGCCCTTGGCGAGATCTGGAGCTGCGGGTCGGTCCTGGTGTGCTGATTCCCCGCCCGGAGACCGAGCTGCTGGTGGAGCTGCTGCTCGACGCCCACCGGGGGGATCGGGTTGACAGGCCTGCCGACGCGCTGCCGCCGCTGGCTGCGCCCCTGCTTTGGGCTGACCTCGGCACGGGATCGGGATGCTTGGCGATCGCCCTGGCCCGAGCGTTTCCCGCCTCTCGTGGCCTTGGGGTTGAGCTCAGCGCCGTTGCCCTGTCCCAGGCGCGTCGCAATCTGGAGGCCCACCGCCTCTCGGAGCGGGTCAGCTTGCTGCACGGCAGCTGGTGGGATCCTCTGACGCCCTGGTGGGGGCGGTTGGAGCTGGTCGTGGCCAATCCTCCTTACATTCCCAGCGCCGTCGTCGCCCGACTCGATCCCGTGGTCCGCGACCATGAACCCCGGTTGGCCCTTGATGGTGGCAGCGATGGCCTGGCCTGCCTGCGCGCCATCGTGGCCGCAGCGCCGCGGGCGCTGGCGCCGGGGGGCCTGCTGCTGGTTGAGCATCACCACGATCAGAGCCCGTCGGTGCTGGCGTTGATGGAGGCCGCGGGTTTGCACCATCCCCGGGCCCACCGCGACATCGAGGGGGTGCCACGGTTTGCCAGCGCCGCCCGCCCCCTCAGCGGCGCAGGGGCCAGGCCGGGCACGGAAGCGAGTGCGCCACAGGGGCCTGAGCCCCCGCTCGGCCGGACTGCGCTTGCGGGGGCTGGGCGACCCGGATTGCCTGGAGGCGATTGACCATGGCCTGTGACGAGCCCGCCGATCCCGTCAGCCATCCGGTCGGCGCCGCGGCCGCAGTGGGTCCCGGATCCCTCCCGGCTGTTTCGATGCTTCTCGACCAGGTGGCCCTCGCCCAGCATCTGCGGGAGGGCGGAGCCGCCCTTTTCCCCACTGATACGGTTCCGGCCTTGGCGGCCTCGCCGGCTCAGGCCCAAAGCCTCTGGCGGCTCAAACTGCGGCCCATGGACAAGCCGTTGATCCTGATGGGGGCGGATTTGGAGCAGCTCCAGCAGCTGCTGGCCATCCCCTGGCGCCGCCCTTGGCTGGAGATGGCCGAGCGCAGCTGGCCAGGGGCGGTGACCCTGGTGCTGCCGATCGAGGGGCCGATCACCCAGTGGCTCCATCCGGGTGGCCATTCCCTGGGTCTGCGGGTCCCCGCCTGTGCGGCGGCCCAAGCCCTGCTGCGGCTGAGTGGTCCCCTGGCCACCACGAGCATCAACCGCTCGGGGCAACCGGCCGCTCTCGATGCCCTGGCCGCGGCGTGCGCGTTTCCGGATCTGCCTCTGTTGGCGCCGATCCCCTGGCCCGCCTGTCGCGGCCAGCCCAGTCGCGTGCTGGGCTGGTGCGCGGCCTCCGGGACGACAGCCGAAGCCTGGCGCGAGCTTCGCCCCGGTCCTGAGGGTGTGGGCCAGCCCGCGCCGCCGCCGGATTGATGGCGGCGCTGACGCTGCTGGTGCTGCTGGTGGCCACCCTTGATGCGGCCCTGTTGCAACCGCTGGTGAATCTCAGCCAGGCTGTGCTGAGGGCCACTTGGCTGTTCTGGCTACCGTTGGCTGTCGGAGCCTGGCTGCTGCTGGCTGACGATCACCGGTGAGGCGTTCCGGGCCGGGCTGACCGTCTGGGCTCGATCTGGGGGATTAGGGGGCAGGACTATCGCTGTCCAGAGTGGGCATGGCGGTTGGATTCTGGAGAGGTGACTTCAGCGTGCGCCAACCCACTGCCTCGATCGGCCCCAAGACGGTGATCGGACGGTTGCCGATGCGGTACGTGACCAAATCGGGCCGACCGGCGGCGAGCCGCAGCCCTGCGCCGATCTTGAAGCGGCGTTCACCTTCGAGAATGCCGGCGTAGAGCGGATTGCCGCTGGCGTCTTGCACTTCGAGCCAGCTGCCCGTGCTGATGATCTGCAGCTGATCAGCCTCGATGGAGCGATCATCGCCTGATTTCGGATTCAGGAATCCGGCGAGCTGTGCCATCGGCCGCAGCTGAATCCATGGTGTCACGCTCCACAGGAGCAGCCCAAGCGCGGCGATCCCAGCCGCACTCCATCCCAAGGGTCGGGGCAAGCGGCGGGGGAGGTTCACCCGCAAGCTCCAGGCTTTGGGCCGTGACGTGTCGGGGGCACCTCCCGCCGCGCGAGTTGATGTCGTCGTGCTGTCGCCAGCACCAATCGAGCTCTCTGGACTGGGGGTGGAGGAGCTGGTGTCGGCAGATCTGCGGTCGGTCGGGGTTGTGGGGGCCGTTGCGTTCGTTGGCAGGGCGATGCTGAGTTGTTCGCGCAATTGCTGGTTTTCAGCGGTGATCTCGCGGTTGTGCTCCTGCACGAATTGCATGCGCTCACGGAATTTGCGCTCGAAAATCGTGGGCACCTCCCGCAACAGCTTCTGGTAGGCCTGGATTTGACGACGCGTGGCTTCAAGCTCCGCCAGCCGGGCGTTGCGCTGCTCCTGGGGATCGCTGGCGGACATGGACATCAGGCGGTGGCAGTCAAGAGCTTGGGCGCTGGCAGAGCCGAAGGGTGTGCAGGCGGGATTCGGACCATTCGCAATCAGCCGAATGGTACCGAGCATTCCGGGGCTACCAGGGTTGACAAACTCCGGAATCCTGCTCATGTCTGCTGGCGCTGCTGTCTCTCCTTGGGCCAGGGCCGATGCCGATCTGCGCGCCCACGGACCGCAGCAGCTCCAAACCTTGCGGGACATCAGAGGCTGTGAGCGCCAATTCGAATCGGCCGCTGGGGAGGCGGTTCAGTCGCGCTCTGGACCAGGCCGCTCGAGCACCTGCAGGGCCACGTTGTAGCTCAGACGGGAGCGGGCACCGGTGCCCCGATAGGTGCCGCTCAGCGGCGCGGCGAGGGCCGGATCGGCGGCCGCGGCCAGCACCACATGCCCGTCGGCCACCGCCAGGCCCAGGCTGGGGTCGTAACCGCGCCAGCCTCCCCCTGGCAGGTACACCTCGGCCCAGGCGTGCAGTTCGTGCTCACTGACTTCGGGCGGATGATGGCAGGAGTACCCGCTCACGAAACGCGCCGCCAAGCCCAGGCTGCGGCAGGCCGCCATGAACAGCACCGCCGTATCGCGACAGGCGCCGCTCCGCTGCCTGAGGGTCTGTTCTGGAGAGAGGGGGGCTCCGTCCAGGCGGCCCACATGCTGGAAATCCCGGTGGATTCGGTCGGCAGCGCACATCAGGAAGGCTGCGCTGTCGTGCTCGACCTCGGCGGCGATCGCCCTGGCCCAGGCGCTGACCTCCGGATGCTGCCCCGTCTCCAGGGATGGGCTGAGACTGGCGGCGAGCGGGGGGGGATAGGTGGCTGGCAGACGACGTGTTTCCGCCGTGCTCACGATCCAGTCAAAGGGGTTGTCGCGGCGGGTTTCCACCTGGCTTTCCACCTGGATCTGCAGTTGTTCTCGCTTGTCGTTGAACCAGATCACCACCCCTTCGCTGCCCTCCGGTTCCTGAACCGCGCAGCGACCACTGGCCGGGGACTGCACCTCCAGCTGGTGGTGCAGCAGCCGCTGGCTGACGTCCTGTCGTGGCGTGAGCCGCAGGGTGTGCGGTTCGAGAAACACCGGTCGGTCGTAGCTGTAGTTCAACGTATGGCGGATCTGAAACAGCATGGGCTGAGCTGAGGGCTGGCTGTTTCCAGCCTGGCGGCCCAGGGCGGCTGGTGGTGTTCAATCCGATGGGTTTGTCGCTGGTGCATGCTGTCTCCGGGGTGTGGGGCAGGGTTGCCCCCTGCCAGGCAGGGGAGCATGGGGGAGATGTCGCCCACACCAGCTCGGCTGGTCACCGTACCCTTAGATGAACAGCGGCGCCTCGGGTAGTGATTCGAGCCGCATCGTTGCGCAAAGACCTCCCAGGGGCGAGGGCTGGAGCAGCAGCCTGCCGCCATGATCACGGCAGAAGCGATCGACGATCTGCAGCCCCAGTCCCTGGTGGCGGCTGCGTTGCCGGTCAGCGGCCATGGGCGGGGTGGTCATGGTGAGCTGGGTCGGGCTCGCCAGCCCAGGGCCATGATCTTCCACCCGCAGCAGCAGGCGGCTGCGTTGGCGTTCGGCGGTGACCTGAATCGGCGGTTGGCCGTATTCGATGGCATTGTCGATCAGATTGCCGAGACAGCGCTCGAGCCCCAGACTCTCCACCACCACCAGAAGCCGCGGCACTTGGAGCCGGATTGCTACAGCTGGGTAGGAGCCCGCCACGCGGGCGCAGAGATCGTCAAGGCCAACGGCGGTGCGCTGCCGCCTTGGCAGCGATGCCTCGGCTAGTCGCCCCAGCTGTTCGGTGATGGCCTGTAACTGCCGCAGGTCGTTCTCGATCGCTTCCACATGTTCGAGCGCCTCGCCCTGCAGGCTGTCCCGCAGGCTTTCGGCGTGCAGCATAATCCGGGTTTGCGGTGAGGCCAGGTCGTGGGCGACGCCCCGCAGCAAGGTGGAACGGGCGCGATGGGCGTCGTTGACGCTCTCCAGCAGACGGTTGATGCGAAAGGTGAGCGCCCTGAGCGGAGTCACACCCTGCTCCGGCAGCAGCTGCAACGGTGGCTGGGGGGTGGTCTGCAACTGCTCCAGCATGCGGCCGAGCGGCTGCTCGAGCCTCTGGCGCAGAAACAGCATGCTGCCAGCGGCTAGACCGAGCACCACGGCCAGGGAGCGCAGCAGCGGTAGATACCAGACATTGGAGGCGAGGCGCTCCGGCTGGTACAGCCAGATGGGGGGGGCCCGGTCATGGGGTGTGTTCAGGCGAATCCAGAGGCCCCCCCAGGGATCGTTCAAGGGTGGCCGATCCCGCCGAAACTCGCGCCGCAGCCCATAACGCTGGTTCAGGAAGGTGATGAACTCTGGATCGAAGCGCAGGAGGTCGTCGTCTGCGGTCTCGGGGCCTGCGGGCGATCTGTCGATGACCACACCGTGGGGCAGCTGGCTGGTGGGGGTGGTCTCCAAGACCTTCTCCACCAACCGCACGTTGCGGTTGGTGCGCAGCCCCCGTTCCTGGAGCAACACCGGCATCAGCACGGTGGTGAGCAACAACCAGAGCACGCAGGCGCTGCCCCCGACTCCCGCCAGGCAGCAGAGCAGCAGCGCCAGCCAATCCTGGCCACTGAGCCGGTTGTATTCAGGCGGAACCATGGTTCAGGTGCTGCACCGCACGGACCCCCGTGAGGCGATAGCCCGTGCCCCGACAGGCTTCGAGGTGATTGCCCTCCGGCTCCAATTCCTGCAGCAACCGCCGCAAGCGCGACATGCGCACATCGATCGTGCGGCTGCGGCGGATGTCCACAAGGCTGCCGCTCGCCCTCGCCAGGCGCTGGCGGCTGACCACCGCATCGGGCTCCCGACAGAGGGCAACCAAAAGGGCGGTATCACCCCGGGTGAGCCGGATCCTGTGGCCTCCAGGTCCCTTCAGGCTGAGTTGACCAGGATCAAAGTGGGTGGCCCCGATCCAGAAGCCGCTGGCCTGGAGCGGGGAATCAAGCAGATCGACTGGAGTGTCATCTGCCTCGGGGGCGCCGGGGGAGATGGGCGCTGGCTGAGCCTGAAGCAGCCTCTCGATTCGCAACTGCAGCTCTCGGAAGACAAATGGTTTCCCCACGTAATCGTCGGCGCCGTGCTCCAGGCCGGCAATCCGATCACTGGCTGCATTGAGTGCTGACAACATCAAGACAGGGAAGCGATGCCCCAGACGGCGCAGGCCGTCCAGCACATCAAGGCCGCTTTTCAGCGGCAGCATCTGGTCGAGAAGCAGCAGGTCTGGAGCGCTGTCCTGCAGGGCCTGATCCAAGGCTCGGGGGTGATGGAAGGGCTCCAGCAACCAGCCCTGCTGGGTGCAGCGCTTCACCAGTAGCCGACAGAGTTCGGAGTCGTCTTCGAGGATCCAGAGCCGATGGGTCCAAGAGGCGGGGGCATCGGCAGGTGGCTGCTCGTCGACTGTCATCAGGCCTTCCAACGCGAGAGGGGAGGTGATTGTGGCTGCGGTCAGATCCAACTTAGGATCGATGAGATCCAATCAACGGCTTACCTCAACGCTGAGCCGTGGGGCGACGGCCGCGCTCATTCCCCCATGGCAGGGCCAGCGGAGCGGCGGGGATCGCTCACGCCGAGGCTTCCCCTGGGCTCGCTTGGGGGTGAAGCCAGCTGTTCCACCGCGTTGGTGGCCCCCATGGCCCGCGCCGGAGCGAGCGCATGGCCCATGGCTTCAAGCTGTCGCTGGGTATCGGGGCTGAGGCCCTGCTCAAACCCGATCACATCGGGCCAGAGCTGGCTGTGAAGGCGGGGCTCACTCACGGCGGAGGCCAGGTTCAGGCCATGCACCAAGCGGTTCAGCAGCACTTGCAGAACGCTGCTGGTGATGCGGCTGCCGCCGGGGCTGCCGAGGGCCAGCCAGGGTTGGCCTTCCGGTCGGAACACCAAGGTTGGAGCCATGGAGCTGAGCGGCCTAGCCCGTGGAGCGATGGCGTTGCGCTCCCCTTGCCGCAGGCCGAAGGCATTGGCACTGCCCGCCTTCGCGGTGAAGTCATCCATGGTGTTGTTGAGCAGCACCCCGGTGCCAGGGATGCTGATGCCGTTGCCAAAGGGAAGGTTGAGGCTGGTGGTCAGGGCCACGAGGCCGCCCTGGCGATCGGTCGCTGAGAGGTGGGTGGTGTTGCCCCCCTCCAGGGGGCCCTGGGCCGGGGCGGACCGTTGGCTTGAAGGCGTGTGGCGCCGCGGGTCGATCTGCTGACGCAGGTCGGCCAGATGCGGCTCGGACAGCAGCCACTCCACCGGAATTGCCTGGCGTTCAGGATCCCCGAGCCGGGCGTTGCGCTCCCGGAAGACCAGGTTCAGGGTTTCCACCAGCAGGTGCAGGGCCCTGGCGCTGCCGCTGCCCCCCGGGGCCAGATCCAGGGGGTCGAGCAAACGCAGCGCTTGCAGCAGGCTGAGTCCCCCCGCCGGCGGCGGCAGGCTGAGCACGGGATGCCCCCGAAACCGGATCAGCAGTGGCCGCACCAGTTGGGCTCGGTAGTCGCGCAGGTCTTGGGCCCGGATCAGCCCCTGTCGCTGCTCCATCAGCTTCAGCAGGGCTCCGGCCACCGGGCCGCTGTAGAAGCCTGCGGCGCCTGTCGCGGCGATGCGCTGCAGGGTGGAGGCGAGCTCGGGTTGGCGCAACCGGGTGCCGGGCGGGGGCGCCAGCAGCGCGCCCTGCGGCGCGCGGCGCAGCTGGTAGATGCGCCGGGATTCGGGGTCGAGGGCCAGCAGCTCGGCTGCCTGCTGCAACTGATCGCTGAGATCCCGTCCCAGCACGAATCCCTCCCGGGCGAACGCGATGGCGGGGGCCATCACCCGCTCCAGGGAGAGCCGGCCGTAACAGGCGTGAGCCAGCACCAGACCGGCGACGCTGCCAGGCACGCCACTGCTGGCGAGGCTGCGGGTGGCCCGCTGGCGATCCACCGAGCCATCCGGCGCCAGGAAAAGCTGGCGGTTGGCGGCCAGCGGCGCCCGTTCGCGGAAGTCGATGCCGACGGCGTGGCCGTTGCCAACCTCGAGTTCGGCTGCGGAAGCGGCCCCGGCCAGGCAGCCCCGCAGGCGTGCCGGGGAAGGGCCCGGCAGCCACAGCAGCAGGAAGCCTCCCCCGCCGAGATTGCCGGCCTGGGGAAGGGTCACGGACTCGACGAAGGCCGCGGCCACCGCCGCATCCACCGCATTGCCTCCAGCTCGGAGCATCGAGGCCCCAGCGGCGCTGGCCAGGGGCTCCTGGCCAGCCACCATGCCGCCGGAGGACCAGACGGGCTGGAAGCGCTGACCGTGCTCCAGAAGCACATCGTCGGGAGCCGCCGCCAGCCCGGCGCCGACCGGCAGCAGCGCGAGGCTGAGGAACACCCCCTGGAGCAGACGCCCGGCGGCGATCCAGCCGTGCCAGGACCCTGGCCGGGAGACGCGGCTGCTGACCAAGGGGGAGGCTGCGGCGCGTGGTCGCTGGCTCCAAGACCACGGCCGGCTGGCGGCCACCGGGATCGCTGCCCGCCGGGCCGGACTTGCGGGGGCTGGACGGTGGTTCATCTCCTCAGCAGGCGGTTGGCGGACGGGGAGATTCAGAGTTTGAACGGGAGTGTTGATCCTGCTCCTGCAGGCTGGCCAGCTCGATCCGGTTCCGCCCGGCGTTCTTGGCGGCGTAGAGACAATCATCGGCCAACTGCTGAAGACTGTCGCTGTCACAGCTGTCGCATTCATTGGGATTCCAGAGGCCGATGCCGATGCTGATGGTCAGCACGCCTCCCGTGACGGCAAGGGGATGATCGATTTCGGCCGATTCGATTGCCTGACGCATGGAGGTGCAGAGATCATGGGCACGTTCGGCATCCGTATCTGGCATGATGAGGCCAAACTCTTCGCCTCCGAGTCGGGCAAGAAAATCACTGCGCCTCTGTAGTTTGCCGCCTAGAATTGCCGCTACTTTTCGTAGGGCGCGATCCCCGTATGCATGACCCATCAGGTCATTCACAGACTTGAAGCGGTCAATGTCGATCAGGGCCAAGGCCAGCGGCTGATGGTTGCTTCGACAGGAGGCAAAATTGGCGCGCAGGAAGGAGTTGTAGCTGCGTCGGTTGGCCAAGCCCGTGAGCGGGTCGAGTAGCGCCATTCGCTTGGCACGCTCGCTCTCAAAAGTATAGAACAAAAGGCTTAATAAATTGCTCATCGACTCAATTCTTTTGATCTGATCATCACTGAATATGCATTGTCGCTGAACCGCAATTGTTAAGACTGGGATCGAGATGCCACGAGACTCCAGGCGGAAACCGACGTAATCCGTGCATCCCTGTTCCTTCAGTGTTGACAGCAGTTCAAAGTCGGGTTCGCTGATCTGGTTGAGCCGTCGTCGTAGCGTTTCACCGGTGCTGGCAATCCGATGTAGAGGGCTGCAACGATGTTCGTGATGCTCCAAAAAGTCGCGCTCCATGCGCAGCGTGCGGACTTCGCCCGGCTCGCGCGAGTTCCAGATGTACTGACTGCAGTCGATATCCTCTTCTTCCGGCAGAAAAGCGAGTGAAAGCCGCAAGATATCGAGGCCCCAAAGTCTGAGTTCATTTACAAAAAGCAACACAAATTCTTCGTAGCTGCGTAGCTTGGACCAGTTCTGTAGCAGCAGGCGCTCCAGGGGGATGCGTTGCGATGAGGCTTTGCTGCCCTCGATGCGTTGATGGGAAGACAGGAGTCTGTCGGAATCGCGGATCTCCTCGAGGAAGCTTTCCAGCCAATGCGGGTTGGCCCAATCCGAACGGATCAGAAAGTCAAGGAGTGAGGAGCGGTTCAATGGTTTGGAAACCTGGAATCCCTGCAGACAGTCGGCGCCCAGGCGCACGGCAGTGCAAAGGTCGTTGGCGTTTTCAACCCCTTCTGCAATGACTGTTTTGCCGAGGGCATGCACAGATTTGATGAAGGGGCCAACGTAGTGCTGAAGCCGGAAGGAATCGCTGATCCCTTTGATTAGGCCAATATCAAGTTTGATGGTGTCATACCAGGCTTCACAGATGCGTCTGTAGTTGGACAGTCCAGAGCCAAAATCGTCGATGAAGACGCGAAAGGCTAATTCTTTGATCAGGCGCTCTGAGGCTGTGCGTACATGGCTAGAGCCCGGCAGCTGATGCGTGGCAGCTGTTTCGGTGATTTCAAGGCAGAAGAGACCGGTGTCAACCTCATGCTTGCGCAGCAGATCAATCAGATGGTCAAGTCGGGATGGCGTTGCTAATGACTCGCTTGAGATGTTGACAGAAATATAAGTAATTCGGGTTTCCAGTTCGGAATTGCTGCGCAGCCATTCCTGCAAGCTCTGAAGTTGACCAATGACAATTTCGTCAATTTTGTGGGCGATGCCAAGGTCGTGTGCAAAGCGCAGGGCGCTGGACGTGCCGATCTTGGCGAGGGGTTCAGGGCGGAAGCGCAGCAGCAGCTCAAGACCGAATCTCCCTGGGTCGGACAGGAGCAAGATCGGCTGGAAGCGAAAGGCGATGTCGTCTGCTTCCAGCTGAATCAGGCTGCTGCTGATTTCGGTGTCGACTCGGCTGCGTTGCTCGTCGTTCGCCTCCACCATTCTGTATGCCTTCTGATTCTGGCCCGCCAGCCGCTCTCCGAAGGCGTGGTTGGTGAGCAGACGGCTGCTTTCCTGGCGAGAAGACAGGCGCTGTCCGGTGACGACAATGTCATCCCAGTGCAGGGCGAGACGGAGAGTTTTGATGGTCGCACCACGGGCATCATTGAGGATGTCCTGCAGGATTTTATCGCAGGAATCTTTGGTGAGGGACTGCTTGGTTTCGGGAATAGAACGACTTATAATTGCAAGCCTATGATCGGAAATTCGATAGCAACAAAGGCCGCTCCAGTCTGCGCGAAGACGACGAATGGCATGCCAGGATTCGAGCAGGGTTTCACAGACTTTGGCATCGCTCAGAAAAGCTCGCTGGCGCTCCAGAACCTGAAAGTTCAAGGTCACCAGCAACGCTGTGCCGGCGTCCAGCAACTTTTCGTTCTTGCCCAGTTGCTCGAGATCCTGTTCAAGTCTTTGCAACGATGGCAGGTCGGTCTGAATGTCTGTGTGCCGATCGGCGATGAGGCGTTGTTGCCGCAGGTTTCGCTGCTCTGCCAGCAGCGCGAGCGCTGTGCTGAGGCTCAGCCCCAGCAGCAGCATCGTGGCCAGCAGGATGGAATCCAGCTGGCGGGCGGCGTTCGCTGCCTCCCGGTTCCGGGGCGGCAGCGGACCTTGCCCCTGAAGCTTGATCGGATCGATCCGGCTCCCTGCTGCCGTTGCGCCTGTGCGCGAACTTGTCACCAGCCCGGTGGCGGCCTGACTGATGCGCTCCAGCCGCTCTCGAACCTGGCTGTGCTGCAGGGCTTGATCGAGGCTGAGCACACCAGCCAGGGTGAGACTTGCCCCGCCAAGCGCAAGAACCAGCGACAGCGGACGCATGCGGGTCTTCTTCGCAGCCGTGAAGCCTGATCCGGCAATGTTACGCAGAACCATCCGTGGCAATCGCATCACTTGCCCCTGTGGTCTGGTCCGGACACCGGGCCATGGTTTCTGCTGGTTGCTGCTCTCCCCTCCATGGCCCATGGAATCACCTTTTCTCGTCGCCCTCGCCCTGATCGAGCGCGATGGTCGTCGTGCCATGCCCCTTGGCGGTCGCTCGCGTCCCAGCGACGGCGAGGGCGACGCCACGCCTGGAGACCTGGGCATCCGGCTCGCCCTGGAGCTGCTGTTGCGGCTGTTTCATGGCAGCGAGACGGCGACCTGCCGGCGGGCCGCCGGTGATGACAGCCTGCTGCTGCTGGAGATGTCGCTCGAGGAGATGACGGAGCGACTGCCGCGAATCAAGGCCGGTTGGCTTGCTGGCGGCAGCACCGAGACGTTGCTGCAGGAGCTCCAGGCTCTGGCCCTGCGGGGTTGGTGCCTGCGCCAGAGCCGGCAGGAGCCATTGATCCTTCATCCCTGGTCCCCGCTGCGCGGAGGTGCCGCCAGCGAAGCGGCGGATTGAGCCGCCGGGTCGCGGCGATCGCCCGGCGCTGGCCGCAGCTCGGCCAGCGCCTGCCGCACCGCGGCGATCGCTCGATCGATCTCCACCTCGGTGGTTTCCCGTCCGAGGCCGAAACGGATCGCCGCCGCCGCCTCGGCCCGGCTCAAGCCCAGGGCCGCCAACACGGCGGAGGGTTGGCCCTGGCTGCAGGCCGAGCCGCTGCTCACCGCCAGATCCCGTCGCAGGCGGCGATGCAGTTCCCCCCCCTCCACGCCCAGGACGCTGAGGTTGAGGTTGTGGGCCAGGCGTTGGTCGGGGTGACCATTGAGCCGCATCCCGCCCAGAACCTGCAACCCCTGCCAGAGCCGGTCGCGTAAGCGACCCAGCCGTTCCTGCCGCTCCTGGCGATCCGCCAGGGCCGCCGCCACGGCGGCGCCGAGACCGACCACCAGCGGCACGGGAAGCGTTCCTGCCCGCAAGCCCCGCTCTTGGCCACCGCCGCGCTGCTGGGGCGCCAGCTGCACGCCGGGGCGGATCAGCAACGCGCCGATGCCCTGGGGGCCGTAGAGCTTGTGGCCGCTGAGGCTGAGCAGGTCGATGCCGAGGTCCCCCATGTCGAGGGGGATGTGACCCACAGCCTGGGCGGCATCGCAGTGGAACAGGACCCCGTGCTGTCGGCAAAGCGCCGCGATCGCGGCGATGGGTTGCAGCACGCCGATTTCATTGTTCGCGGCCATCGCCGACACCAGCAGGGTGTCCGGGCCGATCGCCGTCGCCAGTTGCCCCAGATCCACCAAGCCGTCCGGCTGGACCGGCAAGACGGTGAGCGGGAAGCCATGGCGCGTCAGCCAGGCCATCGGGTCGAGCACCGCCCGGTGTTCGGTGGCCAGGGTGATCAGGTGGCGTCGCGGCTCGCCCCGTTCGTGCGCCGCCTCCGCGACACCTGCCAGGGCCAGGTTGTTCGCTTCCGTGGCCCCGCTGGTGAAGACCACCGCCTCCGTCGGCATGCCCAAGGCGGTCGCCAGCTGAACCCTCGCTAGGTCCACCGCCGCGGCGGTGGCAAGCGAGCGTCGGTGCAGCCGCCCGGAGGCGTTGGCGCTGCGGTCGTGCCACCAGGGCGCCATCGCAGCCACCACCGCCGGATCGCAGGGCGTCGTGGCGTGGTGATCCAGATAGGTCAACATGTCTCCAGGCTGGCATCCCATCCCTGAATCGCGTTTTCTCCAATGCCGACGGCGCCTCCAGCCGCTCCCGCCCGCAGCCGCCTCCGCCTGGCCGGCGGGCCTCAGCGCGGCCGATCGGCGTCGCCCTGCTACTGATGGCGGTTGGACTCTGCACGGTGGGGACGCTGCCGCGGGCCCGGGCTCAGCGGGCCGAGCGCCCGCCGGGGCTGCTTCTTCTGCTGGAGAAAGTCTCCACCCAGGGGCCCTATGCCTTCGGGATGTTCAACCCCAAGCCTGATCCGGTCCTGCCCAGTCTCTGGAGCGTGCAGATTTGGCAGGAGGTTTCCGACCGGGTGAGCATCTCCAGCGAGCGGCTCAATTGTGATCCCCGCACGCCGATGCGGATCCTGCGCAATGGAGCCAGCCTGGAACTGCGCCATCTCAACCCCGGAGGGGTGGTCACACCGTCCAATCGCCTCGATCACCTGCTCTGGTGGGCGGTCTGCCATCCCCCTCTGGCCGGTCGCGAGCCGGCGGGCCTGACGGCGGAGGCCCGCCGGCTCGGCCATAGCGGCCAGCTGGTGGAGCGTCTTGAACTCGTGCCCGGCGGTCGCTGAAGGGTCACGTCGGCCCTTTGCGGTTCCCCCCGAGCCAGCGGCGCTCCGCGCTTGGTTCAGCCCAGCCCCATCGATAGATTGCCCCCATGGATCCCGAATCCCCCCGCGCCCAGTCGTCACGGCCCGCCGCCGCGGATGCCGAGGCCCCCATCCCCGCGCCGCCCGTGCGGCTGCTGCTCGTGGACGATGAGCCTGGCCTGCGCACGGCCGTCAAGGCCTATCTGGAAGACGAGGCCTTTGAGGTCAGCACCGCCAACGATGGCGAGGAGGGCTGGCGCCTGGCCCAAGAGCTTCAACCCGATGTGGTCATCACCGACGTGATGATGCCCCGCTGCGATGGCTATGGCCTGCTGCGTCGACTCCGGGCCGATGAGCGGCTCGGCGGCACGCCGGTGATCTTTCTCACCGCCAAGGGCATGACGGCGGATCGCATCGCCGGCTTCCAGGCCGGGGCGGACGATTACATCCCCAAGCCCTTTGATCCCGACGAACTGGTGGCCCGGCTGCGCAACGTGGTGCGTCGGCAGGAGCGGCTGTTGGCGGAGGCAGCTCGCTTCGCCGATGCCGATATCGGCGCCATGGCCCGCCAGATCACCGAGATCCGCTCTCTGCTTGGCAGCGGTGGCACAAAGAAGCCCACGCCCGACGTGAAGCTCGACTTCACACCCCGCGAGTCCAGCGTGCTGCAGTTGGTGGCTGAGGGGATGATGAACAAGGAGATCGCCCGCCGGCTGGAAACCTCGATCCGCAACGTGGAGAAATACGTCAGCCGCCTGTTCATCAAGACCGGCACGGCCAGCCGCACCGAGTTGGTGCGCTTCGCCCTTGAGCACGGCCTGGTGGAGTGAACCGCTGAATCGTCGTGTCACCCGAGGACGGTTGGCTGCCGGGAGCGTTCAATCAGGGCTGGACCTATCGCGACCGCATCGATGCCGCCTCGGCTGGCCTTGGCCTGGTCGAGTACTACAGCCGTCGCCATCGCCATTCCGGGCCGGCCATCTGGCGGCAGCGGTTGGAGAATGGTGAGATCCGCTGCAATGGCGAGCTGGTCCGGCAGGAGCGCCACCTGCGGGCGGGCGATCGACTGCTGTGGCGGCGACCGCCCTGGTGGGAGGGTCCGGTGCCGGCAGCGCTGCCTTGCCTCTGCGACGACGGCGATCTGCTGGTGCTCGCCAAACCCTCGGGTCTACCGGTGCTGCCGGCCGGCGGCTGGGTCGAGCACACGGTCCTGCGGCGGCTGGAGCAGCGCCATCGCGACGATCCGGCCGGGATCCCCCGACCCGTGCATCGCCTCGGGCGCTTCACCTCCGGCTTGCTGGCCTGCGCCCGCCAGCCCGCCAGCCGGGCCTGGCTCAGCGCCCAGCTGCGCGACAGCACAGCGCAGCTGCGAGCGCCGGAGCGCCCATCCCCTGAAGATGGCGCCCTGGCGGGGGCTCCCGCAGGCGGGACCCGCAAGGTTTATCGGGCTTTGCTGCCGGCGGGCGTCCTGGATCTGGTCCCCGGTGCCTGCCGCAGCATCGTTGTTCCGATTGGTCGCCATCGCCATCCTCAGCTGGGCCAGGTGTGGGCCGCCGGCGGCGAGGGGGCCCTGCCTGCCTGCAGCCGGCTGACCCTGCTGGAGGCCAGGACCGACGGCGATTTGGTGGAGGTGATGATCGAGAGCGGCCGCCCCCATCAGATCCGCATCCACTGCGCTGCCCTGGGGGCGCCGCTGCTGGGTGATCCGCTCTACCGCCCCGGCGGTCTGCCGAATCCCGCGGCCCTGCCTGGCGATGGCGGATACCTGCTGCATGCGCTGGCCCTGCGGCTGCGCCGCCCCGATGGGGGTGTGCTCGATCTGTGGGCACCGCCACCACCGCTGTTGCAGCGCCGCGGCCATGCGTGATGAGATGGCTGTGGCGATCCTGGTGTTGCCCCGGGCCAGCCGTGACGCGGTGCTGGGGGAGCGGCAGGGCGCCATCGCCATCCGCCTCAAGGCGCCGCCGGTGGAGGGTGCGGCCAACGAGGCCTTGCGGCGCTTGCTGGCGGATCGGCTGGGGGTGGCGCCTAGCGCCGTGCGCTTGCTGCGCGGCGCTCGGTCAAGGCACAAGTGGATTGCGGTCCAGGGCTGGAGCGCTGCGGCGGTGCGAGAGGTGTTGCTCAGCCAGCCGGTGGTGTCGGAGGGGTTGGCGCCGGATCGGCCGCCGCGGGGCTGAACCAGCGGCGCAACACCGACACATCCTGGTCGCCGTGGCCGGAGCCGATCAGCTCATCCTCCATGGCGGCCACCAGGCGGCTGATCGGCAGCTCCAGGCCGGCCGCCGCCGCGACGCTCAGGGCAATCTCCAGATCCTTGCGGTGCAATGCCAGCCGGAAGCCCAGGGGGTACTGGTCACGACGCATCGCCTCGGAGCGGTGCTCCAGGGCCCAGGAGCCGGCGGCGCCCTGGCACAGCACCTCGCAGACCTGCTCCAGCGGCAGCCCGAGCCGTTGGCCCAGGGCCAGCGCTTCCGCCACCGCCGCGTAGCTGCCAGCCACCAGCACCTGGTTGAGGGCCTTCACCTGCTGGCCCCGCCCCACCGGGCCGAAGTGGCTGATGCGGCGACCCAGCAGCTCCAGCAGCGGCCGGGCCCGCTTCAGGTCGTCCACCGCGCCACCGACCAGGATCGCCAGGCTGCCGCTGCGGGCCCCTTCGGTGCCGCCGGTCACCGGGGCATCGAGATAGTGGCAGTCCCGCTCGGCCAGTTCCGCCGCCAGGGCGATGCTGGTGGCCGGGGCGATGCTGGAAAAGTCGATCACCAGGGCGCCGGGCTTGAGGGCCGGCGCCGCCGCCGCCAGCACCGCCCGCACGGCGGCGTCGTCGCTGAGGCAGAGGCAGACCAGCTCGGCACCCGCCACGGCGGCGGCCGGATTCGCCGCCGCCCGGGCGCCGGCGGCCAGCAGCTGCCGTTCGGGTCCCGGTGTGCGGTTGTGCACTGTGAGCGGCACGCCGGCCGCCTGCAGCCGCGCCGCCATCGGTGCCCCCAGGGCGCCCAGGCCGAGGAAGGCGGTGGCCGGTGCGGGGGGGGATGGGCTCATCGGCGAGCTGGCTTGAGGCTGTCCAGTCAAAGGCACCCAGCGGATGGCCCAGTCAGCGGGAGGGCAAAATCAGGGCGAGGCGTAGCCGGCGGCCCCTTGCCACGAGCGTCTCGAACAACCGCTCCGCTGACGGACCCGGTTTTGGCCGGAGCCTTGTGCGCCTGGAAAGGAATCGGCAGCGATGCCGATCTGTCGCCGTTGCTCTTTATCCTGTCGCTTTAGGCGGTCTTGGCGCTGCTCAGCCGTTGGGACCGGTCTTGGTGGGGTCCGGATCTCGTCGATTGTTCAGCTGACGCGTTCGAAGCAGATTAGGCGAGAATAGTAAAAAGGAGCCTGTTTTAAGCTGGCCTGCGCAACCTTGAACCCACAAGCCTCCGCCGCCGCCACAATCCCCGCCTCCCGCAACTGATAGGCGCGGGTTGTTTTGCTGGGGCCGGGGAAGAGCTGGCCGATGCACTTCAGCAGTGCCAACAGCGGCGTGTAGGGCGCGAAGCTCACCAACAGGCGCCGTTCCGTCAGCGAGGCCAGATGGCGCACCATCTCCTCGGCGGCGGCCTGGGGGTAGTGGATGAACACATCCAGGCAGATCACCGTGTCGTAACGACCCTGCAGGCTCTCCAGATCGGAGGCGTGGAAGCGCAGCCGCTCGGCGGCGAGGCCGGCCTCGTGGGCGCGGCGTTGGGCCTCGTTCACCATCGCCTCCGACAGATCGCTGGCCAGCACCGAGCCGGCTCCGGCCAGGGCCAGCGGGATGGCCAGGCTGCCGACGCCGCAGCCGGCGTCGCAGAAGCTGCGGCTGCCCAGGTCGCCTTGCTCCTGCAGCCAGCTCAGGGCCTCATCCACGGTCTTCTGGTGGCCGATGCGGATGTTGCGCTGCACGTTGTTGACCGCGTCACTGTCGCTGTAAATGCGGTTCCAGCGCTCGAAGCCGGTGGTCTCGAAGTAGCCCTTCACCTCAGCCTTCTCGGCCCGCTTGGCGTCCTCGGGGCTGCTGGCCGGATCTAGGGCGCTGGTTGGCAGGTCGGCGGGCATCAGGCTGGGGAACTGGCGTGGCGCGGATCCTAAGGAGGGGAGGCTGGCGGCACGAGGCCCAGCGTGGCGCTCGGCGCCAATGCTCGACTCCCTTCCACCCACCCCAGCCGGTCATGGTTTGGGCTGTGGCAGAACGTCGGGCAATCCTCATGCGGCCGCTGGGCAGCGGCGCCCAACGCTTCGGTTGATGCTGGGCGGCTCGGGTTCGGGCTTCTGCGGGGCTCGACCGCTCCAGCGGCATCGTCCTCGGTCCTCGATGCTCCGACCCCCCATCGTCTGCACAGCTGGCGGAGCCGAGATGGCAATCGCTATTCTGAACCGGTGGGACTGCATTTCAGGGACACCTCGAAAAATCGCCAAGTTTCACGCGAGGCAAGCATGAGATTTATTGCGCTGATGGGTCCCGCATTTTAGAGGAAGTTCTGGAAAGGTGATTTTTCGAGGTGTCCTCAAGTCGTCTGCTCCTGAAATGCTAATGGGAACCAGGTTGCCCTCATCGGCTCAGGAGGCTCGATGTTTTTGTCGAGCAGGCTGTCTCCTTGCGGGCAGCCCGTGAAAGGGTCAACCTCGTCGCAGCCAGTTGCCTCCAAGTGAGACGGTGCTATAGTCGCCAAGTACGGCTATTCTGCACGGCAGTATGCTTGTAGATTGGTCTGCCGTATGCCTAACAATCGATTAATTCACCACCATGTCAAGACTTAAGCCGGCGCTCATCGGCGCATCAGCAGCTGCGAGTGTGCTGGTCGCCTTCGCGGCAGGCGTGCCAGCCCGAGCCACTAATCTCGTGCTGAATGGCGACTTTGAAAATTCCTCTCCGAATAACACCTCGACATGGCCCACCAGCGCTGGTGGGATCGGCCAGATCGACAACATTGTCACCCTATCGGATTGGACCAAAACCTCGGTTGCTGCTGATGGCTCTGACGGGTTTGCCTTCGTGATCAATAAAGATGCCGATTTCGACAACGGAAATTCTTATCCTTCACAAGGTGGCGGCTTTCCTTCAAAGTTCTCAAATTCGAGTGCAACAAATCTTTTTCTTTGGGGCCCGAATTCTGTTACTTATCCTCTAAACAACGGCTTCTCTGGGCCCCCAGGCTCCTCGGCTACTAACAAATTTATCGGTGCCGGTGGCGACTATGGCGCTTCGGTGCTCACCCAAATCGTGACAGGATTCGATACATCTAAGCAGTATGTGTTGAGCTATGATTTTGCCGGTTCCCAGCTGACTACGAGAATGGGAGACACGAATCAACAATGGAAGGTGTTATTGGGAACAGTTGACCACAGCGTGCCTGAGCTGACGAATCCCAGCCAGGGCTTCACGCCTTGGTTGACTTATATGAGTAACCCCTTCACGCCATCTGCTGCCAGCCTCACGTTGAGGTTTGAATCGTGGGGTCGTGCCGTTACCGGTGGTAGTGGTAGTGGTAGCTCGGATCCCTTCCTGTTGTTAGACAACGTGAAGATTCTGGAGCAGGCCGCGCCGCCGCCGCCCTCGGTTCCCGGCCCACTGCCGGTGTTAGGCATTGGCATGACCTTTGCCTGGAGTCGCCGACTGCGCCGGCAAATTGCAGCGTCCGCCAAGGTGTAACTAGCGCTTGCTGAAAAACCCAGCCCAGATCTCTTCGGCGGTCCGGACTGGGTTCAGTCAGGCCTGGCACAGTAGCGGTTCTGCTCGGTTGTGGGTCTTCCCGATCGGTGGGTGAAGGTCTTCTCCGCAGGCTCCTGGCGAGGAGTAGTCACCAAAGCTGAGAAAGCCACCCTCGGCACTGTTCAGGTCGAACCCGATGGAGCCATCTTTGGGAGACCAGGAGGCGGAATGGCTGACACCGATGGCCAGGCCTGGTGGCGTGGATGGATGTTGCCCCGGTTGCGATCAGATCACAGCATGGGGCGGCAGGGAGCGCGACGACCCTGTTGCGGCCCGCCGCCAGCTCAGCTCTCCCCCCCGCAGGCTCCAGCGCAGCGTCTCCCCCAACGGTCGGCCGATCAGCAAGGCCTCCAGCGACCGCTGCTCCCCCAGCACCCGCCGCGGCAGCAGTGTGGCGGCGGCGATGGCCCGCTCCGGCCGGCCGCTCCAGCGCGCCAGCCGCACCACCCCCTCCAACAGCGGCAGGGTGACACCCGCCAGGGTGCCGTCGGCGAGGCGGCAGCTGCCGTTGTGCACGTGCAGCTGCCGGTCGTCCCAGCGGTGTAGGCCCTCCGCCAGGCCGTAGGGGGCCAGGGCATCGCTGACCAGCACCACCCGGTCGGGGGCGAGGCGCTGCAGCAGCACCGCCATCGACGGGGCGACATGCACGCCATCGGCGATCAGTCCCAGGCTGACGTCGTCGCGCAGCAACGCCGCCGCCACCGGACCCGGCGCCCGGTGCCCCAGGCCGGCCATGGCGTTGAAGGCGTGGGTGAGCATCGTCACCCCGGCGTTGAAGGCGGCATTGGCCTGGCCTTCATCGGCGGCGCTGTGGCCCAGGCTCACCAGCACGCCGCGGCGGCGCAGCTCGGCGATCACGGCGGCACAGCCCTCCAGCTCCGGCGCCAGGGTCATCAGGGCGATGTCGGCGGCGATCGGCGCGCCCGTGGCATCGCTCCAGCCGTCCGCCGTGGCCGGCTCAGCCGATGGCCAGGCGGCGCCGCAGCGGAAGCCGTTGAGGCGTGCGTCCAGGGCTTCCAGGCTCGGCGGCGCCAGCTGCTCCTGCGGGTGGGCGCCGCGGCGGGCGGCGGCCAGGAACGGCCCCTCCAGATGGGCCCCCAGCAGAAGACAGCGCCCGGGGCGATGGCGCAGCCGGGCCTGGCGCAGCACGGTGAGCGCCAGGCGCAACGGCTCCACGCCGCAGGTCACCAGGGTGGGGGTGATCGCCTCGACGCCATCGGCCCAGAGCCGCTCCAGCAATGCCTCCAACCGGGGCAGATCCGCTGCCGTGAGCTCCGGGAAGGCCAGGCCCAGGCCGCCGTTGATCTGCAGGTCCACCCCCATCGGGCTGAGCCAGTCGCCCTGCCAGTCGTCGCCGGCGGCATGGCTGCAGGGATCGAGGGGCAGCAGGCGGGCGATGCGTCCCGCCGCGTCGACGCCGACACGCCAACGCCGTTGGCGGCCGTGGCCGCAGGCTCGCTCCAGCGGCAAGCGCACGTTGGTCAGCCAGTGCATCGGGAGTTCGCCGCAGACGGGGCGAGAATGCCAGCCCATTGCGTCTGTGCACTGTGGCTGAAGCCGCTGCCGATCCGCTTGGCTCGGACGCCCGGGTGGCCGTGATCATGGGCAGCGATTCCGATCTGCCCACCATGGCCCCGGCGGTGGAGCTGCTAGAGCGCTTCGGGGTGCCGTGCGAGGTGCGCGTGCTCTCGGCCCACCGCACGCCGCTCGAGATGGTGGCATTCGCCGAAGGCGCCGCGGCCCGTGGTCTTCAGGTGATCATCGCCGGTGCCGGCGGCGCCGCCCACCTGCCGGGCATGGTGGCCTCGCTCACCACCCTGCCGG
>CAYOCW010000015.1:0-25629 GCA_964402615.1 uncultured Cyanobium sp. | reverse complement strand
AGCTGCTGGAGGCCGATGCCGATGCCGAGTACGCCGCCGTGATCGAGATCGATCTGGATCAGATCACCGAGCCGATTCTGGCCTGCCCCAACGATCCGGATAACGTCAAAACCTTGAGCGAGGTGGCGGGCGACAGGATCGATGAGGTCTTCATCGGCTCGTGCATGACCAATATTGGCCATTACCGAGCCGCCGCCAACGTGCTTAAAGATCAAGGCCAAAATGCAGCTCGCCTCTGGGTCTGCCCGCCGACGCGCATGGACGAAGAGAAGCTGAAAGAGGAGGGCTATTACGCCATCTTCGAGGCGGCTGGTTCACGCATGGAGATGCCAGGGTGTTCGCTCTGCATGGGCAACCAGGCGCGAGTGGAAGACAACACCACCGTGTTTTCCACCAGCACCCGCAACTTCAACAACCGCCTCGGCAATGGCGCGCAGGTCTACCTGGGCAGCGCCGAGCTGGCGGCGGTCTGCGCCCAGCTGGGACGCATTCCCAGCAAGGAGGACTACCTGGCCGTGGCAGCCGCCAAGATCGATCCCTTCGGAGAGGAGCTTTACCGCTATCTCAATTTCGATCAGATCGCCGGCTTTGCAGACCAGGGCCGGGTGGTCAGCTCTGACGAAGAGGCGAAGGTGTTGGCGGAGGTGTGAAGGATCGCAAAGGCTGGCTGGCGGCCGATCGGCCGGCGTTGAGGCTCCGGATCCTGCGCGGCGGCTAAGGTCCACCGTGGTCGCCCTCCCCGCAACGGCCTGGCGGGGGCGATCGGCGGCATCATCCGTTTTGGCGCTGCGGCCCAGGGGGAATCACAATAGCCAGGTCGGTCACAACCATCCCAGTTGTTATGTCCTCCCGCCAACCGCCCGATGCAGCGGATCTCCGACGCGAGCACCAAGCGCGGCGCAAACTGGCGGACCTGGTGAAGGCACAGCGCTATCGCGATGCCTTGCGTGTGCGCGAGCAGGCGCTGCGCCGCCATCCCGACCTCGAACTCAGCCCCAGCGAAGCCCAGCTGTGGTTCCTGCTCGGCCAGCAGGGGGTCGCGTGCGAGGACTTCAAGTCGGCCGAAGGTTCGTTCAACAAGTCGATCGCCCTGGGACTCCAGGGTGAACCCCATTACCAGCTGGCGAAACTGTGGTTGCAGCAGAGGCAACCGCAAAGGGGCTTGCAGCTGTTCCAACAAGCCTTTGAGAGCGGCTCCCTGCCCTCCTCCCATGCCGGCGCTTACCTCAAGCTGCTGCTGATCAACGGCCAGACCCCGCGAGTTCGGGAGCTGTTGCAACAGCAGCCCGAGCGCTTCCAGCCCCAGCAGCGCCAATGGGCCGCCGGCATCCTCAACCTGTTGGAGGGCAACCTCAGCCAGGCCAAACGCCAGTTCCGCCAGATGGCCGGTCCGGCATCCCCAGGCGACCACAGCGCCATCTGGCGCGCCTGGACCGACCTGGAGGAGGGGAATGTCGCGGCCGCGGTTGCCGCCCTGAAGGAGGTCAAGCACCCCGCCGCCGCGGCCCTGGCCCTTGATCTTTGCGCCCGCACCGAACGGCAACCGGGCGAGCTGCTCGATCTGGACCGGGGCGACCTGCCGCGGCGCCCCCTCGCCCTGGCGTTGGAGCTGCTCCATCAGCTGCACCAACAAAACTGGATGGCCGCCGGGCTGCTGCTCCTGGAGCACGAGCGCCCCATGCTCAATGCCGTGCCGGCGCTGGCATCCCTGCGGCGGCCGCTGCTGTCGCTGGCGGGCCAGCAAGCCCTGGAGCGGGAGTCGCCGCATCGGGCGATCCGCTTCTGGCAGGCGATCGTGCATCAACCGACCCTCGATGCCGAGCTGGCCCTGCGCCTCTATCCCCTGCTCGACCAAAGCGACGACGAGGACAGCAGCCAGGATGCGGAGCGGCTGGCCAGTCAGCTGCTCAGCTGGTTGCGGCGCGAGGCCCGCGACAACCCGACCGCCTGGCCCCAGCCGCTACTCAACTCTTGCCTGGCACGCTTGCACTGCTGGCAAGCCGATCAGCAGATGCGGATGGGGATGCGGCAGCAGGCCCGTCGCAGCGTCGACCAGGCGCGACAGCTGGCGCCTGACTTGCCGGATGTGATCGGCCGTCAAGGCATGTTCGCTCAAACCGGGGGAGACAGCGACAAAGGCATTCCGCTGCTCTGGCGAGCCCTCGATAGCGGCTGCCGCAGTCAAAATGTTTATGATGTCTTGGTGGCCGGGCTAGAGCTCACCGGCCAGTCAGCTGAGCGCTTGCGGCTGCAGCGTCAATACGGAGCCCTGTTTGACGACGAGCCCGAGCCCGATCCGCATTCGGGGGCGATCCCGGCCTGGTTGGAGGCCCTGAGCGGCAATGACGTCATGGATATGTACGGCGTGTTGAGATCGACGTCGCAGAGCGGTCCGGCCCTGCAGGTGCTGCACCTGTTCAGCGATCAAGTGTCGGCGCAGTTGTGCGACCCAGACGGGGTAAATTACAAGAAAGTTCGCCTGGATCTCCCGAAGATCGCCCCCCGTTGGGATGCCCTGGTGGAGTCCCTGGAGCCCTTGGAGCAGGTGGAGGCCCTCAGCGCGATTGTGGCCGTCATCTTGCGCTTCACTGCCCGCAGCAGCACGGCGATGCGCTCCCAGATCGCGGCTCGCCTGGCGGCGCTGGAGGCGTTGGCAGCGGACCCCGCAGCGGACGGCAACGTGCGCTCCCGAGCTTTGCAACATCAACTGCTGCTGGCCGGCCTGCGCCTGCGCCGCTCCGAGCAACTGGTCCAGGAGAGCACGCGCCTGCTGCGACGCTCCCACCAGCCCGAGCGGATTCTCGCCCGAGCGCTGCTGGATCTGCGCATGCTGATGACCACCAAGCCCTGGCTCTCGATCGCCGAAGATCTGCATCGCCAAGCGCCCGAGGATGCCCTGTTGGTGCTGGCCCTGGCCACGATGCAACGCCTCTTCAGCGACCCCTATCGACAACTGGCCGATCAAGCCTTTGAACTGGCTCGCAGCCAGCAGGACAGCGAAACCCTCGCCGCTTGTCGGCGTGAACGTGAGTGGGCGGAGACGAGTTTTGATCGCAAGTTAAGCCGCCGCAGGTTGCCGTCATCGCAGTCCGGGGGTCTCGATTTTGAGTCGATGTTTGATCATGCCTCCCTGGGAGAATTGTTTCAAAATCTGGCCAAGTCCAGGGCAGAGCAGAAGAGCGGCAAGCGGCCACCACGGGGAAGGAGCCGACCGGGAGCAGGCGCAGCGGCCGGTTATGGTGATTTCAACATCTTTAAGCTGTTCAACATGATGGGGCTGAATTTCCAGATGGACGATGACGATGACGAGGACGACGATGAGGACAGCCAGGGTGATGGTGGTCGGCCTCTGAGGCCACCGCCGAGCAAACAGCGCCGCAGCCAGCGCCGCACCTTCATGGATCTGTAGCCATGGCCGACCCCTATACCCTGCTCGGGTTAACCCCCAGCGCCTCCAGCAGTGAGGTGAAGCAGGCCTACCACCAGAAGCTGCGCGAGTTCCCCGCCCACAGCCATCCCCGCGAATTTCAGAACATCCGCGCCGCCTACGACGCTATCCGCGCCGCTGGTGACCACCAGGGCGATCCGCTGCAACCAGGCCCGATGCTGGCGCAGATCGATCCGGCGGCGGTGGAGGCGCTGGCGGAGCAGCTGCGCGGCGGCTGCCGGCTCAGCCTCGACGAGCTGCTGCGGCTTACCTTCTGAATCCGTTGCCCCCAGGTCCACAACCCCGATGGCTTCCCCACGCGAACGCGCCCAGCTTCAGGCCGAACTGCGCCAGCGGCAGGAGGTCCTGGTGCGCGATCTGCTGCCGGTGCTGGATGCCCTCGATCGTGCCGAGCTCCACTGGCAACAGGTGCTGGCCGTCCAGCCCAGCGGCAGGTTGGTCGCCCAGCAAACGGCCCCGCCATCCGCCCTGCTGAACCTGGTGAGGCGTTGGCTGGGTTGGCTCTGGCGGCGGCCCAAGGCCAGCGCCAGCCCGGGTGATGGGGCGCTGGCCGAGAGCGCCAGCGATGGCATCCGCCTGATCCGCGCCTCGCTGCGGGAGGCGCTGCAACGGCACGGTTTGGAAGCTTTCGAAAGCCTGGGCCAACCGTTTGATCCGGAGCGGATGCGGGCCCTGGGCCAGCGGCCCGGCGGCCCTGGAATCGCCGCCGGCGCGGTGCTAGAGGAGGCCGTGCGCGGCTATTGCTGGCAGGGAACCCTGCTGCGAGAAGCTCAGGTGGTGGTGGCTGCGCCATGAGCGTTGGCCACCGTCCTGAAGGCCCGAGCGATCCTGTGCCCAAGCCTGGCGAACCCGGTCCGTCCTCCATCACCTCCTTGTCGTTTCCCCGTCCCCCGTACTTCTCCGTCCATGGCGACCGTCGTTGGCATTGATCTCGGCACCACCAACTCCCTAGTGGCCGCCCTCGACGACGGTCAACCCTGGGTGATCCCCGATGCGACCGGGGAGCTGCTGTTGCCCTCGGTGGTGGGCCTCAACGCAGAAGGGCAACTGCTGGTGGGGCAGGCGGCGCGCCGCCAGTACGCCGCAGCACCCGAACGCACCGTGCGCTCGATCAAACGCCAGATGGGCAGCGACAGCACGGTGACGCTGGGGGAGCAGAGCTTCCGACCCCAGGAGATCTCGGCGCTCATCCTGCGCACGCTGAAGCAGCGGGCAGAAGCCGCCTTGGAGGACACGGTGGAGCAGGCGGTGATCACCGTGCCGGCGTACTTCACCGATGCCCAGCGGCAGGCCACCAAGGAGGCGGGCGAAATCGCTGGGCTGGAGGTCCTGCAGATCCTCAACGAACCGACCGCCGCAGCCCTGGTGTTCGACGAGCGGGGTGACGCCTGCCAGCGGTTGTTGGTGTACGACCTCGGCGGCGGCACCTTCGATGTGTCGATCGTGGAGATCACCGGACCGGTGACCGAGGTGCTGGCCAGCCACGGCAACAACCGGCTGGGGGGTGACGATGTCGATCGGCTGCTGCAGCGCCTGCTGGTCGAGCGCTTCGAGGAGGCCAACGCTGTAGCGGTGCCGCGGGATCCGAGCGTGGAGGCGCGGCTGCTGCAGGCGGCGGAACGGGCCAAGATCGAGCTTAGCGAGCATTGCCAGGTGGCGGTGCGGGAGGCCTACCTGGTCAGCCAGGGAGACACGCCCCTGCATCTCGACACCGTGGTGCAGCGCAAGGAGTTGGAGGAGCTGACGCGGCCGCTGCTGCGAGAGACGTTGGCGGCGATCGATCGGGCCCTCAGCGACGCCGGCCTGCGAGCCGGAGACCTCGATCGGGTGATCCTGGTGGGGGGGTCCACCCGCATGCCCCTGGTGCAGGAGTTGGTGGAGACCCATCTGCCGGGCATCATCGTCAGCAGCTTCGAGCCCGATCGCTGCGTCGCCTTGGGGGCAGCCCTGCAGGCGGCAGTGCTCAGCGGCCAGGTAGTCGACACCTTTCTGGTGGATGTCACCCCCCATTCGCTGGGGATTGCCACGGCAATCGACATGGGGATCGGCCTGATATCGAACATCTTCAGCACCATCATTCCACGCAACACCGTGATCCCGGTATCGCGCTCCAAGCTTTACATGACGTCAGTTGACAATCAGGAGACGGTGTGCATCGAAGTTTCCCAGGGTGAACAGGTGCAGGCCGACGAGAACGTACCCCTCGGTTCGTTTGAGGTGAACGGCCTGCCGCCAAAGCCAGCTGGCAAGGTAAAAGTTGAGGTGCAGTTTAGCTTTGATTTAAATGGCATCCTCACGGTAACAGCCATCGAAACGACCAGCGGCCAGCGGGAGCAGTTGGTGGTCAACAATGCCGCGATCCAGCGCCTGGCCAGCCATGAGCTGGAAAGCAGTCGCAGCGCCGTGGATTCACTGTTCCAAAGCCTGGTGGCGGCCGAGATGGTTGGAGAGGAGGATGACGAGGAGGTCGATGGGGATGATGCCGAGCAAGACGCTGTTGTCGATGATCTCGACGATGAGGTTGCGGACGCTGACCTTGAGGATGGCGAGGACGTGGATGAGGATGAGGATGATGAGGGGAAGACTGAATCTGGACCGACACATTGAAACCAGGCCAAGCCATCCCGCTGTCGAATCCATGGGCTAAATCCCTTCGGGAGCCACCGGAGTTCAGGGGTTTTTGGCGCCGGACAGCGCCGTCGTTCGGGATGGCTGGCAGGGTCGCGCCCACCCAGCCGGCCCCTGCCGCCCGTTCCTAGCTTGCCAGCAGCCAACACCCAAGCCCATGCCTGGCACCGTCCGGTTGTCTCGCCTCGCCATCGCCTTCACGGCGGCGGGCTCCTTGGCCCTGGCCGGTTGCTCTGCCGCTCAACAGGCGACCAACAGCCTGGGCGGTGCCGCCAACACCGCAGGTTCCGGCCCGGCCGATGGCGTCCAACCTGCGGTCTCGAGCCTCGGTGGCGCGGCGAAGCAGCTGGCGATCGCGGCGGGCCAGGCGGCCTTGGCGCCGGCACTGAATCCCTTGCTGGAGATGCTCGCTCGGGGCCAGGCCGATCTCCAGGCCGGCCAGCTGGGCGCGGCGGTGACCGCCATGGGCGGCTTCCAGGGCCTATGGGAAAAAACCAGCCCGGTGATCCAGCCGTTGGCCGGTGAGAAATGGGCGGCGATCGACAGCGCCGCCAAGACCGTGATCAGCACCTTTGGCTCGGGCGCCAAGCCCGATGCCGCCACCGCTGCGGCGGCGATCTCCGGACTGCTGGGGCCGCTCCAGGCGCTGAGCGGCAAGTAGCACCGGCACACCGCGGGCGGTCCGCAGCGCTCCGCACTGCTGTAGCGGCAAACCCATGCCGGCAGCGCTGCCGCAGCTCCAGCCGGGCGAATCCGCACAGCCAAGGATGGCTTTGGCGGTGGCTGCTCGCAATCGGGGCGCCCGAGGGAGCAGGCGACATCCACCATCAGCACCAGTGGCATCCGCCATTCGCGCAAGGAAGGCGAGACATCGATCGCGGTTGGCGGGGCTGGGATCGAGCTGGAGGGGTCCGGAAAGCAGAGCACATCGATTGGAAGAAGCAGTTGCCTGTCCCTGGCCTGCTGCTGGCTCAGCCTGGCGATCTGCTGCCACAGCTGCTCGGTTTCTTACCTGGGGGCTCCGGGTTCACCGGCCTTCGGCGACGAGCGCTTTGGCTGTTCCCTGCCGCCCATTGAGGTCGGCGGCATCCAGGTCAACGCAGGCATCGCCAGTCACCTGCAGCGGCCGGCTCTGGAAGGCCTGGACCCGCTCATCGATCTCCCGACAGATGCGACTCACCGGAGACTTGGAGCGCTCATGGCAGTCAGCACCGAGAAATGCGGCGACCTCCAGCTCGATCGGCTGCTGCAGTCCGTAGCGAGAGCGCTCGGGGATCCGATCCCCTGGGCTGCTGCCATCCAGTAGCGAGGCCAGCTTGCTGGCGAGAGCATGGGTCTTGGGGATGGTTCGCCTGGTTGAGGTGGTCCTCGAACCAGGGGAGCGGAGCTGCCCACCCCTTGCCAGGTCAACCGCTCGGCCGATTGCCTGAGGTTTGTGGTCCACCCCAGCGGAGCCAGGATGGGGGTGCCGGGGGATTGACACGACTGCAGGGGGCGCCAGCTTCCAATCCATTGGATGGTGGCTGAGGCGACATTGAGGATCTCACAGCATCTCGGCTCAGGAGAACTGTTCCGACCTTTGGCCTTCCATGCTGACAAGGAAATAGGTGCTTGGATGTGGGCTAAATGGGCATAACAACGCCTCACTGCGAGGCCAGGCGAGCCGAATACCCAATCGAGTTCTTAACCATTTGTTCGACGGCTCTTAACGATTATTTCAGAACTTAAGCCTATTCTTTCAAGGTTGCAGTTCGATTGAATCGTGCCCGCCAGCTTCCTTGGCCTTTACATTCAGGACTTCGATACCCTCGTCAAAGCTACAGGCACAGGCATCAACTGGACCAATGACGTGACATTGGCGGGCTGGCACCTCTTCCGCCAGCCCGCCAGCGCTCCTGTTGCTATCACCACATACGGTGTCGATTCAGGAACTTCTTCCACCGGCAATTTCTACAGCTATGGCACCGGTGGCAGCGACGACCGGGCTCTCGGCGGGCTGGGCTCTGGAGGCAGCTATTTCGGCAGTCCAAATGGTGGGTCTGTGGCCGGCTGGATCGCCCTGGCCCTCACCAACAGCTCCGGCGCTGTGCTGGAAGCCCTCAACATCCAGTTCGCCGGTGAGCAATGGCGCAATGGCGGCAACACCACCGCCCAGTCGATGACCTTGAGCTACGGCTTTGGCAGCTCTTTCGGTTCGGTCACCACCTGGACCAGCCCCGGTGGCAGCTTCAACTGGTCGTCTCCGGTGGCCACCGGCACAGCGGCTGCCGTGAACGGTAACGATGCAGGCAAGCTGAGCAACGTTGGCGGAACGCTCAGCGGCCTCAGCTGGCAACCCGCCACCACCCTCTGGTTCCGCTGGACCGAAACCAACGATGTCGGCAATGATCACGGCCTGGCGATTGATGATCTGCAGATCAGTGCCGTCGCGCCCCTTCCCACCGTCACCCTCGAGAGCTCGGATGCCAGCGCCAATGAAGCCGCGGCGGCCAACGACAACGCCCGCTTGCTGATTCGCCGCAGCGGCTCGACCAGCACTGCCCTGGTCGTGACCCTCGACCTGGCGGGCACGGCCGTGCGCAACAGCGATTACACCCTCACGCCCCTCACGGCCGGCTCCAGCCTCAGCGACAACCTGCTCACGATTCCCGCCGGGACTGCGGCCGTGGAGCTGCTGCTCACGCCCCTGGCCGACAGCCTGAGCGAAGGCGGGGAGACCGCGTTGATCAGCCTGGCCTCCAGCTCCGCCTACGCCGGTGGCAGTCCCTCCAGCCAGACCGTGACGATCAGCGATGACGATGAGGGATCCGGGGCCATCCAGATCACCGAATATCTCTACCAGGGTGATGGGGGTGAATTCATCGAGTTCACCAATCTCAGCGGCCAGTCGATTGATTTCAGCGGCTGGAGTTTCGATGACAACAGCCGCCAGCCCGGTTCCCAGGATCTGAGTGCTTTTGGCGTGGTGGCACCCGGTGAATCGGTGATCCTCACCGAAGCCGACGCCAGCGCCTTCCGCAGTACATGGAGCCTGTCGTCCTCGGTGAAGGTGATCGGCGGCCTCACCAACAACCTGGGCCGCGCCGATGAAATCAACCTCTACGACAATGCTGGCGCCTTGGTGGATCGGCTCAGCTACGACGACCAGAGCCTCAGTGGCACCATCCGAGCCATCAATGCCAGCGGTTGGGCGCCCGCCTCTGACCTGGCCGCTCTGCAGATTCAATCCGCCTGGCGCCTGTCAACCGCAGGCGATGCCCAGAACAGCCGCGGCACCAGCGGCGGCAGCCTCGGCAACCCCGGCCACTACAACACTGGACTGCCCGGTGTGCTGGTGATCGAATCCGGCGGCGCCACGGCCGTGGAGGAGGGGGGCGGCGGCGACAGTCTCAGCCTGGCGCTGCGCAGCCAGCCCCTGGCCGATGTGGTGGTGACGATCGACAGCGGCGCCCAGCTCTCAGCCGCGGTCTCCAACATCCGCTTCACCCCGGCCAACTGGTCGGTCCCTCAAACTCTCAACATCTCTGCCGTCGACGACCTCGCGGTGGAGGGGGCTCACAGCGGCCTGCTGCGCTTCTCCCTCAGCAGCGCCGATCCGGCCTACCAGGGCCTGGCGGTGCCCGACCGATCCGTCGCCATCAGCGACAACGATCGACCTGGCCTGCCGCCAACCCTCCAGCTCCTGGCGCCGCAACCGTGGATTGACCTGCCCGCGAGCGGTTCGGGCGGCTTCCTTAGCGGCGTCATCAGCGACCCCACGGATCCGGCCCGCACCCTCGGCATCGCCATTCAGCTGGCAGACCCCGATACCGCCGCCGCCGGCTTGCTGCTGTCTGTGCAGAGCAGCAACGTCTCGGTGGTCGGACCCTCCGGCCTGCTGCTCAGCGGCGGTGGCCCCGACCGCCTGCTGACCATCACCCCCGCGGGCGTTGGCCTCACCACGATCACCCTCACGGTCAGCGACGGTGGCAGCAGCGCCAGCCGCAGCTTCACCTACGGCGCCTCTGCTGCCGCCGCCAACCCAGCCGCCATCCGTTTTCACGTTGGCGCCAGCGATGCCTCCAGCGCCATCGCCATCGATGCCGACTGGATGGTGGTGGCCGACGACGAGGAGCAGGTGCTGCGGTTGGTGAATCGCCAGCAGTCGGGATTGGCGGGAGCGAGCTTTGCCATGGATGCCAGCCTCGGCCTGGTGGGCGGCTCCGAGGTGGATCTGGAGGCCTCCACCCGAGCTGGCTCCACCCTTTACTGGCTGGGATCCCACAGCAACAACGCCAGTGGCGAGGACCGCCCCAACCGCGAGCGCCTGTTCGCCACGGCTCTCAGCGGCAGTGGCGCCGGCATCAGCCTGACGCCGCTCGGTTATTACGCCTACTTGGAAGACGATCTGCTGGCCTGGGATCAGGCCCGGGGCGGCAGCCTCGGCCTCGCCGCCAGCGCCGCCGCCGGGGTGCCCCCGGAGCAGCCGGGCGGTTTCAACATCGAAGGGCTTGCGATGGGTCCTGACGGCAGCACCGCCTACCTCGGCTTCCGCGCCCCCACCCAGCCAACCAGCAACCGCCAGCAGGCGCTGATCGTGCCGTTGCTGAACATCGCGGCGCTGATCAGGCCCGGCGGTGGCCCTGCCGGCACGGCTCGCTTCGGGACGCCGATCCAACTCGATCTGGGGGGCCGGGGCCTCCGCAGCATCGACCGCAACGCCGCTGGCGACTACCTGATCATCGCCGGGCCCAGCGGTGCCGCCAACGGCGTGGCGCCGGCTGATTTTCGGCTCTACCGCTGGAGTGGCGTCGCCACGGACGCGCCGCTGCTGCTCAGCGCCGATATCAACGCCCTGCTGGGGGGGGTCGGCAGTGCCGAGGCGATCGTGGACGTGCCCGCCAGCCTCGCCGCCAGCAGCACCCTGCAGCTGCTGGTGGATGACGGCGACACGGTCTGGTACGGCAACGGCGTGATCTCCAAGGAGCTGGAAAGCAACGCCGGTTATGGCAAGCCGCTGCAGAAGTTCCGGAGCCTTCAGCTCAGCCTCGGCACCCCCGTGATTCCGGCCGGCAGCCTCTCCCTGGCCAGCGGCTACCAGCAGAACTTCGACAGCTTGATCAGCACGGGCAGCACCACCTGGAGCGATGGCCTGCTGCCCGGCTGGTCGGTGCGTCGCACGGGCAGCGGCACCTCGCTGGCGGCCAGCACGGGCAGCACAACCGCCGGCAACCTCTACAGCTTCGGCACCAGCGCGGCCAGCGACCGCGCCCTGGGCTCGATCGGCTCCGGCAATGCCGCCGCCGGCAGCTTCAGCTGGGGCCTGCGCCTGTTCAACGACACAGGCTCTCGCCTCGATCGCGTCTATCTCAGCTATCGCGGCGAACAGTGGCGCAACAGCGGGGCCCCCGCCCAGAGCCTCAGCCTGGAATGGCGCGTCGGCGGCAGCGACCTCAGCGGCGGCAGCTGGAGCGCCGTTCCAGCCCTGACCTTCACCGCGCCGATCACAGCTGGCAGCGCCTCCGCCCTCGATGGCAACCTCGCCGCCAACAGCCGCCTCCTTTCGGGCGTGATCGAGGGGCTCAACCTGCCCGCCGGCACCGAGCTCTGGCTGCGTTGGTCGGATCCCGACCACGCCGGCAGCGACCACGGGCTGGCGATCGACGATCTGACGATCGCCACCACTCCGCTGCCCAGCCTGCAGGTGCTGCCCAGCGGTGGCAGCACCGCCGTCGCCGAAGGCGATCGAACTGGCGACAGCGTCGCGATCTTTCTGGCCACCAACCCCAGCTCCCCCGTGACGCTCACCTTGAGCGGTGATGGCCAGGTCCAGCTCAGCAGCGATGGGATCAGCTTCAGCGACAGCCTCACGCTGGTGCTCAACGACACCCAAAGCCAGGCCATCACGGTGCGGGCCGTGGATGATGACCTGGTGGAGGGCGATCACAGCGGCAGCGTCAGCTTCCTGCTGAGCAGCGCCGATCCGGCCTACAACGGCCTGGTGGTGACCGATCGGGTGGTGTCGGTGAGCGACAACGACCGGGCGGTGCAGATCACGCCGATCCACACGATCCAGGGCACGGGGACCTCAAGCCCCCTGCAGGGGCAGACGGTCACGGTGGAGGGGATCGTGGTGGCCAGCTTCCCGGGTAGTGGCGGCCTGTCGGGCTTCTTCCTGCAGGAGGAGGACGGCGATGCCGACCAGGATCCGCGCTCCTCGGAGGGGATCTTCGTGTACGACCCCGCCGGTCTGTTCGTCGGCGGCGTGGGTGAGCGCCTGCGACTGAGCGGCACCGTGGCGGAGTACCTCAGCAGTGCCACGGGCCTCAGCGGTGCCCCAGTTGCCAGCAGCCTCACCCAGATCACCGCGCTCACCAGCCTGGAGCGCAAGGGCAGCGCCCCCTTGCCGACGGCCGCCACCCTGCGTCTGCCCGTAGCCGATGAGCTCGCCTTTGAGGCGGTGGAGGGGATGGCGGTGACCGCGCTGGCGGCGAGCGGCCCGTTGACGGTCACCAACACCTTCGGGCTTGGCCGCTATGGCCAGGTGGGGCTCTCGGCCGGTGGCCGAATCAGCCAGTTCACCCAGGTCAACGCCCCGGATGCGGCAGCCTATGGGGCCTACCTGGAGGACCTGAGCAAGCGCTCCATCCAGCTGGATGACGGCAGCACCCGCCAGAACCCCGATCCGGTGATCTACGGCCGCGGTGGCGAGCCGCTGAGCGCACTCAATCCGCTGCGGGGTGGGGACACGATCGCCAGCATCAGCGGGGTGCTCGATCAGCGCTTCGAGGGCTACCGCGTGCAGAGCAGCAGTGGCGTCAACTTCCTGGCCACCAACCCGCGCAGCTCCACGGCGCCAGCTGTACAGGGAACAGTGAAGATCGCCGGCTTCAACCTGCTCAACTACTTCAATGGCAACGGCAGTGGTGCCGCCGATGCCGCCGGCGGTTTCCCCACGGCTCGCGGCGCCGACACGCTGGTGGAATTCGAACGGCAGCGGGCCAAAACAGTGGCAGCGATCCTCGGCCTGGACTCCGACATCATTGCCTATAATGAACTTGAAAATGATGGCTACGGACCCACCAGCGCCGCGCAACAGCTTGTGGACAGCCTCAATCAGGCTATCGGCGCCAATGTCTACAGCTTCATCAGGCCTGCGGCCGGCTTGCTGCAGCCCGATGGCCGCTTCGGTGGCGACGAGATCACGGTTGGGTTCTTCTACCGCAACGACCAGGTCCGCCAGGCGCCTGGCACCAGCGTCGCTGCCCTGCAAAGTGGCAGCTTCGACCAAGGCAGCAACCGCATCCAGCGGCCCGCCCTGGCGGTGAGCTTCGAGCGGCTGGCCGCCGGTGTGGGGTCCGGCGAGCAACTCACCACGGTCGTCACCCATCTCAAATCGAAGGGCAGCAGCGCCGGCGGCAGCGGCGATGCCGACGCTGGCGACGGCCAAGGGCTCTCCAACGGCAGCCGCAGCCGCGCTGCCGCAGAACTGGCCGACTGGCTGGCCTCCTCGCCCACCGGGCTCAACGATCCGGATGTGTTGATCTTGGGCGACCTGAACAGCTACCTGAAGGAAGATCCGATCACCACCCTGGCGGCTCGGGGGTACCAGAGCCTTTACGGGCCTGATTCGTATTCCTATCAGTTCAATGGCCAGTGGGGATCGTTGGACCACATGCTGGCCAGCGCCAGCCTCGCTGCCCAACTGGGAAGCGCCCGTAAGTGGGCAATCAACAGCGATGAAGCGGTGATACTGGACTACAACACCGAATTCAAATCCGCTTCACAGATCAACAGCTTCTACAGCGCCGATCCCTTCCGCAGCTCCGACCACGATCCCCTCCTGGCTGGCTTTCTGCTCCATCCCTCCAATCGCGGTGCGGCCAGCTTCACAATCAGCGGCTCCCCGGCGGTGGACCAAACCCTCGTCGCTGCCCTGGCGACTTCCGATCCCGATGGGGATGGTGCATTTGCCTACCGCTGGCAAACCTCTCCAAACGGCAAAGACTGGACCGTGGTTGGCACAGACAGCAGCTATAGCATCGCGCCAGACGATGAAGGCAAACAGCTGCGGCTGGTGGTCTCTTACACCGATGTCAGGGGCTTTGCCGAAATCATCACCGTGGCGGCCGGCCCGGTGCCGCTGATGCCCGATCTGGCGATCACCGCCCTCACGCCATCCCAAAGGGAAGGTTCCATCGGCTCCACCTCCTTTGCCTTCCAGATCAGCCGCTCCGGCGATCTCAGCGGCAGCAGCCGTGTGGCCTGGGTTGTGGAGGGCAGCGGCAGCAATCCCGCCAACACCGCTGACTTCGCCCTCCATCAATGGCCCAGCGGCACCGCCAGATTCGCCACCGGACAAGACGAGCTCACCATCACCATCCCGGTGGCTGGTGATGGCACTGAAGAACCGGATGAGCGCTTCCGTGTGTTGCTCAGCTCCGCCAGCAACGGCCGGATCCCACCAGCAACCGCCAGCGCCACCAGCCTGATCCTCAACGACGATCTGCCCGCCCAGACCTTCAGCTTCACGGCTTCACCCACCACAGTCTTTGAAGGCAATGCCGTCGCCATCGGTGTGCTCACCACCAACGTGCCAGCAGGCAGCCGGCTCTTTTGGCAGGCCAGTGGCAGCGGCATCACGGCGTCCGACTTCAGCAGCGGGGGCCTCAGCGGTGAAGTATTGATCGGCAGCGATGGACGATCCTCCTTCACCAGAACCATCGCGGCTGATGCGGTGGTCGATCCTGACGAAACCCTGGTGATCCAGTTTTTCGGCGATGCGACCCGCAGCCTGCAGGTGGGCAACACCCTGAACCTGACGATCAAAGAACCGACCGTTGGCCTGTCCACTGACAGCAACGACATCATCACCGGCACCGCCTCTGGTGAGCGCCTCAATGGTGTGCCGTCAGGCTCCAGCCTGCGCGGTCGTGGCTCCCGCGACGAACTCACCGGTCTGGCTGGAGACGATATTTTCGTGCTGGGTGATGCCAGCGGCCCCTACTACGACGATGGACAGCCTGCGAACCGCGGCACCGCCGATATGGCCATCATTCGGGATTTCGCATCGGGCGACAGGATCCAGCTCTGGGGTACCAGTTCTATGTACAGCCTAGTCTCAGCTCTTTATGCTGGAAGTAGTGGGGTTCGCATCGATCTCAACCCAGCCACCCCCCTAATCTCGGCTGCTCTTCCCGAAGCCATTAGCTTTGTCCGAGGTGCCACCCTGGCATCCCTGAATCTATCCAATCCCATTCAGTTCCTCTATCAAAGTCTTTGAATCGATGACAGCCTCGGCTCGTATCCACGTCCTTGCTTTCGCACGAGTTGACTTGCTGCCGCTTGCTTCCCCGCTTGCGGCTCAGGCCTTGGCCATCAGGGTACGCGGAAACTGATCAGGGACTCCTGAAAAACAAATCGTGAGCCGCTCGGGGGAGCAGCCAAAGACGAGAGGGGGCCGGCAGCTCACAAACTCGATGATGCAGTGACCAGCGATTCGGATTTCTCAAGCAGGCCAATGTTCCTGAATACCATCCAGAGGGGGCCTGGCAACGGCCATGCGCAGAACTAGGCGAAGACAGGAGAAAAAGGGGCGGAGGATCCTCAAGATCTTCCCTACGTACATCACCAGAAATGCAATTGAGATCAAGTTTTCTTCACCTTTTGCCAGCCGAGCCATGATCAGCACAAGAGAATGCTTGCGCTTTCCTGATCCAAAGCATCCTGTCCGGCAACACAGATGGGCTGGCAGCACTTTTTGTCCTGTTGGGTGTAAACTTTGACTGACATATCTTCAGGCTAAAATGGGATTATTGCTGTCCAGCGTGTATCTTTGCTTCTCGTCGGAGGGGGCATGGCTGGTTTGCGGCAGGTGGCAAGTTGACGAATCGTTGGGCAGCTGCTTTTAATGCCTCGAATACCTCCATCATGCTGCCGCTACAGCTGATCGCTGCCGGCCATCAGGGCGAGGAAGGCACGGAGCCGGCCGCGGTTGGCGAGCCTGGGGCCATCCGAGGAGAAGAGGGCGATCAGGCTGATCGCGACGCCGCCGAGCACTTGGAGCACGCCGAGGCGCTCGAGGGCCAGCCAGCGGCGGGTGGGTGCTGATGATTCTGGCGGGTCTGGCCGCTCCGGGGCGTCGGCAGGTGGTGGTTGGGCTGCGAGTGGGGATGGGGTCACGGCATGCTGGGCGTGGCGATGATTTGGTGGGCGGGCCCCTGTGGCAGGGCTCCCCATGGAATCGGTGCCACCACCTGTCAGAGCTCCTGCTGTCAGGGCGTCGGGGAGGGCTTCCGCCTCTGCCCGCGCGGGCCCGGATCGAGCCGCCGCACCAGCGTCAGCAACCACCGCCTCGGTTGAAGCGGCTCGCGCGGGCGACCAGCTAGCCGCCAGGGCTGATCCAACGTCTTTCACAGGCGCCAGGGTCAGGCATGCCACCACGTGTTGGTGTGGCCATGCCAAAAGCCATCACGAATCCCAATCCTCTCCCGCGCCGGTCGGGGTTGCGTCCCGCCCCCTGCCCAGCTCAGGGCTTGACGCTGGCACAGCCGGCTGCTGCGGGAGCCTCGGGGGCCGTGGCGACCGGCAGCAGGCTGAGGGCTTGGGGCGGAGTCGCATCGGCGGGATAGATGAGCCGCACTTGCAGCTGGCGCTGTTGGCCTGGCGCCAGGGTCACCTGGCCCAGCGCGGGACCGGCCATGCCGGTGCGCAGCACCAGGTGGAAGCCGCGGCGACCGCTGGGTCGGCCATCGTCGCGATCCAGCCCGCTCACCTCCACCGTGCCCCGAAACGTGACGGCATTGCCGGGGGTGGAGCGGAAGCGCAGGCCTCCCAGGGGCTGATCGGTCTTGAGCGGCGAATCCAACGACAACTCCAGCCGCTGGGGCACAGGCGTGTCATTGCGCAGGGGGATCGTTAGGTCGTAGAGCACGCCGTAGTTGCCGTGGGCTGCCCAGGCGGTCTCTGCATAAAAGGGCTGCAGCGGGGCGGTTTGCACCTGGCCGGTGCCGAGGCTGCCGCGGGCCAGGGAGCTGATCGGCCAGGAGAGCGGCGCCCGGCTGACCGACAGGCTGGCTCGGCCCGGATCGGTGATGCGGGCACGCCAGCTGCTACCGATCTGCACGCCGCTCACCCGCGAGTAGACCATCGGTCCACGGGTGTCGGGCGGGGTGGGGGCGTGCTCCCGCGGGGACAGGTTGCCCTCCAATAATTGCTGCCATTGGGCGTTGTCGGGGGGGGCGTCGCCCTTGCCGAAGCCCGCCACGGTGGCCACATCCACCAAGCCATCGGCATCCAGCCGCAGCTGCAGGTTGCGGCCATTGAGCAGGGGATCGAGGCCCCGCACCGGGATCGGCAGGGCCAGCAGGGTGGAGATCTGCCCGGGTTGCAGGGTCCACTGCTCCGGCAGCAGTGGGCTGCGGCGGCCCTGCAGCAGCTCGGTGGCGACCCGGCTGCCCGGACCGGCCCAGATCGGCGTGCTGTCCTGACTGAGCAGCGGCGGCAAGGGCAGGAAGGGTGCCGCCGGCTGGGTTGGATCCAGCGACTGGGACAGCGCCGTAGCGCCGCTCAGCAGCCGCAGCGTCACCGGCCGGTCGCCGCGGGGCGCTGCCAGCACGCCGATCCAGAGAGTGGAATCGAGGCTTTCCGGCCGCCCCGCGTAGACGTGATGGCTGAACAGCTCAAAGACACCCTGCAGCGGGCGATCGAGGTGGGCGGCGGGCACGCCGCGGTTGCGGCCGGCGAAGCTGGAGAGCAGGATCCCCGCCGAGGTGATCAGCTCCGGGTTGTTGTCGTTGAGCACCGGCAGGCGATCGAGACCGCCGGGCAGGGGCTCCACGGTCTGGCGGCGCAGCAGCACCGCGGGGGCCGTTGGCGTGCTGGTGGGTTGTGTCGCGGCAGGGCTGGCTGCGGCTGTCGCTGGCGGGGCGCAGGCGGCGGCGGCCCTGCTTTCAGCCGCGATGCTCGGCCCGGGGGCGGCCTCAGCCCGAGGGGCGCCGGCCGCGGCCCCGAGTACAGCGGCCAACAGGGCCAACGGCAAGCCACGACCGCAGCATCTCGTCATGGCCGCAGCCCTCTCCATCGCCAGCGGCAGGCTAGGGAGCGGAGTCTCCAGCCCGAGGGCTGCCGCTGCGGGGAGGCGATCGGTTCGGCCATGGAGAGGGGTGAGGGCGGCAGCACCAGTGGCGCGAGGAGGGCTTCAGCGCCCCGCCGCCATCGTCTTGGACTGGGCGCGGCGCCGCAGCCGCCGGGCCCAGCCCCAAGCGACAACGCCTCCGGCGAGGGGCAGGGGTCCTGGTGCCGCGTAGACGGTCTGATACAGACCGGCGGCGATCAGGCTGTGGGCCGCGGAGGTCACATGCACGCCATCCCAAAACAACCAGCCGGGGGCGGTTGGGGAGCAACCTGAGGTGAACACGGTGGAGTTGTCGATGCTTGTACAGGCCTGGCTGCTATTGGAGAAGCCATAGCCACCGGGATCAGCGAAGATTCGCTCGAACAGAGTATAAGTATCGAAGGCCATGATATCCACGGTTGGATTGGTCAAGCGCAACTGCTGAAGAGTTTGATCAAGGCCTTGATTAAAGCCCAGGCTCAAGGCCTGAGCCGCCGCCGCCTGAGCCGGATCGCCGCTGAACCCCGGCGCCTTGCTGAAGTCTAACAAGTTGGGCACCAGAAGATGCTGGGCACCGTTATCAATCAACGCCTGCACGCCGGTGGTGATGTTAAGCATCGAGTTCTGCACAAGCTGCGTCGCGGTCGCTGGCTGGGGCGGACCACCGGTGATCGTTCCTGGCGTTAGCCCAGTGGTTGAGCTTTGGGGTGTGTTCAACCAATACAGGCCATCGTTTGCCCCCATCCAGAACACGAACAGGCTGCTGCTGGGATCAAAAGAACCCGGTGTGAATGCGCTGCGCAGTTGCGAAAGCTGGCTATAGGCACTGGTATCGGCGTAGAAAGGACGCAGGCTATTGGGCATCGCTCCGGCCACTTGGAAATAGCTGTTGCGTCCACTGGTGGCACCCCCGACGGCGAAATTGGTGCCACCCGGCGCAGCAGAGGGCCGCAAGGGTGGCAGGGAGGGGTTGAACAGCGACCAGAGCTGCTCTACAGCTACGGGACCATTGGAGAAGCGACCATTGGCATAGAAGGGGAAAGGGAATCCAGGTGGCGCTGCGGATTGAGTTAACAATCCTGAGTTCCCTGCATCCGAATAGCTGTCGCCAATCACGGCGAGTTTCGTGAGACTGCGCAGTTTGGCTCCAGCCGGCATGACGCTGAGGCCACAGCCAAGGACCGCCAACAGCAGCGGCCCCAACCACCGGGCTCGGCAACGAGCCCGTGCGCCCAATACGGTCATCCTGTCTACCGGAGAGTGTCAAGACGATCCTATTGGCATCTCCACATCGCGACAAGCGCCCGCCAGTCCGGGCGGGTGCGGCGTTATTGCAGCGGGGAGGGTGGATGAGGGGCGCTCAGGAGCGGCCCACCAGGCGGCGGGCCATGGCTGCGGCCATGCTGCGAATCAGTTCGGCGGAGCGGGGGTCATTAAACGGGCCCTTCACCATGAAGGCGGCCACAGCCCGCTGGCCATTGGGCAATTCGATCAGAGCAGCATCGGAGTAGGCGATGCCGATGTCACCCGTCTTGTTGTAAACGGTAATCCCGAAGGGTTTGAGTTCGGCATCTGGATCGCTGGAATCTCTCCCCAAGCCCTGGAGCATGCCCAGCGGAATCAAGGTGTTGGTGTGGGACGAACCCATGATTTCGCGGTAGAGATCGCGAGCCCGTGGTCCGAGCTTGTCGCCGGTGTCCACCAGGGCGATCGTGCGCGCGAGGTCGTGGCTGCTGGTGGTATTGGTGCCGTTCAGATCCGGCAGCCAATTGCGCAGCACCGTGGCCGGCAGCTCCAGCTTCTGGAAGCGGCTGTTGAGGACCTTTTTGCCCCCCAACCGCTGGATCAGCAGGTTGGTGGCGGTGTTGTCGCTGACCCGGATCATTTCGTTGGCCGCCTCAAACAACGGGAAGCGGGTGCCGATCGGCTTGTTGGCCATCCAACCGGCACCGCCGCCCACCGTCTCCTTGGTCAGCCGCAGGGGCTCGTTCCAGCGCAGCTTGCCCCTGTCGAGATCGTCCAGGGCCGCCAGCAGGATCGGAGATTTGATGGAACTGGCCGCTGGCAGGGGCAGGTCGGGCTGCAGTTCGGCGTAGCGGCCGTCGTCCAGCACCAGCAGGTAGCCCGAAGCGGTGAGGCCCTTCTGGGCGGCCGCCAGCCGCGCCCACTCCCGGCTCAGGGCGGTGAGCTCGCGACGCGGCTCGAAGCGGCCGAGGGCCAGGCGACTGCCCGACAGCGGCGGCGGCTCGACCCGGGGCATCTTGATCCCCCCCTGGGCCAGCCGCGGCGCCAGCAGCTTCAACCCTGTGCCGGCTAGCACCCCGAGCCCAACCCCCAACACGATCAGCCGCAGCAGCAGCATCAAGGGCTGACTCCAGCCGGGCTTGCGGCTGCGCGTCGTTCGGCCGGAGGTCACGGAGGCGTTCGAAGGGATGCACCGAAGTTAGGGGCCCGGGTCGATCTGGCCAGGGCGGGGGTGCCGGCTCGCCCAGCGCAACTGGGCGACCATGCCCCGCAGCAGGGCCACCTCATCGCCGTTCGGCTGGGCCCGCTGCAGCAGGGCCCGCAGCTTGCGCATCCGGGCCCGGGCGGTGTGGGGGAAGAGGAAACCCACCTCCAACAGCAGGGACTCGGCCGCGGCCAGGGCCGCCTCCAGATCGCCGCGGGGACAGGGCTCGCCCTCGCCAGTGGCGACGGCGCCGGGCCCCGGCAGCGCGGTGGCGGCGACAGCGCTGCCGGCCAGGCTGTGCAGGCCGTGCAACACGATCGCCACGGCATGGGAGAGGTTGAGGGAGGCATAGCCCGGCGGCGTGGGGATGGCCAGGATCCGGTCCGCCTGCAGGAGCTCATCGGTGCTCAGACCCCGATCCTCGCGGCCGAACACCAGGGCCGTGGCACCGAGCCCCTGCAGCAACCAGGGCAGGGCTTGCTCTGGCGGCAGCGGCGGCAGCGGTTCGCCGGCTCCGCGGCCGCTGCAGGCCACCACCCGGGAGCGGTCCGCCAGGGCTGCGGCTAGATGCGGGTAGCGCTCCGCCGCCAACAGCAGCGGGCGTCCCGCCATGGCCATGCGCAGGGCATCGGGATCCTCGGGATCGCAACGGGGGGCCACCAACCGCAGGCCGGCCACCCCAAAGTTGGCGCAAAGCCGAGCCACGCTGCCAACATTCAGAGGCCCAGCGGGTTCCACCAGCACCAGCTGCAGGTCCATGACGGCGGGGGCGAACGCCTCAGTCGGGCAGGCTATGCAGGAACGCCAGCAGATCGGCCATCGCCTGCGGATCCGGCTGGAACCGCGGCATCGGCGGGGTGCGACCGCTGACCACCTGGGTGATCAACTGGCGGTCGTTGCGGCGATGGCTCACGCCATGCAGGTTGGGACCGACCAGCCCCTGCGCCGCCAGACCGTGGCAGCCGGCACAGTTGATCCGAAACAGCCGTCCGCCATTGTCCACCGAGCCCGAGAGCGCCAGGGTGGCGCGGCTGTAGGGGTCCTGGCGGGAGGCGGGAACCAGCCAGAGCATCAGCAGGATGCAGGTGGCGGCGGCCAGCACCAGCAGGGCTCGGATCCCCAGGCCCTGGGAGGGGCGCAGGGGTTCAGACCAGCTGAGCGAACCGGCATCGCCAGCGCTGGTCTGGAGAGGCTCCGCCGCGGCTGCGGGTTGGGGCATGCGACCTGTCACAAGCTGGCGGGGGGCGACGCGGTGGCGGCGATCATGGGAAGATTGTGCATCCTTTCTGAAACCAGCATCCATGATCGAACCCCTGCTCTGCGGCATCGTGCTGGGACTGATTCCGGTCACCCTGCTGGGCCTGTTCGTGGCGGCCTGGAACCAGTACCGCCGCGGCAATGCCTTGGGCTGAGGCTGGCGGGAGGGGAGGCCGCTGCAGCAGCGGCGACCTCCCCTGGGCCGCAGCCCGTCCTGGCCAACAGCCTTCCAGGCGAGCAGGCGCGGTGGAGCCGGCCTTGATGGCCAAGGGGCTGAAGCCATCGCCCGACTAGACAACGCCTGCGAACCATGCGCCGTTCGCAGGACTGCTCAGGTAGCGCAGTCCTGCTCCAACATCAGCACGGCACAGCTGCCGTAGCGACGACGATCCCATTCGCGCCAGCCGCTGGGAACCGCCAGGGGAGTGGCGCTGGCATGTTCGAGAATCAGCAGGCCATCCGAGGCCAGCCAGTCGTGGCGCAGCGCCTCGGCCACGGGGCCGTAAAGCTCCGAGGCATAGGGGGGATCCGCATAGGCCAGATCAAAGCGAGGACGATCGCCGCGACCGCGGTTCAACATCCTCAGCACATCCTCCGCCAGCACCTCCACCGCTGCGGTGGGGCATTCGGGCTGCAGTCCCCGAGCCAACGCCTCCAGATTGGCGGCGGCGAGGGCGGCCACGCGTCGCTGGCGCTCCACCGCCAGTACAGCCGCCGCACCGCGCTGCAGGGCTTCGCAGGCCATCACGCCGCTGCCGCAGCAGAGATCCAGCCAACGGGCTCCCGCCAAGCGTGGTGCGACCAGATTCATCACCGCCAGCCGCACCCGGGCGGCGGTGGGGCGGGTGCCAGCACCGACGGGGCTGCGCAGCCGCCTGCCGCCGCTGAGCCTCAAGCTCACCGCTGCACCACCCAATGCAGCCAGCGTCCCAGCATCGCCTCCCCCACGGGCCCCGACTTCTCGGGATGAAATTGACAGGCGGCGATCACCCCCTGCCAGACGGCGGCGGTCACGGGCGTGCCGGCCCAATCGACCCGGGCGGTGACGAGGGTGGGATCGCTGGGATCGGCGGCATAGGAATGCACGAAATACACCCAGCCGGGCGGTTCCTCGGCGGGCAGCAGCGGACTGGGTTCGGCGGGCAGCAGCGGCGCCCAACCCATGTGGGGAATCGGGTGACCGGGCCGGCGCGGCAGCGCCCGCACCCGGCCGGCCAGCAGTCCCAACCCGGAGGCCTGGCCCTCATCGCTTGCCTCGAACAACAGCTGCAACCCCAAGCAGATTCCCAGCAGCGGTCGCCCGGCGGCGCAAGACGTTTTGAGGGGATGCTCCAAACCGGCGCCCCGCAGGCGCTCCATGGCGGGGTCGAAGGCCCCCACCCCCGGCAGCACCAGGGCGTCGCAGCGCTCGATCGCGGCACCATGATGGACGGGTTCCACCGCGGCGCCAAGGCGCTCCAGGGCCCGCTGCACCGAGTGCAGATTGCCCATGCCGTAATCGATCAGGCCAACACGGGTCATGGGGTGGAGTCGGGCAAGGGATCACAGAGCTGGTCGAGGCCGGCACAACCGGGCAGCACCAGACCGTTGATGTGGTCGATCAGCTGATACAGGCGCCCCATGCGGCGTTTGTCAAAGCGAAAAATCAGGGAGGGCCGCAGGATGCCCTCGTCATCGCAGCTCTCGGCCACCCGCATCGCACCGTGCTCAATCAGGTCATCAAAGCGATGGTTCAGCTCCCGCACGGTCGGTTCGGGCAGGGGGTGGTTGAGCAACAGCTCGATGCGGTCTTCCCCCAGCTGGGCGGAGTGAAACAGCCGATAAAAGCGGCCGATGCGAGCCACGGCCTCAGCGGCGCTGCTGGCCAGCATCACCAAACCGCCATCCTCGGGCGAGATCAGGCCGCGTTGGACCAAGAAGGCGTTGATCTCCACCAGCCAACCGGACCAGAAGTTGTCTTGCGACGGTGCCAGCAACACCAGCGGGATCGGCGGGGTGCGACCGGTCTGGATCAGGGTGAGCGATTCGAATAATTCATCCAGGGTACCGAAGCCCCCCGGCAGAACCACCACGGCGTCGCTCTCGCGCAGGAAAAAGAGCTTGCGGGTGAAGAAATAGCGAAAGTGCAAGAGTCGACCTTCGCAGCTGCTCACATAAGGATTGGGATGCTGTTCAAAGGGGAGATCAACATTCAAGCCGATGCTGTTTTCACAGCCGGCACCAGCATTAGCCGCCTCCATCACGCCACCGCCAGCACCGGTGAGCACCAAGAAACCGGCATCCACCGCAGCGACGGCAACCTGCTGCGCCAAGGCATAGCTGGGGTCGTTCGGCTGGGCCCGGGCGGAGCCGAAGACGCAGATCTTGCGGTTGACGCGCCAGGGGTGGAAAACCTCCAATGCCTCCTCCAGATCCCCTAGGCAACCGCTCACCAAGCGCCACTCGGGATAGCCGGACTCCGCACGGCTCATCCGCAATAGCGAAACCAAGGCACGCTCAATCAGACGGCGCTGGGGATGCGCCTGTATGGAGGCGGCCAAAGCTTCCAGAGGGCTCTGGCCGCCGCTGGATCGAACCGTGATGGGAGGGTGGATACTCAGAGAAGTTTGTTGATCGCGCCAGCGAGGGTGGATTTGGGCACGGCGCCGACGACCGTGTCCACCTTGACGCCTCCCTTGAACAGCATCAGCGTGGGGATGCTGCGGATGCCGTACTGGCTGGCGACGTTGGGATTCTCGTCGGTGTTCAGCTTGTAAACCTTGAGCTGGCCGGCGTATTCATGCGCGATGTCATCGACGACCCCCGCCACCATGCGGCACGGGCCGCACCACGGCGCCCAAAAATCCACGAGGACGGGCAGGTTGCTTTGGAGCACATCATTCTCAAAGCTGTCGTCGGTGACGGGGATGGCGCTGGACATCCTTGAATGGGCGAGGGGAGGTTGGTGCTGGGCGGAATCTAGCAACGTTGTCCGGGGCGACTCCGGCACTGGGGCCCAAAGCTTTGCAGGACGTTGTATCCGCGTATCCGCCTCCGGCGAGGGTGAAGCACGGACTAGGGCTGTGCCGGGATCGCGTTGCCTGCGGCAGCGGCAGGGGGATCGTGGCCATGGCGGCAGCAGAAGCCGTTGGCGCAGCCCATCGCCGGGTGCGCTCTCGTGAATCGCGTCACACGCCAAGGCACTGTGCCGCGCCGGCACGGCACAGTGCCTTGGCAGATCTCAGCGGCAGATCTCAGTGGCGGATCTCAGCGGCGGATCTCAGCGGCGGATCTCAGCGGCGGATCTCAGTGGCGCATCTCAAGCGCCTCGCAGCCAGCCCAGGGAAGACAAAAAGCCCGGGCTCACCGGGCCGGGGGGTGTGAGGAGTGTGCGAGCCGTAGCCCCCACACCCTGAGACTAGCCCCCCGTCTCGCCCCTCATCCCTGAGTCCCGAGCAGGGATTTACTCCCGGCAGGCCAGCAACGGCGGCCCCCCCGCGGCGCGCCGATCGCTGTTGGCCGCTCCGCTCACTTGCCCATCCCCAGCTGCTGGGCCTTCTGGTAGACCTTGCCCTCGGTCAGCAGCGACGGCGCCACCACCACCTCGACCTGCTGCAGCTCCGCCAGGGTGCGGGCACCGAGCGTGCCCATCGAGGTGCGGATGCAGCCCAACAGGTTTTGAGTGCCATCGTCGAGGGCCGCGGGTCCCCGCAGGATCCGCTCCAGGCTGCCGGTCGTGCCGACGCGGATGCGCGTGCCCCGCGGCAGCACCGG
>CAYOCW010000014.1:0-25896 GCA_964402615.1 uncultured Cyanobium sp. | reverse complement strand
GCGCATGGGCTCGCTGGGCGGCTTGATGAAGCTCATCCCGGGGATGAACAAAATCGATGACGGCATGCTGCGCCAAGGGGAGCAACAGCTCAAACGCATTGAGGCGATGATCGGCTCCATGACCGAGGCCGAGCGCAGCCAGCCCGAGCTGCTGGCCGCGCAGCCGTCACGGCGCCGCCGCATCGCCGCGGGCAGTGGCCACGCAGCCGCCGATGTGGACAAGATGCTGGCCGACTTCCAGAAGATGCGGGGTTTCATGCAGCAGCTCAGCCGCGGTGGAATGCCAGGGATGCCAGGGATGGGTGGAGGCTTTCCTGGAATGGGAGGCGGCTTCCCCGGCATGGGCGCCGGCATGCCGGGCTTCCCCCAGCCGGGCCCGGCCGGCCGGCCCGGCGCCACCCCCGCCAAGCCGAGCCGACCCGCCAAGAAGCGCAAGGGCTTTGGCGAACTCTGAGCCTGCGTCAGGCCGAGGAGGGGTTGTCTTTGGGGTAAGGTGGCTGTTTGCTCCTCAACGGGTTAGGCCGCGATGATCAAGCTCCGCCTGAAGCGGTTCGGGAAGAAGCGGGAGGCGAGTTTCCGCCTGGTTGCCACGAACAGCACATCCCGCCGTGATGGCAGGCCGCTCCAGCAGCTCGGCTTCTACAACCCCCGCACCAAGGAAACACGGCTCGACACCGAGGCGATTCGCCAGCGCTTGCAAGAGGGGGCCCAACCCACCGATACCGTGCGAACCCTGTTGGAAAACGGCGGGTTGCTGCCGAAATCGATTCGCCCCGCCGAAGTGATCGGCAAGCGCAAGCAAGCTGCGGCCCGCGAGGCCGAGGCGGCTGCGGCTCAGAAGGCGGCCGCCGAAGCCAAGGCGGCCGCGGCTGCAGAGGCGGCGGCAGCCCAAGCGGCCGCCTCTGAGGCCGCCAGCGCCACCGCCGAATCTTCCGAGGAAGCCTGAGCTCGTCACCCACTGCAGCTGAAGGGTCGGCATTCCGCGGCTCGGAACAGGGCGACCCTGCTGTGCGGGTGATTGCGCTATCCGATTCTCAGGGCGCCATGGCATTGGCCGGCACCGATGGCTCCACCCTCCGCCAGATTGAGGCCCTCACCGGAGCCTCCCTGGTGTTAAGGGGGCTTGAGCTTGTCATTCAGGGACGCAGAGTGCAGGTGGAGAGGGGTGTGACGCTCATCCAGGCGTTGGAGTCCCTCTGGTCGCGAGGTGAAGCGGTGCGAGCCGTGGATCTCCAGGTTGCCTACGCGGCGCTGAACACCGGCCGTTTGGAGGAGCATCGGGCCTTTGCGCACGTTGAGCTCGGCAGCACTGCAACGGGTCGGCTGCTCAGACCCCGCACCTTCCGGCAGCAAGCCTTCGTTGAGGCGATGCAGCGCCACGATCTCACCCTGGCCATCGGGCCCGCAGGCACCGGGAAGACCTTCCTTGCCACGGTCCTGGCTGTGCGGCAGTTGCAAGAACGGCGGGTGGAACGCCTGGTGTTGACCAGGCCTGCGGTGGAGGCGGGTGAACGGCTGGGCTTTCTGCCGGGGGATCTCCAGCAGAAGGTGGATCCCTACCTAAGGCCCCTGTACGACGCTCTCCACAGCCTGCTGGGCAAAGAGCGCAGCACGGCCTTGCTGGAGAAGGGTGTGATCGAGGTGGCCCCCTTGGCTTACATGCGTGGCCGCACCCTCCAGGACGCCTTTGTGATCCTGGACGAGGCCCAGAACACCACGCCCGCCCAGATGCGAATGGCCTTGACCCGGCTCGGGGAGAACGCCCGCATGGTGGTGACCGGGGACATCACCCAGATCGACCTGCCCCCGGGCCAACCCAGTGGCCTGGTGGAGGCCGCCGAGGTGCTGGAGGGCGTTGAAGGGGTGGCGATCTGCCGGTTCGGCGAGGTCGACGTGGTGCGACATCCCCTGGTGCAACGGCTGGTTCAGGCTTACCAACGACGCGATCAGCGCCGCCCCGGCCCCAAGGCCAGGGAGGTGGGCACACTGCCGTAACCGATCATGCTGACCTTCCCAGCGGCAACCCATGGCCGAGGCGCAAGGCCTGGCCTGCGGAATGTGGGGTTCTCCCTACGTGGGCAGCCACCACAACCGGGCATCTCCTGGCAGGATGGTTGCATGTTGAGCGTGATTGACGCCATGCCGGCCAGCAGCAACTTCCGACAGACAATCCAGGAGGCCCAGTACAGCAGCCTCGTCGGTCCCAACGTCGTCCGCAAAGCCCTGCCTGTTGTCGGAGGCGGCATGGTGCTGACAGCGGTCGGTGTGATGGGAGGCCTCTCGATGATGGGCTCGCCTATTTTCCCAGTCCTTTTTATCGGCAGTGCGGTCGTCAATTTTATCCTTTTTCTCGTCTGTCAGAACATCGCCCTAAAGGGCAATAACGGATCAGCACTGCCACTGCTGGCAACCTACAGTCTGGTCACCGGATTTACACTTTCGGGTTTGGTGTCGGTCGCCATCGGCAGTATCGGCATCGGTGCCATTGCCACAGCGGCCCTGGCTACCGGCATCACCTTCGTGATTGCATCCATGGTCGGCTCGAGGATGAGCGACAGCATTGGCCAGGCGCTGACGGCGGTTGTCGGACTGGGGATGCTTGGCCTGATTTTGGCAATCGTGATCCAACTGGTCGCTTCGATTTTCATTCCTGGCTTTGGCGGCTCGAGCTTGCAACTTCTGATCGCCGGCGGAGGAACTGTCGTGTTCGTGGGGGCGGCATTCATTGATTTCTATACAATGCCACGCTCCTACCGCGATGAGCAATACCTGGCTGGTGCTCTTGGCATGTATTTAACCTACATCAACCTGTTTTCCTTTATTCTGCGACTGATGATCGCTCTCAATGGAGGTGGAGGACGTCGGGACTGATGCACGGGGCGCTTAAGCCCAGCAGCGACAGATCGCAAGATCTATCTCTGCTGGGTTTTCGCCGGTCAATGATTTTGCTTTCGTTAATTGTTTTGGAAAAAGTCGCTCCATCTCCTTAATCTATTTCATGCATACTTTTCCAACCAATGTCGAAGCAGTCCAATCCCTCGCATGCTATTACTGCTGAGCAATCCGATCCGGCATTAGCAACCATCCGCTTAACGCCGCCACGTCAACGACGTCCAGCTCGTCGCGAGATTTTTTGCCCCGGTCATCCGGAGACTCGGCTTCTGAGTGTGTCTCCAAAGCACCATCTTTACCTCACTGAGGCAGGACCACTTATCTTGCGAGGCTTAAGCAAACGCAGGGCAGACGAACTGCTGAATGCTTATCGCAAAGTGTTGCCGCTCACCGATGAGTGGTTGGAATGCTTTTGGTGCGAGCAGTGCGGTTCCAGCTTTTGGTGGCATGTCAAACGCTTCGATCGCCAGAAGTATGTTCTTTCAGCCGTGCCGGCCAGTCTCTGGGAGCAAGCGACCGGAGTCGTCCGACCGGACGGCAACCCCACGGTCAGTCAGTTCACTCGGCGACAAGCGCGTGCGACCGGTGTGCTCGGCAAGAGGCAGTATCGCTTTCTGTAGTATCATGGAATCCAAACACTAATCAAGCCTGCTCGCAGATGCCTAAATCAGCCTTAATTACCGGAATCACAGGCCAAGATGGTTCTTATCTGGCCGAACTACTCCTTGAAAAAGGGTATATTGTCCACGGTATTAAGCGACGTTCTAGTAGCTTTAATACGGATCGCATTGATCACCTTTATCAGGATCCGCATGAGTCCGATCCTCGTTTGGTGCTTCATTACGGTGATCTGACCGACTCATCCAATCTAATTAGGATTATTCAGCAAGTAAAGCCGCATGAAATTTATAACCTTGGAGCGCAGAGTCACGTCGCCGTGAGTTTCGAGAGCCCTGAATATACTGCTAACTGTGATGCCATGGGAACCCTCCGAATTCTTGAAGCTGTAAGAACTCTCGGCTTATCAGATTTTACCCGGATTTATCAGGCGTCAACCAGTGAACTCTATGGGCTTGTTCAGGAAGTTCCGCAGCGCGAAACCACTCCATTTTACCCAAGAAGCCCCTATGGAGTCGCAAAGCTCTATGCTTATTGGATTACGGTAAACTACCGTGAGTCCTACGGAATGTTTGCCTGTAACGGCATCTTGTTCAATCATGAGAGCCCTCGCAGAGGGGAAACATTCGTCACGAGAAAGATTACTCGCGGTTTGGCTCGAATCGATGCCGGCCTTGATCAGTGCTTGTTCATGGGTAACTTAGACTCCTTGCGTGACTGGGGTCATGCCAGAGATTATGTTGAGATGCAGTGGCGCATGCTTCAACAGCCGACGCCGGAAGACTATGTGATTGCAACAGGTCGCCAAGAGTCGGTGCGTCGCTTCATTGAATTGACTGCTCTTGAGCTGGGATGGGGTGGAATTGAGTGGCAGGGAAGCGAGATCCAGGAACAGGGTCTGCGTTGTGATACTGGAGCCGTGGTGGTCCGAATTGACCCACGCTATTTTCGACCTGCTGAAGTGGAAACACTCCTGGGAGACCCAACAAAAGCCCATCGGAAATTAGGCTGGAAGCCGGTAACTACACTGGAAGAACTCATCGCTGAAATGGTTGTCTATGATAAAGCTGAGGCTGCCAAGGAGGCCTTGTTGCGCCGCGAGGGCTTCCCAGTGGTCGGTTCGATGGAAAATCCACCCACCAGCTTGGCCCTGCACTCGATGTAAGTCCCGAGGCCATCATCATGTCGACAGCAGCTCTGATTTCAGCCTCGGATCGTTTTTTTGTTGCCGGACACCGCGGCATGGCTGGGTCAGCAATTTCACGTCGTCTGCGTGCAGGTGGATACCAGCAGATCCTTGAGGTGAATAGGACTGAACTTGATTTATCTGATACAGCTGCAACCCAAGGATGGTTTGCTCAAGAACGTCCCGACGTCGTGATCCTAGCGGCAGCCAAAGTGGGTGGCATCCTGGCCAATGCCACCTATCCAGCAGACTTTTTGCTTGATAATCTCAAAATTCAGAATAATGTTATCGAATCCGCTTGGCGCTTTGGTTGCCGCCGCTTGTTATTCCTTGGCAGCAGCTGCATCTATCCCAAGTTTGCGCCTCAGCCGATTCGCGAAGAATCCCTGCTCACTGGCTCCCTGGAACCCACCAATGAGTGGTACGCCATTGCCAAGATCGCTGGCATCCAGCTTTGTCGCGCTTTGCGCCAACAACATGGCTTTGACGCCATTAGCTTGATGCCCACAAACCTGTATGGTCCTGGCGATAACTATCATCCTCAAAATAGCCATGTTCTTCCCGCGTTAATTCGGCGTTTTGATGGGGCGGTGCAGGAGTCATCCCCCGAGGTTGTCTGCTGGGGCTCCGGAACGCCTCGACGCGAGTTTCTGCATGTTGATGACTTAGCCGATGCAGCCATATTCTGCCTGGAGCACTGGCAGCCAAAGCCAGACGAGCTCCAGTATCTCAATGTCGGCACGGGCGTCGACCTCAGCATACGTGAGCTTGCGCAGATGGTGGCAACAGCCGTCGGCTACCGAGGCCCGATTCGCTGGGATACGTCGAAGCCTGATGGCACTCCCAGAAAAATTCTGGATGTTTCCGCTCTCTCACATTTAGGATGGCACGCCAAGATTTCGCTAGCGGAAGGCCTCGCACGCACAGTCGCTGACTATCAGCAATCCTGTCAAGACCGCAGAGATGTATGAGCGGCAAAAGAGCTGTAAAGAGAGGTTGATTTTTCAGGGATTCAGGACCCTGCCAGCACGGTTGGCTGGGCTGCAGGGTCCCGCGCTAGCCGCAACAGCGGGCCGGTCAGCACGGTGGTTACCAAGGCCATGATCACGAATAGGCCAAAGATCAAGGGTGAAATGATCCGCAGGCGTAAGCCGATGTTGAGTACGATTAACTCGGTTAGACCGCGGCTGTTCATCAACCAGGCCAGGTTCCAGGCGGTGGCTGCCGGCAGCTGACAACGGCGGGCCGCCAGCCAAACGCCAACTGTTTTGCCAGCCACAGCAATCGTTAACACGAGCAGTACCAGGCCGAGGGCTTCGCCATTGGCCAACAGCAGACGCAGGTTGGTGTTCATGCCGCTCAATGCAAAGAAAATCGGCAGCAGAAACAGCGAGGCAAAATCAGCGCTGCGCAGCTTCAAGGCCTCGCGAAAGGATCTGTCATGGGGCAGCAAGGCGCCAAAGAGAAAGCCGCCAAAAATCACATCGATACCGATGGCCTCGGTGGCCATGGCAGCCAGCAACACCAGCACAAACACCAGGGTTTGTAATCCGGCATCCAGCCCATGGTGGCGAAAGTGGGCGAGCAGACGTGGCCCCAGCCTTGGCATCAGCGCCGCCATCAGGGCAACAAACAGACCCAGTCCCAGCAGGGTCGGCACCGCCGCCAGCAGGGAGCCGCTGCGGTGCAGGGCGATGGTCATCGCCAGCAGGCACCAGGCCGAGACGTCATCCACCGATGCGCAGCCCAAGGCCAGCGCTCCGAGCGGCGTTTGGGTGAGGCCGCGATCCTCCAGGATTCGGGCCAGCACCGGCAGGGCTGTAATCGCCATCGCCGTAGCGATGCAGAGGCTGAAGCTCAGCAGCGACACCCCCGCCAGAGCATTGAGGGGGTAGAGCACCGTGGCAGCTAAGCCACCCCCCAGCAACAGCGGCAGGCCGATGCCGGCAAGGGAAATGCTGAGCACACGCCGGCGCGGCCTTGGCAATGCGGCGCTGTTCAGATCCAGCCCCATCATGAACATGAATAGGATCAGGCCCAACTGGGCGAGCAGCTCTAGCGGCGACCGCAACGCCTGCGGAAACAGTGCCGCGGAGCTGCTCGGTGCCAGCCAGCCCAACAGCGAAGGACCCAGCAGGATTCCAGCGACGATCTCACCCACCACCGCTGGCTGGCCGATCCGGCTGGCCAACCATCCGCAGCAGCGGGCCAAGGTCAGAATCAGAGCGATCTGACCGAGAAGGATCAATAATACGCTGGAGGTCATGGCAACAGGCTACAGCTGGCCTGTGGCAAACCGCCACCCTTTGAATTGGTCTTGATCCGGAGCTCGCGGCAGCGGATCGCCGCGCCCAGGGACCCCAGTCACCCACGCGGTGATGAGCTCGGCGCGGCGTCCCCGCTGCACCAGCTTGCCCTGCTCCAGCCGCTGCTCCGTGTCGGCAGCCAAGGAGCTGGTGGCTTCATCGAGGCTCAAGATCGCGGGGTCCTGCGACAGGGCGCGGGCCAGCTCCCATCGCTGCCGCTGCCCCCCGGAGAGGCTGCGGCCTGCTTCGGCCAGTCGGGTGTTCAAGCCATCGGGCAGGGACTGGATCAGCTCGAGCAATTGCGCCTCGCAGCTGAATGGCGCCGTAGCAAGTGCTCCCGAGCCACTCCCAATCATGGGCGTTTCCACGTTTTGGCGCTATAGCCGCAGACTTCGCTTCACAACCAGGCGCCTGAATTCGCAGGTCCCTGCCAATCGAGTTGGGCCGACGCCGTTTGTTTAAGCGGATAGGGCTCATTCTGTTGATGAAAACCTATCGAGATCTTGTCTGCATACTGCTGGGTGCCACCTAGGAACTCGCTGAACCGGGCCCCCAGGTCGCCTTGCTCAACCGTTTCCCGGGGCCGCAGCCAGCTGTAAGTCCCTTGGCGATGGGGTCTCTGCCGCTTCGCTTCAGCCCTGGAGCTCAGTCCCCCGCAGTCGAGACGCTGAGCGCCGGCGTTGCGAGCTCGTCGGCCAGGCCGGCCAGCGGCGAGATCCGCGCCAGGCCCGATCGCACCGCCAGGGGGAAGACCAGCAGGCCCCAGCCGGCAAGGGCCAGCAGCTGCGTGACCATGCTGGCTTTGGCTCCGGGCCCCCAGGCGCCGGGGCCGAGCAGCGCCACGATCGCCACGATCCCGCCCAGATATGGAAACCACCAGAGCCCGGAGCGCAGGTCCAGGGCAGCTCTGGCCTCGCCAGCCTGCCGCCGCCGGAGTCGATCGGTGGCGATCAGCAGCAGCGCCGGCACCAGGATCACCACCACCGCGCCGGTCAGGGCGGAGCGGCCGCACCAGGAGATGGCCCAGGTGGCCATCACGAAGGCCGCCGGACACCAGATCCCGGCCAAGGGCAAGCGATAGGCCCGCCTCGCTCCGGGCAGCTGGCGACGCAGGCAGATCAGGCTCACCGGCCCCATCGCCAGGGCGATCACCAGCGTGGCGGTGACGAAGCTCACCACCTGTTGCCAGCTGGGTCCCATCAGCAGCATCAACACGCCCGCCACCAAGCTGGTGAGCAGGGCCACGCCCGGCACCTGGCGGCGATTGAGGCGGCTCAGGGGCCTGGGCAGCAGTTGGCAGCGCCCCATCATCCAGCCGACCCGAGAGGCGGCCCCCAGGTAGGCCATCGCCGTGGCGCTGGGGGATATCAGGGCATCCAGCAGCAGCAGCCTCGCCACCCAGCCAAGGCCGGCGCCCATCGCCAGGGCCACCAACGGACCGCCATGGGCGGAGAGCTCAAGGCGTCCCCAGCCCTGTCCGAGGGCCGCCGGCGGCACCGACACCAGCAAGGCCAGCTGCAACACCAAATAGACGGCCAGCGACAGGCCCAGGCCCAGGGCCATGGCCAGCGGCACGGTGCGCTGGGGACGGATGGCCTCGCCGGCCAGCTCCATGGCGGTGCGGAAGCCCAGCAGGCTGAACAGGATGCCGCCGCTGCCGATCGCGGTGACGATGCCGTCGATTCCGACCCTGCTGCCAGCGGTGATGAAGCCGACGCTGAGGTTGCCCCAGTGCCCGGCGCTGAACATCAGGCAGAGCGAGGCCAGCAGCGGCACCACCAGCTTCCAAATGGTGAGACCCTCGATCCAGCGGGCCAGGGTGCCCACGCCGGCGAGGTTGATCAGGGTCAGCAGCAGGAGCAACAGCGCCGCCAGGGTGATGCCCGCCGGGCTCAGCACCTGACCGGCACCGCCGTCGAGGGTCAGCCAGGGCAGGCTGCTGGCCATGTACTGGAGCACCGCCAGCACTTCCACCGTGGGCAGAGCGAGATAGGAGATCCAGGCGCTCCAGCCGCCGATGAAGCCCCCCATGCGACCGTGGCTGAGCAGCTGGATCTGGGCGATGGCGCCGGAGCTGTTGATCAGGGAGCCGAGCTCGGCAAATACCAGGGCGAGGCTGAAGGCCAGCAGGCCGCCCACGCCCCAGGCGAGCAAGGCTCCGGCGCCCGCGGCGCGGGCTGCCACGAAGGGCGCGAACAACCAGCCCGAGCCGATCGTGCTGGTGACCACCGTGAGCGTCAGGCTGGAGAGACCGAGATCCCGGGCCAGGCTCGAGCTGTTGGACATCCTCCAGGAGCCTGGGCAGGCCAGATGGACGGGCTGACGGCCATGCCATCACCCCGAGGCGCAGCAGCAGCGGCGGGAGCGTCCCCGTGCTCCAAAAGCTTCACAGCTTGTGATGTCGAGCCTCAACCCTGCCCCCGGCGCATCGATCCCCGGGACCGCTCGATACCGTCCAGTTTCCCTGCTTTGCCTTGGTTTTGGGGACATGGCGGCAGCTGTTACGTTCATTCACGGCATCCCCGCATCCGCAAGATCTCTTCGCAGCAGCGCATCGATGGATCCCACCCTGCTGTTCCCCCTGGCCCTCCGGCTGGCGCCACCGCCTCCCCTCGGCAGCCTGCCTCCACGGGCGACGGATCCGGTCTTCGTGCTGACGGCCCAGTCGAGTGGTGGTTCCGCCGATCGCAGCCGTCGCTTTCCGCTGCGCCGGGAATCGGGTGGCACCCGGGGAGCCTGCGCGGCGCGGCTGCTGGCCCATCTGGTGCCTGAGGACGGCCGGTTGGATCCCGGACCGCAGCCCATCCTCGGCCTGATCGAGGGCGACTCCCCCGAGCCGGTGCCCCTGGTGACGCGCTGGTCGGGCGGGGAGTGGATCGAGCCCGCGCGCCGCGGCGCCTCCGTGCGGCTGCTGAGGCTGCCGGAGCCCGGTGGCCAAGGCCTGTGGGAGAGCTTCCCCGCCTGTGGGGGCAGCGCCGAGCCCCAGGCCCCACCCGCCCGCAGCCTGCTCGGTTCGGCGCCTGGCTCCTCCCGGCCGGCCCCGGCCGATGGCGCCGCCCGCGCTGGGCTGCTGACCCTCTGGCGACAGTGCGGTCAGCGCGTCAGCACCGCTGAACTGCTCGCCAGCTGGGACTATGCCCACCTGGCCGAGCGCTTGCCGCCAACCCTGCCCGTGATCTGCGCCACGGCCAGCCCCGGGCCTGGCTGAGCCCCCGATCCAACGCTGCCTGGAGTGGCCTTGCGGCAGCGGGATCACAGCTCCCAGATCTCCTCGCGGCGTCGCCGACCGGTCAACGAGATCGCTCCCCAGGAGCGCTCCCTTCGGCTCGGGGCCTCAGCACCCGGGTCTGCACGGGCATCGCCTCCTGCTACGCCACCGGCGTCGCCCAGCCCGGCCAGCTCAAGGGTGAGCGCGGAGCACAGGATGCGGCAGCCCTCCCCCAGCGGCGGACCCTTCAAGGCGACGATGCGGGCAGCGCAATTCACCGCGTCGCCGATCACCCCGTATTCCCAGCGCTCACGGCTGCCCAGGGATCCGACCAGCACCCAGCCGCTGTGCAGCCCAAGCCGCAGCCGCACCCGCGGCTCTCCGTCCCGACCGAAGGCGAGGTTCAGCGCCGCGATCCCGGCCCGGATCCGCCGGGCGGTCGCCAGGGCGGCGCGGGCATCCGCCTCGCGCCCCTGGCTCAGGGGCGCGCCGAACACCGCCAGCAGCCCGTCGCCGGTGAACTTGTTGACCAGCCCGCCGCTGGCTTCGATCGGCGCCACCAGCTCCTCCAGCACGCGGTTCAACCAGGCCAGCAACGTTTCCGGAGGCAGCTGTTCTGCCAGCCCCATGAAACCGCTGATGTCCGCCATCAAGATGGTCACGAATCGGCGTTGGCCGCGGAAGCGATCCCCCGCCAGCAGGCGGCGACGCTGCATCCACAGCTCCTGCGCCACCAGCGGCGAGACGGTTTGGCCGAGCAAGCGCTGCAGCAGGCGACGCTGCCCCTGTTGTTCCGCGCCCCGTCCGATCCAGGCGGCGGCGGCCAGGGCCAGCAGCGCTGCCAGCGGCAGGGTCAGGTTGAACCAAAAGCCGCCGAGCAGCAGCAGCGCCAGGCCCGCCGCCAGGGCCGCGCCGCCCGCCGCGGCCACGGCCACCACGCTGCGACGCAGGTTGGTGATGCCTTCCCCCAGCACCAGGCCCGTCAGCAGCCCCCCGAGCAGCAGCAGGCCATTGAGCCAGCCCGGCGCCGCCGTCAGGCCTGGCCGCAGGCCCCGCTCCAGCGCCAGCAGCGAGGCCAGGCGCTGGGCGTGCAGATCCACCCCCGCCATCTGCCCCGCGGGCAGCCCCTTGCCGCTCCAGCGCAGTGGCACGCGAAACAGGTCGCGTTGCGAGGGGGCGCGGCTGCCCACCAGCACAATCGTGTCGCGCAGGGCGGCGGCAGGCACCCGACCCGCCAGCAGCTCGCTCAGGCTCCAGCTGGGGATGGTGGCGGGATCATGAAAGGCCAGCAGGCGCTGCAGGCCGGCGTCGTCGAGGTCGCTGTAGCCCCCCGCCTCGGCATCCAGCGGCGCCAGGGAGCGGGGATCGCGCTCCAGCTGGCGCCGCAGTGGGCCCGGGTTCTGACCGCGGCTGTGCTCCAGCAGCCGCAGGGGCAGGGCGACGAGGGCGGGACCCTGGCCGCGCACGTGCACCAGATCGCGGCGCACGACGCCGTCGCGGTCGAGCAGCACGTCGTTGTAGGCCTGGCGGGCGGGAGGGGTGCCGGGAATGGCCGGAATCGCGTCGATTTCACTGAACACGGAGATCAGCGGCCCCGGGGCGGCAGCCAGCTGCCGCAGCGCCAGGCGTCCCGCGCCGACGCCGATGTCGCGGTAGAGATCGAGGCCGATCGCCCGCACCCCGGCGGCCTCCAGGCGGAGGATCGCCGTCACCAGATGGCGGTCGTCGATCGGCCAACCCAGCCGGCGCAGATCGCTTTCTTGGATGGCCACGACCCGGATCGGCAACGCCGCCGCCGAGGGCAGGGGGCGCAGCCCCAGGGCCAGGTCGTGGAGGCGCAGGTTGAGGGCCTCCGCCAGCCCGGCTTGACGCAGCAGCAGCAGCAGCAGCAGCGCCAGGGAATAGGAGAGGAAGCGGCTCAGAATCAGAAGCGATAGCTCACTTTGGAGTACAGGCCCACGTCGTTCAGCCAGTTGGGCACGGTCGACCCCAGCCCATCACCCCACTGGCCGGCCCAACCCAACTCCAGCTGCCAATGGCGGCCGCTGAGCCAGCGCAGCAGCAGGCCGCCGGCGCCGACGCTGCCCGTCTCCACCCCGTTGGGCAGGGCGGTCTGCACCCAGCCAGCTCCCACAAACGGCACCAACTGGAGCGCGTCCACACCACGGCGCCAGAAGCTCCAGCTCAGCTCAGCGCTGCCCAGCAGGCCGCTGTCGCCGCTGATCACCTGGCCGGGCAGGCCCCGCAAACCATTGTCGCTGCCGAGGCTGAACCCCATCGGGTTGGGGAGCGGCGCCAGAGCCGCCTGGCCAGCGCCGCGCAGCTGCAGCAGCCAGCGGGGCGCCAGGGGCCAGGCCAGGGTGAGCTCGCCACCAACGGCGCGGGCCTGGCCCAGCTCGATGCCGTAAAACGCCAACTCCTGCACAGCCGCCTCAGCGCTGAAGGCAGGAATCCCCTGCAGGCCGTAGAGGCTGGCGCTCAGCGCCGCGTTGCCCAGCCAGCCCTCCCAGGCCAGGCCAACCTGCAGGAAGCCACTGCTCAGCTCGCCTTCAGCGGCGCCGCCGAGGATGGCGGCAAAGGGTTCGCCGGCCAGCAACGAGCGGGTGCGATTCAGGCTCAGGCCCGCGAAGGCCGAGAGGCGCTGCCGCAGGTCCTCGTGCAAGCTGAGGTCAAAGCGGCCGAGCAGCTGCGCTTGTTCAAACACCAGGTCGTGCAGAGGCGGCGGGTTCTCCACCAGCTGGCGCCAGCTGCTGGCAGCGGCGACGCTGAAGGCCAAACGGGACCCCAGGGGCAGCCGATAGCTGAGGGAGACCAGGCGATAACCCAACTCAGGATCAGCGTCGGCGTTCAACTCCCCCACCAGCACCAGCTGGTCGGCGGGCTTGAGCCAGCCGCTGCGGGCAACCACGCCCAGGGCGCGGAATTGGCCGCTGCCGGCATTGCCATCGTTGCGCAGGCTGAGCTCGCCCTGGACAGCGCGGCTCCGGGGGTCGATCTGCAGCACCAGCACCGCCTTGGTGCTGTCGCCGCCGAGGCGGTTGAGGCTGGCCCGCACGCCGCTCACGCCCGGCAGCCGCTCCAGCAGATCGAGCTGGCGTTCCAGGCTGGGCAGATGCAACACCTGCCCCTGCAAGGGCAGCACCAGCTGTTGCAACCGCTGGCGCAGGGCCGCGTCCGGGCTTTCGACGCGCACCTCGACGATTCGCCCCTCGACCACCAGCAGGGTGCCGTTGGGGGCGGGCTCGACCAACGGGAAGACGCGGCTGTTGAGGTAGCCATCGGCCACCAGCCGGCTGGTGAGCAGGGCGGCGCAACGCTCCAGGCGAGCCCGGTCCGGCGCGCCCGGGCCACCGCCACCACCGCTGCCATCACCACCACCGCTGCCACCGCCGCCACGCCGCTGGCCTCCTTGCTCGCTGGCTTCACGGCTGCGCACCGGAGCGGCGGAGTCAGCGTCAGGCGCCAGGCAGGGGGCCAGGATCTGCTGCAGCAGGGCCGACGGATAGCGCTCCAGGCCTTCCAGCCGCGGCATGGGGGCGGCGGGGCCGGCCGCGGTTGGGGCTGCCCTCTCGGCGGGCGGCGCGGATCCCCCTGGCTGGGGTGCGGCTGGGGTCGCTCGCTCGGGCGCCCCGGGGTTGGCGAGGGCCGGCGCCGGGGCCAGGGCGGGTGGACGGTTCTGCACGGGCGGCGGCGGCAGCCGCGTCGGCAACCGCACCGGCCCCGGCTGGGGGGAGGGGGCCAGCAGCTGGGCGAGCAGCAGCGGCGCCACGCTGGCGGCGGCGGCGGCGGCGGGCATCAGCGCGGCGGCAAGGTGAGCGGCCGGGTCTGCGCCGGGGAGGTGAATTGCACAAACTTGGCCGAATAAAACGGCTGCCCCTGCGGCTTGCGCAGCACCACGGGGCTGCCATCGCGATCGAGCAAGCGGGCGATCACCCGGCCGGGGTTGCGGCTGCTGCCAAGCGGTTCGGCGTTCTGCGAAAACACCAGCAGGCCGTTCCGGGAGAAATACACCAGTGGGGCCACCGGGCTGGCCACCTTGCGCAATCCTTTGGCCTCAGCCTGAAGTTGGCTCCGTTGCTGCGGCGTCACCAGTCGGGAGGGGGAGATTGGCACGCCATCCACCACGTGCACGGGGATCGTTGGCCGACCCGCGAGGCTGTCCCCCAGAAATCGAAACTGATCGGCGGACAGCAAGATCCGTTGCTGTGAGTTGGGGCCAACGCTGAAGCCCCGCAGGGTCGGCGCACCCGGGAACGGACTGCGCCAGCTGGCCTGGCCTGCCAGCTGCACATCCGCTGAGGGCGGCCTGGTCGGCACGCCGCTGGGGGGCCGCCGTGGTGCCGGGGCGACAGCTGCTGGCGCCATCAGCATGGATGACACCGCTGGGCAGGGCCCAAAAGCGAAGGAGGCGAGTTCGTTGGAACCGCGGACGGGAACCGCGGTGGAGGTTGACGTGGCGGTGGTGATCAGACCGGGATCTCCCTGTCCGGCCGCATTGATATAGATATACTCAGCCGCTGGTGAGGTCAGATTCACCCAATCGCTTTCGGAAGAGGTATGAACGGTGAAGGCGCGGTCACCGCTGCCGAGCAGGTAGCCGCTGCTGCCGCCAACCACATAGGTGTTGCTGCCTCTCAGTCCACTGAGCACGTCGCTCGTGTTGGGGCTGCCGACCAGGATATCAGCGCCCGTTGCATGGCCATTGACAGCAAGCATGCGCGTGGCATCCGTATTCAGCAAGACAAACGTGATCCCAGGCGTCGTCACCCGCGCCCTCAGAGGGCCCGACGTGCATCGGGGCACCCAAAAGGTTGTCCTGGTCGCCCCGGGAGGACTACCGGTCGGAAGGGAAGGAGGAGCCAAGCAGGTCCAATCGCCCCCTGGAGTCTGGTTGGATTGGCAGACTTCAGCTGAGGTGGCCGCAGTTGCGGCCGGACTGAGGTTGAGGCTGCCAAGGAGAAGCCATCCGCACGCTGCGAGGCGCTTCGAGGCGGGCCTGATGGCGTGATGATCGCGGCGGGAGTTGGCCATGCAATTCGGGGGTGATGGTGGATCAAGTTTCAAGATCTTTGCGCTGATGCGCGGATAGGCCGAACACATTTGAAGCCGGGAGGGCCTACCAAGACCTGCCGGAAAGGATCGCCCCTGCCCAGTAGTAGGGGTGATCGAGCGGTTGGGCCAGGCGAGCCTGGTCAGCGCGGCTGAGGCCGGAGAGCAGGATGGCACCGTCGGCCGTGACGATCTGGTCACCCCGCACGTGAATGGCCCCCTGGCGAAATAGCCGTTGGGTGTGTCGCAGGGCTTCATCGCTGCGCAACCCCTGTTGCAAGGCACGGTGAAACTGCACCGAGAAGGCCGCCGTCACGACATCATCGACGTACCAGAGATTGCCCAGGGCAGCGCTGGCGCCCGCCTGCAGCGCCAGGCCGGCCATGCCCAGCTCGCGCTGCTCGTCCCCCACCGCCGTGCGACAGGCGTTCAGCACGAACAGCCCCAAGGGAGAGCTGCGGTTGCGGCGCAATTCCCGGCCAAGCTCCTTGAGCGAGAGTTCGCCATCGCCGGTGTAGATGCGGGCCGCATCCGCGCGCTGGCCATCGAAATCAGCGTGGGTGGCGAGATGCAGGATGTCCACCGGGTGGGTTCGGGTCTGCTCGATCACCGCCCGGGTCTGGAACGTCTGATCGAGCAGCACCAGGGCATCGGGATGCAGGGCGGCCAGCTGCCGCAGCTCCTGCGACGCCATCGGCAGCGGTGCCAGCCCGTTGCGGAAGCGGCTGGCTCCGGCCAGCAGGGTGCGCCGCGGTCCGGGGTCCTTGCTGGGAGGCGCGAGCGTGGTGAGGCTCAGCGCCGGGGTGATCGTGATCGCCAGCCGATCGATCAAGCTGCCCCCCGCCGGCACGGGCAGAGCCGCGAAGGGAATGCCCTGCAGCCCCCGGTCGAGAGCCAGCAGCAAGGTCGTGACGCCCAACCGTTGCAACTCCGGCAGGACGGGCTCCAGCAACACCGCGCTCAGCTGTTCGCCGGCCCCGGGTCCCGCCATGGCCGCCTGCTGGCTGAGCTGTCGTTGAAACGCTTCGATGGCCCTCTGCAGCAGGCTTCCGTCGAGGCGCGTCTGCCAGCCCCGGATGTCGCCGCTGGACGGGATCAGAACGTGGTTGATTTGCACCAGGGAGGTGCCTGGCAGAGGCGTGCGACTGATCTGCAGGATGGCCGCAACGGCGTGGCTGCCGGCGCGCAGCTGTTGCTGCAGCGCCGCGATCTCCAGGCTCCGGGGGGCTGGGGCCTGCAGCCCCAGGGCGGCGCTGACCGACTGCGCCGCCTCCTGCTCTGTGCGCTGAAACGCGCGGATGGCCTCGCTCTCCGGTATCGCCTGGCTGGATTCCAGCTGGAGCGCCACCCCCGGCCCCGTCGCGGGGGAGGCGAGGGCGAGGCCGATGGCGGATGTCAGCCGCACCTGCGGGGTCACGGCGGGAGCGGCCATAGCCATCGAGGCGATGGGGGGGGATGGGGGAGGCGCCGGGGCGGGGCCGTCCGCCTCCCGTGGGAGCCTCGGCTCCGCAAGGCTGGGTGGCTGGAGCGGCCGCGGCGGCCCATCGACCGGGATCACCAGATCCTCGGGCGGTGGCTGGACCCGCCTGCGGATCTCATCCGGCAGGCTGTCGCCGGCGTCCCCACCGGTGAACAGCTGGTCAAGCGTCTCGAACCCGGGTTGCAACAGGTAGGGGTTGGGCTCACGCCACGATTGCCAGCTCGCGGCGGGAACTGGAATGGGGGCGGGATCCAGCTGGATCAGCTCCCCTGCCCGGGCGGGCGCGGCGGGGGACAACGCCGCTCCGGTGCCGCTGCTGAGCCGGGCGCCATCGCGAAGGGCCACGGATTCAGGAGCGAAGTTGGCGATCCTGATGCTGCCGCCCAGGCTATCGAGCGGTCCGGCCTCGGCCGCGCCGCTGTCCACAGAAACGAGGGTTGCCTGTCCGGCGAGGGAGAGGCCGCCGGCCGTGATCAGATTCACAATGCCGCCCAGGCTCGATCGCCCGAAGTCCGTGGCGTCATAAAGGTCCTGAAAAGGGACCTTGAAGGGCAAGCCGTCGGACTGGCCATTGAGGGACTCCGGCGAGAGGAGGCCGGCGCGTCCGCTCTGCTCGGCGCGCAACTGGGAGTTCACAATCGCGATGCCGCGTTCGGTGGAGCTGTTGGTGAGGGTGATCTCACCGCCACTGAACGGTTGATCCCAATTCGGTTGGGTTGGGTGGTTCATATCCGCGGCGATCCTGTCCGACTGGGCCAGCAGGCGGCTGTCCCGTAGAACCATGCCGTTGGCACTGCTGAGGCGGATGTCGCCACTGCCAGCGCCACCGCTGGCGCTGAGCCAGGCGTGGTCCAGCGTTAAATCCGCCACGCCGCTGGTGGCCTGGGAGCGCAGCAGCAAGTTGCCCGCGAGGTTGTCGGTGGCATCGGCCTCGATCCGACTGTCGCCGATGGTCAGCGCCTGGCCGGCATCCAGCACCACATTGCCACTGGTGTCGGTGAGGCGACGATCGTCGCGACCGAGGTTGGGATTGGTGCGCCGCAGCGCTTCCACCTCCTGGCTGGCCGCGATGCGGCTGCCGTCGAGAACGCGCAGGTTGGCGGCAGCGAACAAGCCCACACTCGGCGGCTGCAGCGCCTCGTTGAGGATCACGCCAGCGACCTCCTGCCGACGGTTGACCGGCGTTCGCAGATCCGCCACGCTGCGCACGCCAACATCGACAAGGCTGGCGGCAACGGCCAAATCACCGGCTTGGGCCTCCAGGTGGATCATGCCCTTCGGGGCCAGGATCTCGCTGCCCGTCAGCTCAAGCGCACCACTGCGCAGCTGTACCCGCAGCCCCTCCAAGCGGGTGTCTGCGACCTTGATAACGCCGCGGCCACCCGGGCCGGGGCCCTCGGGGGGGTCAGCCGCCGGAGCCGTCTCCAGCTGAACCAAACCGCGTCGGCCCGGCCCTCCGGCCACGGCGCTCACCTGCCCCAGGCGGATGGCCTGATCGGCGCGGCCGACAATCGCCTGGCCGGAGAGTTGGCTGGCCTGCAGCTCCAGGCGCCCGGACGGCGCCGCGCCCGCAGCGGCCAGGGCGTCCATTTGAATGCGCCCCGCTGCCCCGGTGGCCTGCAGCTGGCTGCGATCGATGCTGAGGCGCTGCGTCGCCGCCAGACGGATCGCTTCCGCCTCGGCGCCCAGCTCCCTGAGCGCAAGATCAGCATCGGCCTGCAGGTCGAGGCTCGCAGCCGCCAGCGCGCCTCCCTGCAACGAGACATGGCCGGGGGACGCCTCTCTGGCCTGTCCCCTCAGCCACAGCGCCCCGGCCTCCACCTCCAGTTCGCGGCCCCGCAGGTCGCCCGCCGCCACCACCACCACCGGGTCACCCCGCAGCCCCACCCGCTCCAGCACGATCGGGCTGGCGGCGCCCCCCGGCCCGGGCTGGCTGCGCAACCAGATGCCGCCGGGCTGCCCATCGCGACCGGAGCGGGCCTGCACCTGCCGCAATTCGCTGGGGCCCGCGGCGCCGATCACCAGCGCTTGGCCCTCCAGCTCCGAGCGCTCCAGCCGCAGGCTGGCACCCGCCGCCGCCGCTGCCGCCGTCAGCTGCAGGTGGCCGCTGCCGCCAGCGCCCTCCGCCCGGGCCCGCAGGGCTGTGGCGTGCAGGGAGCCGGCGCTGCGCACCAGCAGCTCGCCAGCCTGCAGCCCCACGCTGTCCATGACGATGGTGGATCCCTCCAGGCCGAGGCTCGGCCCGCGCAGCTGGGTGTCGGCCAGCTCCAGACGCCCTTGACCAACGCCCGCCAGCGCCGCCGCTCGCAGCCAAACGCCGCTCTCCGCCAACGTGCTGCCCGCTTGCCCCGCCAGGCCGCGCAGCAGCAGATCGCCGCCGCTGAGGCGCAGATCGCCCCCGGCCCGCAGGTCGCTCACCGTGCCCGGCAGGCTGCGGATCGCTCCAGCGCCACTGTCGAGCAGCAGGTGGCGATCCACCTGGAGGCGCCCCCCCGCCAGCACGATCGGGCCATCCCCCACGCCGAGCTCGGCCCCTTGCAGGCCCCCTTGCGACAGGGCGTTGAGGCTGAAGGCCGAGGGATCGATCAGCGGCCCCAGGCCGTCCCGCAGGCCAGCCACGGCCTTGAATTCGCCGCCGCCGAGGCGCAGGCTGGGCGCGGTGCTGAGCAACAGGTTGGCGGCGCCGAGGACCTGGCTGCCGCTGCCGAGCCAAAGGCCCCCGGGAGACAGCCAGAACAGGCTTGCGGCCTGGCTGAGACGCAGCGGCGCGCCAAAGAAGCTGCCGGATGGATGGCTCACCCCCACCACAACATTGCGACGGCCGCCGGTGTCCAGGTCGACCCGTTGAATGCCGCTGCGCGTATCGAACTGGCTGAAGCGATGGAAGAGGGTGCTGCCGACGCCGGTGCCCCCCTGCACGGTGCAAACCCCTTGACCGCAGCGCCCCAGGGCCGTGCCGTTGACGCGGGTGCCGAGCCCGCCAGGGATCACCTGGCCGCTGGCGGCACCGACGCCGCTGACCGCGCAGATTAGCAGGGCCAACCGCAGGCATCGCGCGAACCACCACGGCGCGAACTGCCAGTCCCTGACCGCTGGCGAGGCAAGCGCCCTGATCGGCATGACGGCAGATTCCTCCAGCACAGCGAAATGCCGATGATCATGACCCAAACGGCTGAGCCGCCAGGGCACAGGTTCCGGTTTGCCGGCAGGAGGCTGGCGGCGAGGATGCCGGCATCTGCTTGGACAATGGGCCCCCACCCCTGCAGCGCAAGGGCCTGTTGACAATCTCTCCGCATCGAGCTCCTGCGGAGATCGGAAAGCACGGGGTTGAAGAGATGCTGGAAACATGGACGGATCCGACGAGGCGATGCACGCGTCCGCGCACCTCTGTTGCCTGTTGGCATCATCGGAGCCGCCTGGGCCAGGCGCCGTGATCCGGTTCTGATGCCGCTGTGATGCGGCTCACACCCCCGAGCGGCTCATGCCGGCCGATCGGCTGGGGGAAGCAGCCCGCGCTGGATCAAGGGTTGCAGATCGACAATTCTCAGCTGGCCATCCCGGTCGTCGACCGTGCCGCGATGGCGCAGCTTGCTGAGGGCGCGGGAGGCGGTCTCCCGCGCCAATCCCGCCAGCACCCCCACCTCGCGCTGGGCCAGGGCTGGAATCGGAGCCCGTGGATCACGCTGCGGCGAACTGCAACAGGCTAAGTAGGCCAAGGCATCCAGAAGTCGAATGGTTGCATCAGCCCGCTGCAGCAGAAAGCGCCGGTTCATCTCCCGAAGACGTGCCGCTTCCAGCTGGGCTAGGGCGATGGCGAAGCCAGCTTGCTGATGCAACAGATCACGAAAGGCGCGAGCCCGCATTTTGACAACGGTCAGAGGGGTAAGGGCGACCACATCGGCAGAGCGGCTGGTGCCTTCAAAGGCTGCCATTTCTCCAAAGGTGTCGCCTTGGCCCAGCAGGGCCAGCACCACCTCGTCACCATCGATGGTGAAGCTGCGCACCTTGGCCATGCCGTGGCGCAACAGGAAGAGCGATTCTCCCCAATCCTGCTGCATCACAATCAGCTGTTCGGCAGCATGACTGGTTTCGAGATGGCGATCTAAAAGCTGAGCGCATTGCTCCAGGCTCAGAGACTTGTAGAGCGGGAAGGCCTGCAGCTGTTCAGGCGTCATCCCAGCCATTGCCATACAGGGCCATGTTCAGCGCAGGATAGCTGGATCAGCCGTTGTCCGCAGCCGACAGCCGGGCGGCGAGCTCAGCGGCACGCCGCTGCCGAACGCTGGCAGCCGTCGCAGAGCTGGCTGAGCCAGTCGCCCAGGGCCATCAGCAGCTCGGGCTGGAGTTGGTAATACACCCAGCGGCCTTGCTGGCGGGCGGTGATCAGGCCCGCCTCCTTCATCACTTTGAGGTGAAAGGACAGTTTCGGCTGGGCCATCTGGAGCTCAGCGGTAAGCTCGCAGACGCAGCGCTCGCCGTGGGCCAGGGCCAGCACCAGCTGCAACCGGATCGGCTCGGCGAGCACGCGCAGCAGGGATTGGGCTCGATCGATTCCCAACCCGTCGATCGGCGGCGCCATCGCGACCGAGGACATGGGCTCCACCATTGAGAATGAATCAAATCTAGTTGATGGGTGGTCGGCCCCGCTGGGGCTGGCGTCCGCTGCAGCGCATCCCCGGGGCTTTCGCCGTGACGGCCCTCGCCGACCATGGTTTTGGGGGAAGAGCCGCGTCGAGGCGGCCGTCGCTCTGCAGCCTGCCTACAGGGCGCCTCGGGCCGCAGCTTGGTTGCACCATCATGCTGCATTTTGATGCATCTCTCTACTTCACTGCAGCGACACTGCATGATGCTGACTAATCAGTTTCGCCTAGTGTTCTGACGAGTGGCTTGTTTCAAGCCGCACGCTTGTTCTCTGCATTGATTGATCATGCCTTCACCCAGCACAGCCTTGTCCCCACTTGGGAGCCGCTTCCGCAAATCCGTGCCCAGCGTTGCCCTGGCCGCCACCGCCCTCGTGGGTGGTGCCACCGTGCTCTACGGCGGGCAAGCGCAAGCATTTAGCTGCTCATTTGGCGGCTCTGGCATGCCGCCAAATGTTTGCCAAACTGACGTTTGGTATTCCAGCAATCCCGCCAGCGACAAGTTGGTCAAGTTTCTGAATCTTCCTACTACGGGACGAGGTGATATTGAATTCCGCTATGCAGACAATCCCCCTCCTGGCCTCAGTCTTTATGACCAGTGGTTTGTCGATGTTGATTTCAACCCCAACCTCAATCCAGGTAATGGCGCTAGTGTGTTCGATTACTTGATCAAGATCGATCCCACGGCAGTTCCCCGCTTCCCCGTTTTCTGGGATGTGAGCCTCGGTGCAAGCACGGGTGGCGATGCCTGGGCGACCAAGGAAATCTGGGCTACTGATGGCAATGGCAACAAAACCAACCTACTCCATACATTGAAGTATGATCCATTCAACGGTATTACGGATGTCCACTATAACATCTGGCCCACAAATAACCTCAGTGAGCTTTACATCCGTGATACGGCAAATCCTGGAACGTTTGTCAATGGAGGAAATATCGACGCCTATCAGAACACCTTCCGCCAAGTTCCCGGCCCGCTGCCCCTTCTGAGTGCCGGTGCCGCCTTCGGCTTCACCCGCAAGCTGCGCCGGCGTGTGAAGGCCTTCCGCATGGCCTGATCGCTGCCACGCCACACCCCGTGAGGCTGCTACGACTGCCCTCACCCTCTGTGGGGGCAGTTTTTTATCTCGGTGGCAAGCCGGTTCGGCCGCCGTGAGCCGCGGCGTCAGCCGGGGCGACCTCAGCTTCAACGCTTCTGGTGAGCTGCCTGGATCTCTCTGAGGCGTAGGCAGTGCAGCTTAACCTAGTATCCTGGTGAAGCACTTTCCGCCGAAGAACTCATTCATCCTCTGCATTAATTAATCCTCATGACTCCACGACATACAGGAGAAATTCAGCTCAAGGGTCTTGGCAAGATCAACTTCATGTCCATTCGGTCAGTCAAGCTCTGGCTGTTTGCCGCCTTCGTGAGCATCGCTGTCCCTACGGGGAGCGCTATCGCCGCCAATGTCAACTATGGCGTTCCCACGCCGCCTGGCCCGTTCGTCTCCCCGAGACCAGGCTTCGACTTGCCAAGAGCGAACGTTGTCCCAGGTAAGGAGTTTACGACCAAACCGAACAGCAACTTTGCTGGCAATAATGTACCTGGTCAGTCCCTGATCTGGGATGGGCTTGGCGGAACGGCCAATATCCACAATTACGGCGTTGAGGTTGATGCCATTGCCAATATGGGGGATGCTTTGTACTGGAACGTCATCACTAATAATACCAATCTGCTGCTGTCATTGGAGGGCGACATGCATCAGAATTCGATCTTTGCGATTCGACCAAATGGCGCGATCAATCTTTGGGCTACGAATCAAACGATCAAAACGCCGCCACCGATCGGCAATCCCCCCTCCCCGTTTGATCTCAATGGTCTTGAGGTTTGGGGGCCAGATGCGGCATGGGATGGCAATCGCTTCTCGCCAGTCCTGGATACATGGGCAGGAGCATCGGCGTCGGTGATTAATGCCGATACAAACCAAGTGATCTACAGTCGGCAGGCGATCGCCAATGCGATTGGCCGCCCTGACTTAGAGGCGGTCATGGATCTAGATGCGCTGATGATGTACGGAGAAAATATTATATTTAGCATTCAACCCGTCGACAACTTTGACGGCGGTGAGATCTGGACCTGGGATGGCACCGCCAATGCCGCTCAGTTCCTTCATTTTGGTGGCCGCACCTGGAACACCGCCTTGGATCTGCAGGCCTACTTCAACTCCTATGGCTATGAAATCGGCACCGAGAATATCGACGCTCTCGAGGCGGCGAGCGTCCCCGGTCCCTTGCCGATCGCGGCTCTAGCCGCCGCCTTTGGCTGCAGCCGCCGCCTGCGGTCGCGCATCAAAGGTTCTCAAGCCAGCTGAAGGCCGGCCTCGCGCCCGATCGGCCCGCCCCCCGCTCGCTGGTGCCGATCGGCCACAGCCGCAGCCGTGCAACAGCCTTCAGCGGCGGCAGTCGTTTGCCGCGGCCTCACCTCGGGGCAGACGAATCCGATCGCCATGGCCGCTTTAGGGCTCGCCCCCCCCTGGGGCGAGCCTTTCTTGGGCGCAGAGTCCGGGCGTCCCAGGGCTGCGTGGACCTCCAGCAGGGACTTCCTGCCCTCTGGCCGCCTGCGGGTGATCAGCGCGGCCCACGCCTGGACTCTCGGGCGCGCATCCAGCTGCAGTTGACCAGCAGCCCCGGCTGCATCGAGTCCTTGTTGAAAGCCACCCTGCCGGGCCTGCGAGCCGGCCGGGGCTGCCCTCAGCGGCGGATCTCGAACCAGTCCGAGCCGTTGCAGGGAATCACATGGCTGGTCACACCGCTCACCTCCGCCCCCTGAGGGCCGCGGGCGCACCACATCTGCAGTTCCCCCAGCAGTTGCACCGGGCCCTCCGCCTCCACCTCCACCGTGCCATCGGAGCGGTTGCGCACCCAGCCGCTCAGCCCCAGCTGCTCGGCCTGGCGCTGGCAGCTGAAGCGATAGCCCACCCCCTGCACCCGGCCGCGCACGATCAGGCGCCAGCGTTCGTTCAGGTGCGTCGGCCGGGGCTCCTGGGGAAGCACGAAGCGGCGTTCCTCGGCAGCGGCGCGGCGCTGGCGGAAGCGGCGGCCAGCCGCCAAGGAATCACCGGACAGCCAGCCCAGTGGAGATGCAGCCATGTCGCGTGGATGCGGGTGGTCGTCCATCCCTCGGTTCTCCGTGGTGAACCCCAACCCTCAAGCTGCCACAACCGCCGCGCCGCTGTCATCGGTTCGAGGCGGTGGCTTGCCGTCGCCTCCGGGTCGTTCCAGGTCGGCGCACTCTCGGGCAGCAGCTGCCAGCGGTGGAATTCATGGCCCATCAAGGTCTCACCGCGGCGCACCAGCAGGCCATCGGCGATCGCCTGGGCCTGGCGGTAGCCGAGGCTGAGGCTGCCGCGGCGGGCGCTGCAGGGCAGCAGGCCGGCCATCGGCTGGGGCTGATCAGCGGCGTCGTGCAGCTGCTGGCCCAGCAGCAACAGCCCGCCGCATTCGGCCAGGATCGGCAATCCCACCGCTGCAGCCGCCACCAGATCCCCCAGGCTGCGGCGGCTCCTCGCCAGCTGGGCGGCATGCAGTTCCGGGTAGCCCCCCGGCAGGATCACCGCCCGACAGCCCGGCGGCAGCGGCTCATCGGCCAACGGACTCCAGGCCTGCGCCACCAGCCCCACGGCCCGCAACAGCTCCTCGGCTTCCGGATAGCGGAAGTGAAAGGCCCGGTCGCTGGCGATCGCCACCGTGAGCGGCGCTCGGCCGCCGCGGGCGCCGGCCGCTGCGGGCGCTGCCAGGGCTTCCAGGGTCCGGTCGCGGCGCTGAGCGTCGTCCACCGTCGCCCGGGTGGAATCCAGCACCCTCGGCCAATCAACCGGATGCCCGCCGCCAAGCCCTGCCGGCTCGGGAGCCGCCTGGGCCAGGGTCCAATGAAGCGGATCCGGCGTGCCCGCCAGCTCGGGCGCGGGCGGTGCCAGCAGCGGCCCCAGGCGCTCCAGGTCGAGATGGCGCGCGGCCAGCTGGCTCCAGAGGCGCCGCCGTTCGCCCAGATCCGCCAATTCCTCGGGTGGCAGCAGGCCCAGGTGGCGCGAGGGCAGCTCCAGGGCGGCGTGCTGGGGCAGCACCCCCAGCAGCGGCACGGCGATGGCCTGCAGGGCTTCCCGCAGCAGGGCCTGATGGCGCTCGCTGCCCACCCGGTTGAGCACCACCCCGGCGAGTTGCACGGCCGGTGGTCCGTGGTCGCGGAAGCCCCGCACCAGCGCCGCCAGGGAACCCGCCTGGCGCGAGGCCTCCACCACCAGCACCACGGGAAGGCCCAGCAGGGCTGCCACCTCGGCCGAACTGCCGTCGCTGCTGGGCCCGCGGCCGTCGAACAGGCCCATCACCCCCTCCACCAGCACCTGCTGGGCGCGGCTGCCATGCCAGCGGAAGCTGCGCCGCACCCACTCCGGGCCGCAAAGCAGCGTGTCGAGGTTGCGGCAGGGCCGGCCCGCCACGGCGGCCAGCAGCTGGGGATCGAGGTAGTCGGGCCCCACCTT
>CAYOCW010000013.1:20205-25908 GCA_964402615.1 uncultured Cyanobium sp. | reverse complement strand
AGGTGCTGCGCCCCACCCGCGGCGAGGGGGAGCCGATCCTCCTCACCCGCTGCGATGACGAGATCGCCGAAGCCGAGGCGGCCGTGCATCGCATGCGCATGCTCGAGGCGGCCCATCCGGAGCTTGGCTGGGGCGACATGGCGGTGCTGTACCGCACCAACGCCCAGAGCCGGGCGATGGAGGAATCGCTGGTGCGCTGGGGCATCCCCTACCTGGTGGTGGGCGGCCTGCGCTTCTACGATCGCCGCGAAATCAAAGATGTGCTGGCCTATCTGCGCCTGCTCGTCAACCCGGCCGATAGCGTCAGCCTGCTGCGGGTCCTGAACGTGCCCCGCCGCGGCATCGGCAAGACCACGGTGGAACGGCTCACCGATGCGGCCAATCAGCTGGGTGTGCCCCTGTGGGAACTGATCAGCGATCCGGAATCGGTGCGCTCCCTGGGCGGCCGCTCCGCCCGTGGCCTGTTGCAGTTTGGCGAGTTGATCGCCGATCTGCAGCAGCGCCAGAACGACGCTCCCCCGGCGGAGCTGGTGCAGCGGGTGATGGAGCAGAGCGGCTACCTGGCCGAACTGATCCAGGCCGGCACCGATGAGGCGGAAGAACGACGCCGCAACCTCCAGGAGTTGGTCAATGCCGCGCTGCAGTATCAAGAGGAAAACGAGGAGGGATCGCTGGAGGGATTCCTCGCCGGCGCCGCCCTCGCCAGCGATGCCGACGACAAAGACACCGCCATCGACCGGATCACCCTGATGACGCTCCATGCCAGCAAAGGGCTGGAGTTTCCCGTCGTGTTCCTGGTGGGTCTGGAGCAGGGGCTGTTCCCCAGCTACCGATCGCTGGAAGATCCGGCGGCTCTGGAGGAGGAACGGCGCCTGTGCTACGTGGGCATCACGCGCGCCAAGGAGCAGCTGTTCCTCAGCCATGCCAGTGAGCGGCGCCTGTGGGGAGGCATGCGGGAGCCAGCGGTGCCGTCGGTGTTCCTGTCGGAACTGCCGCCGCAGTTGCTGCAAGGGGATCTACCCCGCAACGGCGGGGCAGCCTTGCGCAGGGAGCAACGCCTGGATCGGCTCACCCGGGTGGATCGGCCCGAGTCGCGCCAGATCGCCGCGGGGGGGGCTGCAGCCCAGCCCGCCAATGCCGTGCGGCGCCGCTCCGCTGGCGGCCGGTCCTGGGCGGTGGGCGATCGACTGCTGCACAGCGCCTTCGGGGAGGGTGAGGTCACCCACCTGTTCGGCAGTGGTGAGAAGGTCTCGATCGCTGTGAGGTTCCCTGGCATGGGCGCCAAGATCCTCGATCCTCGCCTGGCGCCGATTCAGCCCCTCCATGGTGATCCCCACTGACCCCCTACCCGCGCTGGCGGCGGCAGGGATGAATCGGCCTTGGCAGAACGGCTCCGCGGCACTGCCGCCGTTGACGGTGGTAGTGCCGGTGCGCAACCGGCGTGAACTGACCTTGCGCTGTCTCGCGCAGTTGGTCGGCCAAACCTATCCGAATGTCAGGATTGTGGTGGTGGATTCCAACTCCAGCGATGGCACCACCACCGCCATCCACGCCGCCTACCCCCAGGTGCAGGTGCTGGCCGCCGGGGATGATGCGTACTGGGCCGGGGCGACCAACCGCGGTCTGCGCCAGGCCCTGGCCCAGGGCAGCGACTGGCTGCTGACGATCAACGACGATGCGGTGATCGCACCGGACCACATCGAGCGGCTGCTGACCATCGCCGAGGCGCACGGCTGTCGCATCCTCGGCAGTCAGATCAACCTCCTGGAGGACCCGGAGCAGATTTGGTCCCTCGGCACGTTCACCAGCTGGGGAAGCGCAGAGCTGCTGCGGCTCGGCCAGCATGGCCAGCGCAACGACCAGCGCCCGGTCGACGTGGCCACCAGCCCCGTGCTGCGGGTCGATGCCCTGCCCGGCAACGGGGTGCTGTGGCATCACAGCGTGCTGCGCCAGATCGGTCTGTTCAACGACCGCATGCTGCCCCACTACCACGCCGATTCCGAGTTGGTGATGCGGGCCGCGGCCAGCGGCATTCCCGCCTGGGTGACCCCGCGGCTGGTGCTGCTCAACGACTTCTCGCCCAAGCAGAAGCGACTGCCGCTCGGCAGTGTTCAGGGGCTGATCTGGACCCTGGGTCACCCCAAATCGCACTTGTATCTGCCCCCCTTGCTTTACATCATCTGGCGCTATTGCCCCACCGCTGCTAAGCCGGCCACCCTGCTGGCCCTGCTGCGTCGGTTCCTCAGGATGAAACGGTAAAGCGGGTGCGCGGGTGTCGCAGCTGGCGATCACCGCGCCAGCGGCGGAGCTGCCAGCGCAGGTAATCCGCCAAGCCCGCCCAGCGCCCCTGGGCCTGTGCCCGGTCCTTGGGCAGCAGCAGCAGGGGGCGCAGACTGAAGTAGAGCAGATTCAGCCCCAGGGCCAGGGCCGTGGCGTGATGGTGCAGCAAGTAGAGCTTGCTGAAGGTGGCGTGGCGGTACTTGGCCCGCGGTACCCGTGCCGTGATCGCCGACACGGCATGCTCCACCAGCACGGCACGGGTGACGCGGGCGGGATGGCCTTGTCGGGCCAGCCGCAGGCAGAGCTCGGCGTCCTCGTAGTCGAGGAACATCTGGGGATCGAAGCGCGGCGGCGGATTCAAGGCCTCGAGGTCGAGGATCAGGCTGCAGCCGGAGAGCCAGTCGCTCGGTTCGCTCAGCGGCACCGCGTCTGTGGCGATCCCCCCCACGGTCGACCTGTCGGGGCTAGCAGCGGCTGGCGGCACTGGCTTGGAACGGCGCGCCGCCGGGCGATGCTGCAGCCGCCCCAGCCAGGGATCGAAGCGCCCCCGGTCAAACCAGATGCGGCCTTCCAGGTTGCAGATGCGCGTGCCCAGTACGGCGGGCCGGGGTGCTTCCGCCAGGGCTTGGCGCACCGTGGCGATGGCTCCGGGCAGCAGCCGGGCATCGGGATTTAACAACCAAACGATGGCGTCCGGGTCCTGAGCCTGGACATGGGCCAGACCGAGATTGCAGCCTGCCCCAAAGCCGAGGTTGGCGTCAGCCCGCAGCAGGCTGACGCCCGGCCGCTCCGCCAAGCCGTCCAGGCCAGGGTCGTGAGGGGAGTTGTCCACGATGACCAGCTGGAGATCGGGGTCGCCCCAGGCGAGGAAGGCCTGGAACAGATCTGCGATCAGCTCACTGCAGTGGTAGTTGATCGTAACCACATATAGGCTTCGCGGCCGTAGCGCTTGAGGCTCAGAGGTTTCCATCGTAGGTGGCTGAGTAGACAAAACCACCAGTAATACCTTTTAGTGCCGATTCTTGGGCCTTGCTAATATAGCTCAGTGGGGTTCCCTTGGCGTACAGGAGTTTGCTAAATTCTTTGACATGAGCTTCAACATCGATTTCTTCTTTGCTGCTCTGGGCCGATGCCGTCAGCGCTTCGCGAAACAGAGAGAGCGCCTGGGCGATGGTAAAACTACCCGCCACGCACAGATCTTGCTTGACCAGCGGGCAGTGAAGATAGATTGGATAAAGGAATGCAGCTACATGGCTAGGGTTGTTATTCTCGATGACATCTGCTAGGCAGTAAAGCTGCCAGCCGGCCAAGGTTTCTCTAGAAGTACTTTGCTGAAGAATCTGGTCAAGACAGTAGCCAACCTTGCGCCGTTGAACGGTGCGTGCAGGAGACGGCATCAACCGCAAAATCTCCCCGGCGGAGATGTCACCATGTTGAGATTGGAGATTCTCGAGAGTTGCCTGGAGGGCTTCACTTGTGTAGAGAACGCGGACGTTGTGAAATTTCCGATAGACTTGGGCAGACAGGGCAATTTCCCCCTTGAATATGCAATGACCTCGATGGCTGAGGGGCAGATAATTACGCCAGAAATCCAGAAATAGCCTCGAACTGAAGATGGGGCGCTTCAAGGCCTGAAAATAGGACTGATAGTGGGCATCATGGGATTGGGAAATATGGCTGAATAGTCCCACGTCAGAGGAGGATTCGAAATCCTGGAGTGCTTGGACTAGGGCATCGGCGTAACCGCCTGGTAGAAACTGCATGGAATCGTTGGCAATCAGCAGAATCTCGCAACCTGTGAGTAGTCCTTGCTGCTCAAGCCATAGCACACCGTCACGGTAGGCGCCAACATCCCGACCTAGATTATGGCGTTCGAACAAACGCCAGGCGAGGTTTCCGATGTCTTGGCGAGCCGACGCATCAAGGGGGCAGTTACTGAGATAAACAAGAGCAAAACCAGCCGCTCTCAGTGTCTTTATGTAGGCCTTGTTGGATAGCGTGAGGCGAGGTGTAAAACCCACAAATAGTGCGATTTTCCTGGGTTGATTAACGCCTTCTTGATCGGACTCAGCTGGTAGCTCACGAAGGCGTGATCTAATTCCACCCCGAGCGCCCATGGGCGCAAACCAATACTCAACAAGAGCCGCAATAAAATAAAAAAGGACGAATAGTTTTTTCTTTAAATATGCCCAGATCTTCTTGGGAAAATTAAAGATTTTGCGCATGGAGTGCGAGGCCGCTGGGGTGTGAAGGGTTTTCTTGAGGATCTATCGGTGGACCGATGTGGTTGACTTCCTGGACATCTGGCTATGATTCGGGCTGAGAGCTTAGCCTAGACGTTCGCCGCCATAGCCAGACCGGATCTGCATCTGCCGGCACCAATCGAGATGGCTCAGGTACCAACGCACTGTGGTTTCAATCCCTTGCTCGAGATCGTGGCGCGGTTGCCAGCCCAGCTCGGTGCTGATGCGGCTGGGATCAATGGCGTAGCGGCGGTCATGGCCGGGGCGGTCGCGCACCAGGGTGATCAGACGCGCGTGGGGGGCACCGGTCGGCCGCAGCCGATCGAGACAGGCGCAGAGCATCTCCACCAGCTCCTTGTTGCTGCGCTCGCCGTGCCCACCCACGCAGTAACCGCGGCCGGGCAGACCATTGCGTGCCACCAGCAGCAGCGCATCCACATGGTCTTCCACGAACAGCCAATCGCGCACATTCGCCCCATCCCCGTACAGGGGAATCGGGTCGTCCGCCACCGCCTTGAGGATCACCACGGGGATCAGCTTCTCGGGGAACTGCCAGGGGCCATAGTTGTTGCTGCAGTTGGTCAGCAGTACCGGCAGACCGAAGGTATGGTGCCAGGCCTGCACCAGATGGTCGCTGGCGGCCTTGCTGGCGGAGTAGGGACTGCGCGGGTCGTAGGGGGTGGTTTCGTTGAAGCGCCCTTCGGCACCCAGGGAGCCGAACACCTCATCGGTGCTGATGTGATGGAAGCGAAAACGGGCCTGCCGCTCCGCTGGCAACGCTTCAAAATGCAGCCGCACCGCCTGGAGCAGCGCATAGGTGCCGTTGATGTTGCTGCTGATGAAAGCTCCCGGGCCATCAATGGAGCGATCCACATGGCTCTCGGCTGCCAGGTGCATCACCAGATCCGGGTCGGCCTGGCGCACTGCCGCTGCCGTCGCCGCCTCATCCACCAGGTCCAGCTTCAGCAGCTGATGGCGGGCTTGTGCGGTTGCGCTCCCGCTCGGATGGTCTGCCAGCACGGCCTCGATGCCGCTGCAATCACTGGCATAGCCGCATTTGTCCAGATTGAAGACGGTGGCCGTGCTGTCGCGCAGCAGCCGCCGCACCACGGCCCCGCCGATGAAGCCTGCCCCGCCGGTCACCAGCACCCGTTGCACACCATCGGCCAGCAGGTTGGTC
>CAYOCW010000013.1:0-20195 GCA_964402615.1 uncultured Cyanobium sp. | reverse complement strand
CCCGGAGGTGACGCGCACGCTGACGGTGAACCCCGGCGCCCCAACCAGTCTGTCACTGCGGCCGAACGCCTCCCAGGCTCGTGAGTTGCTCCAGCACCCGGGCCAGGGCTTGGCGCCAATGGCAGGGCTCCAGGCCGAGGAGCTGCCGGGTGGAGCTGGTCTCCAGCAGCGAGTAGCTGGGGCGCTGGGCGGCGGTGGGGTATTCGGCGGTCGTCAGGGGTCGCACCGCTGCGGCCCGCTCCAGCAGGCCGGCCGCCACCCCCAGCTCACCGATCGCCACGGCGAAGTCGTACCAGCTGGCGGCACCGCAGTCGCTCCAGTGCAGCGTGCCGCTGAGACGGCCCTCAATCACCGCCCAGCAGGCGGCGGCCAGGGTATGGGTGGCGGTGGGGCAGCCCACCTGATCGGCTACCACCCCGAGCGGTTCGCCGCTGGCAGCGCGCTGGCGATGCAGCCGCAGCATCGTCAGGCAAAAGTTGCGACCCACCGGCCCGTAGACCCAACTGGTGCGCAGAATCGTGGCCTGCTCGGCGCCGAGAATCCGCCGCACGGCCTGCTCGCCCGCCGCTTTGCTGCTCCCGTAGACCCCCAGGGGAGCCATCGCCTGATCGGGCTGGTACGGATGGCCCTGGCGCCCATCAAACACAAAGTCGGTGCTGACCTGCAGCAGCCGACCACCGAACGGCGCCAGCGCTTGGGCAAAGGCGCTCGGTGCGCCAGCATTAATCGCTTGGGCCAGCTCCGGTTCCGCCTCGGCCCGGTCCACCGCTGTGTAGGCCCCGGCGTTGAGCACCCAGTCGGGCCGCAGCGCGCGCACCAGCTCCTGACAGGCGCCGGCATCGGCCAGATCCAGCTCCGCCCGGGAGACCGGGATCAGGCTGATGCTGGCCGGGCAGCTGGCCAACAGCGCCTGGCCCAGCTGACCGGAGACGCCGGTGAGCAACACCTGCGGGAGGGGCATCCCGACGCTGCTGCCGCTGACGGCGCTGGGCTGTGGATCCGAGGTCATGGGAACAGCTCTCCAGCGCCCTCCAGCTCCGCCAGTCCCGGTGCCACCGCATCCTTGTCGGACAGGTTCAGGGCGCTGGCGGCACCGAGCTCCTCAAGGGGCCAGGCAATGGCCAGGGAGGGGTCATCCCAGCGCAGGCAGCGTTCGCACTCCCGATACCAGACATCGGTTGTTTTATAGAGCACCTCGCTGCCATCCTCCAGGCTCAGGAAGCCATGGGCGAAACCGGGCGGCACCCACAGTTGTTGGTGATGGGCGGCATTGAGCCGCAGGCCGACCCAGCGGCCAAACGTCGCCGAGCTGCGGCGCAAATCCACGACCACATCAAAGATCTCTCCGGCACTGCAGCGCACCAGCTTGCCCTGGGGATGGGGTGGCAGTTGGTAGTGCAGACCCCGCAGCACACCCCGGGCGGAACGGGAGTGATTGTCCTGCACAAATTGCAGATCGGTGCTGACTTGGCTGGCATCAGCCGCCAGAAGCTGCGCGAAGCGCGGTGCGTTCCAGCTTTCAAAGAAGAAGCCGCGCTCGTCCGCAAAGACCTGCGGCGTCAGCAGGAGCAAGCCGGGAATAGCGAGCGATTCAACCTGCATCGGGAAGCTCCAGGAGTTGTCGTAGGTAGTCCCCATAGCCACTACGCCGCAACGGTTCCGCCAATTGCCGCAGGGCCTGGTCATCGATCCATCCCTGACGCCAGGCCACCTCCTCCGGGCAGCCCACCTTGAGACTCTGACGATGTTCCAGGGTGCGGATATAGCTACCGGCGTCATGGAGGGAGTCGCAGGTGCCTGTATCGAGCCACGCCATGCCACGCCCCATCAGCTCCACTCGCAACAGTCCGTCCTCCAGGTACTGGCGGTTGAGATCGGTAATCTCCAGCTCTCCGCGGGCTGATGGCTGTACCCGGCGGGCCCTCTCCACCACGCTGGCGTCATAGAAGTACAACCCGGTCACGGCATAGCGACTTTTCGGTTGGCTGGGTTTCTCGACGATGTCCAGCACCCGGCCGTCGGGCGCGAAACTCACCACGCCGTAGCGCTCAGGATCGCGAACGGGGTAAGCGAACACGGTGGCGCCGCTGTCGTTGCGGTTGCTGGCCTGCAGCTGGGGCACCAGGTCCTGGCCGTGGAAGAGATTGTCACCCAGCACGAGCGCTGCGGGTGCGCCATCGAGAAACTCGGCGCCGATCAGAAAGGCCTGGGCCAGTCCTTCGGGTTCGGGTTGCACCGCATAGCTGATCTCGATGCCCCAACGACGGCCATCCCCCAGCAGCCGCTGAAAGGCGGCCTGGTCGTGGGGGGTGGTGATGATCAACACCTGCCTCACCCCCGCCAGCATCAGCGTGGTGAGCGGGTAGTAGATCATCGGCTTGTCGTAGACCGGCATCAGCTGCTTGCTCACGGCCGTGGTCAGCGGCGCCAGGCGACTGCCGCTCCCCCCCGCCAAAATCAGGCCGCGACGCGAACGGCCGGACGCTGCTTGCTGTTTGTGGATCGGTTCCGATGGAGAGGGCATCCCGCCCAGCGACGGCTCGACAGGCATCATGAACGATGACTTCCGCGGCCCTGCGCGTGTTCGACACTGCCCTGGCCGTGAGGGCGCTCCCCGGGCTGCCGCAGCTGCTCGCCAGCCTCCGCGAGGTGCTGCCCCACAGCCGTCTGGCCCTGGTGGGCGGAGCGGTTCGGGACCTGCTGCTGCAGCGGCAGCACCGGGATCCCTGGCGCCACCTTCCGGATCTCGACCTGGTGGTGGAGCAGCCTCAGGGAGATGAGGGTCCCGCCGCCGCCCATCGCCTCGCCGCCGCCCTGCAGCGGGCCGACGCCGAACAGCCAATCTCCGTACACCTGCATCGGGCCTATGGAACCGCGGAGATCGAACTGGCCGGGGTCTTGGTGGATCTGGCCACCGCCCGCCGCGAGCATTATCCCGTGGCGGCAGGGAATCCGGTGGTGCGCTTCGGCTGCCTGGAGGACGATCTGGCCCGTCGCGACCTGACCATCAATGCCATGGCGTTGGTGCTGAACGGAGACGGGGCAACGCTGCTGGATCCCTTCGGGGGCCGCGACGACCTGGCCCAGCGGCGGCTCCGTTTCCTCCATCCCCAGAGCTTGCGCGATGACCCGACTCGGCTCGTGCGGGCCGCCCGCTATGCCAGCCGGCTCGGCTTTGAGCTGGGGGAGGCGGATCGGGCCCGCGCCCAGAGCCTCCTGGCCGCCTGGCCTTGGGAGTGGCGCCAGGGCGATGCTCCGGGGCGAGCGCCGGCAGCCCTGGGCACCAGGTTGCGGATGGAGCTGGAGTTGCTGCTGGAGCGAGAGCCCTGGCCTGCCGCGTTGCAGCAGCTGCAGGGCTGGGGCGGGTTGGCCCTGCTGGATCCCACGCTGCAGCAGGACCATCACTGGCAGCGTCGCCTGCGTTGGGCCGCACGGGCTGGCCTGCCGCCGCTGGCGGCCCTGGTCGCCGCAGCGGCCGATCCCATCGCTGTGGCGGAACGCCTGCAACTACCCCATCGTCAGCAGCACCTGCTGGCGGGCCTCCTGGAGCTCCGCAGCCGGCTGTCGGCGCTGGCACCGGCGGCGTGGCAGTGGCCGCCATCCCGCTGGACCGCCCTGCTGGAGGAGCATGGTTGGGTTCCCGAAGCCGTTCCCCTGGCCCTCGCCTGCGGGCTCGAGCCGCGGCGGCCGCTGTTGCGCTGGTGGTTGCGCTGGCGCCGGCTGCGGTCGCCGGTGGCCGCTCGCGAGCTGCTCGCCTTGGGTCAGGCACCTGGGCCGGAGCTGGGACGGCGTCTGGCGGAACTGCGTCAGCAGCGGCTGGATGCCGAGCGTCCTTGAAGCGTGCGGATCGCCAGCGCTGGCCGCGCCGGTGGCTCCGCACGCCAGCCGCTGAACGCCAGGCGGAGGGAGCAGCCCAGCCTTGGCCCCAGCCTCCGACAACTCCTTGAGAAGGGCAGCCGGCCAGCTGGGACGGATTGCTCTGGATGCGTCCCAAGGGCGGTTAATGTCGCACGAACCTGTCCCCGGCCGTAATGCCCGCCGAGCCCCCGCCGATCCGATCCATCTGTTGCATCGGGGCTGGCTACGTCGGAGGTCCAACCATGGCGGTGATCGCCGACCGTTGTCCCAGCATCCAGGTGACCGTGGTCGACATCAACGACAAGCGCATCGCCGCTTGGAACGCCCAGGATCTGAGCTGCCTGCCGGTCTACGAACCTGGCCTCGATGCGGTGGTGGATCGCACCCGCGGGCGCAACCTGCACTTCAGCACCGAGGTGGACGGGGCAATCGCCGCGGCAGACATGGTGTTCCTCTCCGTGAACACCCCCACCAAAACCCGCGGCGTTGGTGCTGGCCAGGCCAGTGACCTGCGCTGGATTGAGGCCTCGGCCCGCCAGGTGGCCGCAGCGGCCACCGGACACACCATCGTGGTGGAGAAGAGCACTCTCCCGGTGCGCACGGCTGAGGCGGTGAAGGTGATTCTCGCCTCCGCCCAGGGCAGCAAGACCTTCAGCGTGTTGTCCAACCCGGAGTTCCTGGCGGAGGGTACGGCTATTCCGGATCTGGAGCATCCGGATCGGGTGCTGATCGGCGGAGACGACGACCAGGCGATTGAAGCCCTGGCTTCTGTCTACGGCCAATGGGTGAGCAATGATCGCATCTTACGCACCAATATCTGGAGCAGTGAGCTGTCAAAGTTGACTGCGAATGCGTTCTTGGCTCAGCGCATCTCCTCGATCAATGCTATTGCAGCTTTATGTGAATCCACCGGAGCGGATGTGCGAGAGGTGGGCCGGGCCATCGGCACCGACAGCCGCATCGGCCCCCGCTTTCTTCAGGCGGGACCCGGCTTTGGCGGCAGCTGCTTCCAGAAGGACATCCTCAATCTCGTTTATCTCTGCAGGCATTACGGTCTCGAAGAGGTTGCAAACTATTGGGAAAATGTTGTCAATCTCAACTCCTGGCAGCAGCGACGCATTTCTCGCTTGGTCGTCAAGAGTTTATTCGGGACGGTAAGCGGTAAACGAATTGCTGTGCTGGGGTTTGCCTTCAAGGCCGATACCAATGACACGCGCGAGTCGCCGGCGATCCAGATTTGCCGTGATCTGATCGAAGAAGGCGCCGAACTGGCGATCGTTGATCCCAAAGTGAATCACGAGCAGATCGCCCAGGATCTTGGGCATGAACCCGTTCAGCCCGGCCAGGTCATCGGCCTTGCCACCGATGGTTGTTGGCTGCCGGCTGCAACACCGATCGATGCCGCCGCTGGCGCTGATGCCGTGCTGATCCTCACCGAATGGCGCGACTATGGCACCATCAATTGGTCGGAGATCGCCGCGGTGATGCGACGTCCTGCCTGGCTGTTCGATGCTCGGGCCGTTGCCGATGCCGCCGCAGCCCGAGCGGCGGGTCTGAAAGTGTGGCGCGTCGGGGAGGGTTGAGTCATGGCTGCGAGTCCGATGCGACATCGAAATCTGGTGACCGGTGGCGCCGGCTTCCTTGGCTCCCACCTGATCGACCGGTTGATGCAGGCCGGCGAAGAGGTTATCTGTCTCGACAACTACTACACAGGCGGCAAGCAGAACATCCGCCACTGGATCGGCCATCCAAGTTTCGAGCTGATTCGGCATGATGTGACCGAACCGATCCGGCTAGAGGTGGATCGGATCTGGCATCTCGCCTGTCCAGCCTCACCGGTTCACTATCAGTTCAACCCCATTAAGACGGCCAAAACGAGTTTTCTTGGCACCTACAACATGCTGGGACTAGCTCGCCGTGTCGGCGCCCGTCTTCTGCTAGCTAGCACGAGTGAAGTTTATGGCGATCCTGAAGTCCATCCCCAGCCCGAAAGCTATCGTGGATGCGTCAATACGATTGGGATTCGCTCCTGCTACGACGAAGGTAAAAGAATTGCCGAAACCCTGTGCTTCGATTATCAGCGCATGCATGGAACTGAGATCCGCGTCATGCGCATCTTTAACACCTACGGACCTCGTATGTTGCCGGACGACGGACGTGTTGTCAGCAACTTTATTGTTCAAGCCCTGCAGGGGCAACCGCTCACTCTTTACGGAGACGGCAGTCAGACGCGCTCCTTCTGTTATGTTGACGACCTAATAGAAGGAATGATAAGATTGATGAATGGGGGGCACACTGGCCCTATCAATATCGGGAACCCGGGTGAGTTTACGATCCGGCAGTTGGCCGAACTGGTAAGAGAACGCATCAATCCCGAGCTCGCGATGGTTTGTCTGCCCCTGCCTCAGGATGATCCGCTGCAACGTCAGCCCGTGATCGACCTGGCCCGCCAGGAATTGGGCTGGGAGCCGCAGATTCCCCTGGCCGAGGGACTCGACGCCACCATCGCCTATTTCCGCGAACGGCTGGCCCAGACCGCCTGAACAAACGCTGCTGCCGATGGTCTCTGATCAGTGATCTGCGAGATTCACCCAATTTCGGCGTGACAACACTTCCGAGCAGCTCAGGAGGCTCTGGATAACCCAACCTCCGCCGGGAGTGCAGATGGCCCAACCTGGGATCTCGGCGGTTTACCAGGGCTGAGCAAGGACTTTTCCAGAGGCTCCCTAAAGGACAAGTCAAGATTCGCTGGGCCATGGTGCCATGGCAGGATTTTCTCAAAGTGCCCGAGAGCCAGGGCGCGGGCCGCGGCGATCGCCACAGGCGACCGACATCAATCGCCGAGGCTGGACGTTGACACAGTCCTGGGAGCTGGTAGAGGGCGATCGTTTTCGTGGACCTGGTCAGCCCCGGGCCCTCGGATCGGGGGCTGCAGCGCCTCGCTCCTCTGGAGCTGCCGCGAGCAGCAGCTGATCTCGAGGAGCGCTTGGCGACCTCTTCTATCTATCCACAGCGTCTCATTGCCACCCCTGGCGACGACGAAAACGACGCGATCACAGCTCGGGAGGACCGCTGTTGAGCCGGATGGATCACGCCAAGGCGCGCGATCCATCCAGCCCAAACCCAGTCCCCTGAACAAGCTGTTGGGAAATCGTGACCCGGCACCAGGACAGAGAACACTCCCGCCTGGTCCTGCGTTGTTCAAGCACAGACAGGCAGAACTCTGGGCTCGAGGGCGACGGGTGTCAGCCATGCTCCCCCCTCGCAGCCGATGGGATCGGGTGCCTGCGATCGCCCCGACTGAGCTGGATGGGCAGGCCGAATCGCCGCCAACCGTCGCGGCCGATTGAGCATTTATGCTCATTGACCTGCAGGAGTTTAAATTACAGCATAGAGAAAATTTGGCTTTCTCTCAGTCATGGCCTTGTTTTCCGGAGACTTGCTGTGGTCTCAAAACCTCCTTCTGGCTCAGGACAACAAGGATAATTTCCTCTATGAAAATGTGAAGACCGCGCCTTCGTCAATAAGCGCTCCTAGGTTCAGGGCGCGATTTAAAGATATCTTGTTTTCGGCAACTTGGAGCACCAACATTCCATATGCAGCAATACCAGGCAGCACATTTGGCGGATTAAATAGCGTAGCTCCATACCTTCCCGCCATCAACGATACCAGCATTAGAACACTGGACTCCACAGAGAAGGGTCTGCTTATTCATACGTCGAGCTCAGGAGTTTGGGCGCCAACTAATGTCGCGAACTTTGTAGGTGCATGGACATTTGCGAACACACTGGGAAATGCCAGCTTCGGGAATCTGTCCCTTCGCTATCTAGTTGCAGAAGATACATTCCGCGGCTTTACATCGAACCTTGGCAGGATGTCTCGAAATCCATTTTCTGATGCTAAAGTTACACTCGTGTGGACGGGATTGCCTAATGCAACGAGTACCTCTGCAAACTTAGATCTTTATTTAAGGGGAACGACGACTGGAAATGTTTACAATGCAGTTAATGCGCCTATTAAATTTATTGGGACCGATGCCACGACCAGCACTGCAGACTTGATCGTTGGTGCTGGTGCTATTGAGTATATTGAACAATTCTATCTCCCGGCATTCTTTTCGCCATTGGATACAAGCTTTGATGTCTACGTCAATGGAACATTAGGGTCAGTCCCCGTTGCAACAGGCCAAGACTTCTCAATCTTCATGACGGCTAGACCTGTGGTGGGCCAAGGGCATGGCTGGGGAGACGTCCATCTTTATACATTTGACGGAAAACCTTACGATCTTCAAGAAATTGGTGATTTTATTCTTGTCGAATCAACGCGTGATGAATTTGAAGTGCAAACCCGTCAAAAGCCTTGGTTTACATATCCAGTATCTGTCAATACGGCCGTTAGCTTTAGAATAGACGGAAAGACTTTTATCTATGACTCAGAGCTCGCCATTGGCGACGAGATCAGGGTTGACGGAGTGACGCTGAATCTGGCAAGTGGTAATAGCGCTTTCTTGGGTAATACAAAAATATATCGCTCAGGCAATCAATATACCTTTACCTATGCAGGTTTAGATGGAAATTTTGCCACTGCTGATGACAATGACGTTGTGATCGCCTCTGACAATGGAAGCTATATTGACGTCTTTGTCAATCCTGCTGACGATCGGGCCGGCTCACTGCAAGGGCTATTAGGCAATGGCGATGGCGATGTGAGCAATGACTTTGCTCTACGTGATGGTACTGACTTGGGCGCCAACCCATCTGCTGCAACAATACATACAACTTTTGCCGATAGCTGGAGAGTTAAGAGTGGCGAATCACTGTTTCAGATAGGCTTGGCTGCGATATTGATTGCTCCGATCGATGATGTCGTGATCCAGCCGGTTCCTGACCCCCAGCCTAAGCCTTTCCCCAAGGAATTAACATCGCTAGAAACTCTAGCGAGAGAAAATCCTGACGCCGTGGCGCAGGCTTTCGCATTGGCACGAGAGTTTGATATACCAGAAGGTGCTTTTTTAAATGGTGCGGTCTTTGATTTCCTGATGACAGGTGATAAACTGTTCTTGAATGGAGCCAAGGTGGCAGCTCAAATAACGGCTGAAAACACCGGCTTTGAGGATCTGCGAGCAGGCGTCTCCATTCCACTTGCAAGTATTGAAGGCAGCAAATGGAATGATCTTAATGCTAATGGCATTTGGGATCTAGGGGAAAAAGGCATGGGAGGCTGGACCATTTATATTGATAGTGTCAACAACGGCGTATTGGATCCTTGGGAGCTATCAACGGTCACGGCAGATGATGGAAGTTACAGATTCACAGGTTTGGGCATGGGTGAATATATCGTACGTGAAGTACTTAAACCAGGCTGGATTCAGACCTCGCCCACAATACCCCATGCCATCACCCTCAAGGCAGGAGAAGCGGCGACGAAAGTTGATTTTGGTAATGTTGAAGTACCTACAATTAGTATCAATCCCAGAAGTCAAATAATTGTTGAAGGCCTCACGGCTCCTCAAAATGCTTCCTACGCTGTCACCCTTTCCAGGGCCAGCACTGGAAGAGTTACAGTCAGTTATGCAACATCAAATGGCACGGCATTGGCTGCGTCTGATTATACTGCAACTGCTGGAACTTTAACCTTTAATCCTGGCGTGACTAGTCTAGCTATTAATGTTCCCATTATCAACAATACCATCAATGAGAGCGATGAAACCTTCAGCCTGTCTCTTTCTTCTCCTGTAAATGCCTTGCTGGATACGCAGCCAACAGTCACCACGACAATCACAGACACGCTCTCAGCCGCTGCGACTACAACATTGCAAGCAAATGTAGAAAATTTGTTGCTGACAGGAACCGCTGCCGTTAACGGGACAGGTAATGCCGGGAATAACGTGATTACGGGCAACTCCGCCAATAACTTCATCAACGCTTCTGGCGGAAATGACACTATCGATGGGGGCCTGGGCGGCGACACTTTGACAGGGGGAGTAGGTAATGATATCTATGTTTTTAAATTCACCGAGTCTACGGTCGCTAGTTTCGATCGCATCACTGATTTTGCGATTGGACCTGACAAAATTGATTTGTTGAGTTCCAGTGGAGGTCAGCTAGCTGCTCCCGCCGCCTTTAGTCGCGCTGCTGATTCTACAGCTCTTAATCTAAGCGCTGTCGTTGCAGCGGTATTTGCTGATGCCAATGGTGCTCTCGTTGGAAATCAGGCACTCGCGGTCAATAGTGCGGCACTGGTCAAGGTGAACACGGCTTCTATCGCTGGAACTTACATCATTATTAATGATCATATCGCCGATTTTCAGGCCTCCAATGATTTGGTAGTCAATATTACAGGCTTCTCTGGCATATTGCCAGCCCTGGGAGCGCTGACTACGTCAAGCTTCTTTGTGTAGATCAAATTTAATAGAACAATATTCCAGCACCAAGTCATGAATAAACGGCATGAGTCGCCGGGCTGAAAGTTTCAGGAGCGGCGATTCATGCTGATTTAGCGCATCTCAGGCCCTCCGCTCCGGCCATCAAGCCAGGCCAGTCAAGGCAACGAGTCTCTTCAGTGGTCGCGATGGGACTTGGTATTTTTAGATGCACTTTATGGCCAGTATCCCTAGCCTAAGGACGTCCGCTCAATAGCCGATGCCATGCCCATGCTCCCCCGATGCAGTAGCGAGCTCAGCCGTTCTGACGTCGGGCGTCCCGCAGCAGTTCCGAGGGCCGTAGTCCGAAATGGCTGGCGAAGTCGCGGCTGAACACCGAGAGATTGCGGAAGTCATGGCGCTGCGCAATCTCGCCGACACTGACGGCGGCGTCGGGTTGGAGCAGAGCCAGGCGAGCCTGTTCCAACCGCTGGCGGCGCACCCATTGCATTGGCCCGCAGCCGAAGCGCTGCTGAAACGCCAGCTGCAGCGAACGGCGGGAATAGCCGCTGCGCTGTTCCAAGGCGGTGAGCCGCAGCGGTTCGGAGAGATGGGCCCGGATCCACTCCAGCAGTTCTTCGAAATGGCGCTCCCGCAGGGCGCTGCGGGAGCCGCGACCGGCTGGTTCGGGACTGGCGGCCAGCTCTGGACAAAACAGCAGCGCCAGGGTGCGATAAATCAGGTCGTCGATGGCCAGATGGCTCAGTTCCGGACCCTCCAGCAGGGGATCATCCAGCAGGGACAGTTCGCGCTGCAGGAGCCGCAGCAACCGCTGCTGGCGCCCATCCTCCAGGGCGATCTGATGGGGATCCTTGAAGCGGCTGGCGAAGCGTCGTGGCGAAGCGCCCAGCCCGGCGATGGCAGCAGCGGTGTTGTGGAGGCGCGCCAGGTCCAGATGCAAGGCGAGACCGTTGAAATGGTCAACCGTATAGCGATATTCCAGGCCCGGGGAGAAGAACAGGGGCTGCTGGGGATGGATTTTTAGCTGCTTTCGATCGAGCTGGTAGGAACAGCTGCCCGAGCAGCAGAGGTTGATCGACCCCACCCCCGGCTGCTCACCGATGATGCCCTGAATCGGGGTTGTGTAGCCACAGGTGAGCATCAAATCACCAGCAAGGGCGGTGGTGGAACGATGCATGAAGCTGCGTTCATAACCGGTCCGTGGCCCGAAGTCGAGTAGCGTGTAGTGCTGGGCGAGGCGGCGGGCTAACACCTCCGGATCGCGATCCACCTGCGCCTGCCGATCGTGAAACAGCAGCGGCACGGAGGACACGTGGAGATCCTCACGGGGAATCGACACCGTCATGAGCACCTCCGGTTTTCGGGGCAGAAGAATTTGGTCAACAACATGATCTTAGTCCAGTTCTGGCAGGGCAACTTCCCTGCTGCTGGCGTTTCCTGGCAAGTCGTACCAATTTCATCCTGGTGCAACGGTCAGAGGCCTGAGACTCCACCATCTCTCTCCTGGCCGATCTCATCGTGGTGGCGACGAGCATCCCGCAGCAGCTCCGAAGGCCTCACCCCGAAGTGGGTCAAGATATCGCGGCTGAACACCACAGACGGCAGAATCCGCAGCGGCGGGCGATACTGCCAACGCTGTCGCCGTGCTCGGGATGCAGCAGAGTCCAGTGGGTCTGTTCGAGCCGCTGACGGCGCACCCATTGCATCGGCGGCCAGTTCCGGGAACAAGAGCATCACCAGGGTGCGATAGAGGAGGTCGTCGATCGGCAGATGGCTCAGTTCAGGACCCTCCAGCAGGGGATAGTGCCGAGCCAGCCGGTTCGCCAAGATCTGCGGATTCCGCTCTTCCCGGGCCAACTGGTCATGAAACAGCAGCGGCATGGCAGCGATCCTTGGAGTTGGGTCTTGCCTCTCCGAAACTTGCAATCCTCTTCCCGTTCACGCCGATTAACTTGGTGTCCAATCATATATGTTCGGGCCCGATCGGCGCGGGCCCGAACATGGCGGTAGCTGCGATTGCGCTCATGGACAATGTCAGCGTCGAGGGAAACGTGGACCGGAGCACGGCTTGTTGCCTGGCGATTTCTGAACCCTCATGGCAGGCAGGGTCTCAGATCTGACAATCCGCCTCGGCGAGCATCTGCCAGCGCTGGGCGGAGTTGCAGCGTTCCACGGCCACGGCCCGCTCCCACGGCGGAGCGGGATCCGCAGCGGCTTGATGTCCGCGCCAAGACACTGCCGAATCGCCGGGCGTGCACCACGCCCCGCCCCGGTGATCGCTTGCGGCCGCGCGTTCCGGAGGCTGTCGCTGATCTCAATCGCGGATCACGATCGCGGCGTCCAGCCAGCCCGCTGCCGCGGCAGGCCCACGGACCGCTGGGGGTGCTGGCCACGCCAAGGCCAGGTTGCAGGCGCTCGCTCCGATAGCTGGCGGAACTCACCGGCAGACGAGCCCAGCAGCGAAGGATCCGCCCAGAACCCGAAGCGAAGACTGTCGGGGCGGCCGGGGCGCCCCGGGGCGGCGCGGGGCGGCGCGGGCGGACCGCCCTTCGCAGGGTGCGCGGATGATCCCGCCCTGTGGCGCCTGAGCAGGGCAGATAGCTTATGACATATCAATATGCACTGGCTGCATAAACGCTAGTCATCCGAGCTGCATACGGGCGCGCAACCTGGCAATGCATGATGCAAATCCGGCATCGTTTGCCAGAGTCCAGGCACGGTGACACAATCGCTGCAGAATGACGTGGGCCATTGGCTCCAGGCAGAGCTCATGGCCGAATGGCCTCACGCCGCAATGGGCGCCAACGCCCTCCCAGCGACCTGGACATTGTCGACTTCCTGCAGATCTTTGGCAGCACCACCATCTGCTCCAATCACCTCGGTGTCTCCCAGAGCAGCTGTTCGCGCCGCTATCGACAATTCAGCACCGAATTCAATCTCGGCATCATGCGTGTCAATGGCAATTATCGGGCCTCCAACAATGGCGATATTCTCGATAGCCTACGCCAAACCTCCCAAAAGTTGCGATTGCAGCGGGGCCAGTTCCGCTACGTCCTGGCCTGGCCCTGCGGTGACCTGGGCAATGATTTCCAACATCACTTCCCCAGCGCCAGCCCCATTCCGATCGCGCCGATGGGCTGCCATGAGTTGCTGTCCCTACTGGATCAGCGGCTGGTCGATCTGGTCGTCTGCGGGCTGATGGAACTGCAGAGCCTGTTGCCCCAGCCCCTGCACCAGCTCGATGGTGAGCGGCTCATCCTCAGCTCCGACGTGCATGCCCTGCCGCTCTGTCGCTGGGAGTTGCGGCTGATGGCCCACCAGCAGCACCCCCTTGTCAAGCGCGGCCGGCTGCAGCCCCGCGATCTGCTGGCCTACCCCTCCCCGTCGCTGGCGTTGGGCACGGCTCCCAAGCTGATGCAGCAGCTCAGCCTGCTCGGTCTGGGCACCAGCAGCTCCCGGCTGGCGCATCACAGCCTGAAGCATTGGGAGGCCGCCGCCGCCGACGGCCACAGCCTCTCCTATGCCGCTCCCCACCAGCTGGAGCGCTTGGCCCTGGAATTCGGGATCATCCCCCTGCCCTATCCGCTGGGCATCCACGAGACCCTGGCGCTGGTCGCCCAGGCCGAGATGCTGCAAGCGGCCAATCCCATCCTCCAGATTCTGCGAGACGCTCTGCGGCGCCATCCCCAGGCCCAATGCGACGGCATCGACTGGCTGGAGGGCTGCTACACCCCAGTCCTGGATTCCAGCCGCTCCCGACCATCTCCGTCTGGAGCCGAGCCATCGCCGCGGATTGAGTGAGACGCTGGAGGACTGTCGTGGCCTGTCCCTGAACCAGGAAACCCTGCTGTTCACCCCCGCCGTGCCCCTGCCCGGCGCCCTGCGGGTGGTGCTGGCCTTCCCCAACACCTACAGCGTCGGCATCACCAGCCTCGGGTTCCAGGTGGTGTGGGCCACCCTGGCGCGGCGAGCCGATGTGGCGGTGCGGCGTCTGTTCACCGATCGCGCCGACCCTCCCCAGCCGCGGGGCCAGCCGGATCTGTTTGGCCTGTCCTTGAGCTGGGAGCTGGATGGCCCCGTGCTGCTCGATCTGTTGGAGCGCGAGCGCATTCCGCTCTGGGCCCATCAGCGTGGCGAGGATGCGCCGATCGTGTTCGGCGGCGGGCCCGTGCTCACCGCCAACCCCGAACCGCTGGCGCCGTTTCTCGATGTGGTGCTGCTCGGCGATGGCGAGGAGTTGCTGCCGGAGTTCATCGAAGCCCTGCAGGACTGCCGAGAGCTGCCGCGCCGGCAGCGCCTGCTGCGGCTCGCCCGTCTCGACGGCGCCTACGTGCCCAGCTTGTACCAGCCCCGCTACAGCCCCCGGGGCGACCTGCTGGCGGTCGAACCCCTGGAGGGCAGCATCACCGCCTGCATCAGCAAGCGCACCTGGCGCGGCAATCGCCTCAGCCACTCGACCGTGATCACCCCGGAGGCGGCCTGGCCTTCGATTCACATGGTGGAAGTGGCGCGCAGCTGCCCGGAGTTGTGCCGCTTCTGCCTGGCCAGCTATCTCACGCTTCCCTTCCGCACCGCGTCCGTCGACGCTGGCCTGATCCCCGCCGTTGAACTGGGTCTGGGGGTCACCCGACGGCTGGGCCTGCTCGGGGCCTCGGTCACCCAGCATCCCCAGTTCGACGAGCTGCTGAGCTGGCTCGATCAGGATCGCTTCGAGGACGTGCGGGTCAGCGTCAGCTCCGTGCGGGCTGCCACCGTGACGCCAGCGCTGACCCGCACTTTGGCCCGTCGCGGCAGTCGCTCCCTGACGATCGCGATCGAGAGCGGCAGCGAACGGTTGCGCACCCTGGTGAACAAGAAACTCGACCGCGCTGCGATCTTCCATGCTGCCGCCCAGGCCCGCGCCGGTGGTCTGCACGGCCTCAAGCTCTACGGCATGGTGGGGCTGCCCACGGAGGAGGCGGCGGATGTGGAGGCCACCGCAGACCTGTTGCTGGAGTTGCGACGCGCCACGCCGGGCCTGAAGCTCAGCCTCGGCGTCAGCACCTTCGTGCCCAAGGCCCACACCCCGTTCCAGTGGCAGGGGGTGCGGCCAGAGGCGGAAGCCCGGCTGAAGCTGCTGGCCAGGCGGCTGGCGCCCAAGGGCATCGAGCTGCGACCCGAGAGCTATGGCTGGAGCGTGATCCAGGCCCTGTTCTCCCGCAGCGATCGGCGCCTGGCGCCGGTGCTGGCCCTGGCCCGCGGTCATCACGACAGCTTGGGGGGCTGGAAGCGCGCCTACCGGCAGGCGCGGGCCGGCGAGGCCCCGCCCGAGGCGCCGACGCTGCCGCCTCCGCCCGCCTGGGAGGAGGTGGTGCATGCCGACTGGCCGGAGGACCGGCCCCTCCCTTGGGATCACCTCCAGGCCACCCTTCCCCGGGCCACCTTGGCGGAGCATCGCCGCGATGCCTTGGCCGGCGGCAGCGGCAGCAGCGCCCCCATCTCCGCCGCGGCGGTCGCCAAGAACCCGTAACGGCTGCAGATCGTCGTCGCGACCGGCGCGAGGATTCAGGCGGCAGGCTCCCCACCCGCTCCCGGGCTCGGTCGCTCCCGCCCCGGGGCCGCCGTGGGCGCGGGTGCCACCGCAATGGCGCAGCGCAGGCCTGCCAGCAGCACCCAACCCGCCACGTTGATGCGGCTGTCGTAAAAGGGCAGATCGGTGCTGTGCAGGCTGATCACCAGCAGAGCAGCCGCCCACCAAGCCCGGTCGAACAGCAGGGGGCCACTGGCCATGCCCCGCCGGGCGGCGCCGATCAGCAGCGCCAGCACCTGGCCGACCACCAGGATGGCCACGGGCAGCCCGAAGCTCACCGCCAACTCGATCGGCAGGTTGTGGGGATGGCCATGCCAAACACCGCGGCGCAGCGGATAGATGACGCTGAAGGCGGCGGCTCCCCAGCCCAGCCAGGGCCGTTCGCGGATCAGCTCCAAACAGAACCCCCACTGGCCCAGGCGCGTGGAGGCCAGCTGGCGGCTGGCCGCGTATTTGGCGTCGCTGAGGCGTCGCCAGATCTCATCGGGCACCACCAGCCGGGCCGGCCCCTGCAGCGTCGGCGGCACCCCCGGCAGGCTGGCCAGGCTCAGCACCAGCACCGCCAGCAGCAAGGGTGGCAGCAGCAGCGGCCAGCGGCCCGGCCCGCAGACAAACGGCAGGGCGAGCAGCAGCGCTGCCCAGGCGTTGCGCGATTCGGAGCAGTACACAGCCACCACGATGCCGACCACGATGGCCAGCACCGCGGCCCGCCCCGGCCAGCGCAGGCGGGGCTGGACCAGGCAGGCCAACGCCAGCGGCCAGGCCAGCGCCAGCCAGGCGCCGGCGATGTTGGCGTAATCAAAGAGGCCGGCCATGCGCCCGACCGGGCTGCCGCCGGGCAGCATCTCCCAACGCATCAGGCCAGAGAAGAGCTCCCAGGGCCCCTGCCAGCCCCACCACATCTGACCGAAACCGGTCACCACCACCGGCACGGTGCCGGCGACCAGCCATTGGGCCGCCCGCCGCCGCGCCTCCGGGCTGCTGAGATAGGCCTGGTAGGCCCAAAACCCCAGGAAGAATGGCAGCCAGTTGGGCAGGCCAACCCAGGCCAACCAGCCGCTGTAGGCCTGGAACGCTCCCAACAGCATCAACACGGACGCCGCCAGCAGCGGCCAGTTCCAGGGATCGCGGCCGAGCGGAGGCCGGCCGCGGCAGCCCAGCAGCAGGGCCAGCGCCAGCGGCACTTCCCCCAGCAGGGCGCTGCTCGCCAACAGGAACAGACCCAGCTGAAACAGGATCCAACCGAGCGGGTGGGCGCCGGTCGGACGCCCGGAACGCAGCAGGCGATGCAGCGGGGCGAGCAGCGGGAGGGCCATGGGGCGGGCCGGGAGCTTCCATCAAACATGGCGGTTCGGCGCTGCTGCACCCTCACCTGCCCCAGCCGATCCAGCCGCGCAATCCACCCCGCTGCCGCGCCTGGCTAGCGGGCCACGGCGGCGGGGTGGATTGCGAGGGGCTACAGAGCGGCAAATCGCGCCAACCGGCGCGGGTACAGTCGGCTGCGATCTCCCAGGACCGAGCTGCCATGGCTCTTTCCCCAGCTTCGGCGAACCCTGACCAACCCGTCTCGCCCCTCGGCGGCTGGCTGAGCCGCCTGTTCCGGTCCCTGGCGGCCGTGGCGCTGGTGATGGTCCTCGGCCTCGGCCTCGCCGCCTGCGATGCCGGCAAGGCGGCCCCGAAGGGCCTCAGTCCCGAGGACGTTGCCGCCATCACCCGCCAGGCTGAGGGCTTCCTGGCGGCCCGCGATCGGTTGCCGGAGCTGGCGAGCCTCGTCAACGAGAAGAATTGGGTATTCACCCGCAACTTGATCCACGGTCCGATGCAGGAAGTGGGCCGCGAGATGCGCTATATCAACCAGCGCTTGCTGCCGGCCGACCGCCCCGAGGCTGAGCAGCGGGCCACGAAGTTGAAAACAGCCCTCGCCCAGCTCGATGAGGCGGCCCGACTGCAAGATGGCGAAGCCCTGCGCAAGGCTTATATCAAGGTCGCCAGCGGTTTTGGCCGGTACGCCCAGGTCCTGCCGACCCAAGTGCAGGACATCTTGAAGCAGTCCTGACCCGCCCGGGCCCGGCGCACCGCTAGCCCAGCTGCTGCGTGTCCCGCTCTGTGATCGTGGTGGGGGCCGGTCTGGTCGGACTGGCCTCGGCCTGGTTGCTGCAACGCCACGGCCACGCGGTGCTGCTCCTCGATCCCCCGGGCGCAGGGCCGGCATCGCCGTCGCTGCCGCCCCCGGCCAACCAGCTCGCCCCAGCCGCCGCTAGGGCGGAGGACGGTACATCGCCCCACCTCTCCATCCGCAGCGGCAGCGCCGCCGCGTTGGGTCTGCTGATGGCCCAGATCTCCCAACGCGACAGCGGCCGAGCCTGGCGTTTGCGCCAGCGCAGCCTGCTGCTCTGGCGGGAGTGGCGGCAGGAGCTGCTTCAGCGGGGGCAGAGCATTCCCTGGCGGCCCGGACTGCTGCTGCTGGCCGCCACGGCCGAGGAGCGCAGCCGGCAGGAACAGCTGGCGCGCGAGCGCCAAGCTCGCGGCATGGCCTTGGAGTTCTGGGATGCCAACCGCCTGCGTCGCCTGGTGCCGGAGCCGCCGGGCGCAGCCCTTGGCGCGATCCATTCGCCCGAGGATGGCCAGCTGGATCCCGGCCAGGCGATGGCGGCCCTGCGGGCCGATGGGCTGGCGGCGGGCCTGCGCTGTTGCCCGTCCCGGGTGCAGGAGCTGCGGGCTGCTGCGCAAGGCGACGGCGGTCGCTGGCGGCTGCGGCTGGAGGATGGCCAGAGGCTGGAGAGCGACTGGCTGGTGCTGGCGGCCGGCGTCGCCAGCGCCGAACTGCTGCGCCCCCTGGGACTGGAGCGGCCGCTGCAGCCACTGCTGGGCCAGGCGTTGGAGCTGGAGCTGCCCGAGGCCGTTGTATGGCAGGACTGGCCCGGGGTGGTCAGCTGGAAGGGGCTGCACATCGTGCCGCGCCCGGATCGGGACGGAGGTCGACGCCTGTGGTTGGGGGCGACCGTGGAACCGGGCACGGAGCCAGCGGCGGCAGCGTTGGCCCAACTGCGGCACCTGGCGGGCGATGCGCCGGCCTGGCTGGCCCAGGCCAGCCTGCGGCAGCATTGGGTGGGGGTGCGGGCCCGGCCGCGGGATCGGCCGGCACCGCTGCTGGAGCAACCGCAGCCCGGTCTGCTGCTGGCCACCGGACACAACCGCAATGGTGTTCTGCTGGCGCCGGTGAGCGCAGAATGGGTCCTAAGCCAAGTTGAGGAATGGGTTGCCCCGCCAGGCTGGGCCCCAGCCCGCTGAGGCGATCACACCAACCTTTATGCATCTCACCGCATCCCATGCTCGACGTTCCGACCCTCGATGCCCTCGACCTGATGCTCTGGTTGCAGAGCGGTGTCGAGGCGGCACGGGTCAGTGACTGCGTGCCCAGCACCATCGTCCGCCGCGTCGAGCAGGCTCTCAAAACCTTTGACCTGAAGTTGCGTCGCTCCCGGGCTGGCTGGAGCGTGCGCGGCAACCTGCAGCTGATCTCCCTGGAGCGGGAAATCCACCAGATCCACCGCTTCCTGGGCGGCGGGCGGCTGCGGCTGCATCTGCCCCGCTGGACCCAGCAGCTTCTGAGCGAGGAGCTACCGCCCCAGTGGCTCTGCCCGATCACCACCGAACTCACCCCCTGCGGCGACCCGCTCGGCCTGCTCCGGCAGCGGGTGATCGACGCCTGTGTGCTCACCCCCAGCCAATGGCCTGGCGATGAGCTCGGCGATGCCGACCTGCTCAGCATCGAGCTGTTCAGCAGCAACATCCTGCTGTATGGCAACAGCAGCGATCCCGCTCAACCCATCCCGTCGGACGTGCTGGAGGCGTGTCGACAGGGACGGGCCCATTTGCAAGTGCCCGATTTCCTGCCCTTGCCCTGCCAGGAGGTGGTGCGCGAGCGGCTGTACTCCTTGGCCGGCTCCGAGCAGGAAGCCGTGCCAACGGCGGCGGTGCGCCGCAGCCAGACCCTGGATGTGACCTTCCTGACACCGGAAATGGCGACCCTGATGCCGCAGCTGCGGCCCCTGGCCCAGCCATTCGAGTGGCGCTACACCGAACGGTTGGTGGTGCTGCGGGAACATGCCGACCGCCCGGCGATCCGGGAGCTGCGCCAGCAGCTGCAGAAGTGCCTGCCGGCCGCGGGACTACCCGCTCCGTCGCTGAGTTGAATCCTGTGCTCTGGCGCCTCACCTGACGGCCGACGGCGGTGGGCGTCTCGCGGAGGCGACCAGGCGGCTGATCCTCGGAACGGGTCGCGGCCGGCCATGAAAAAGCCCCCCTCCCGGGGGGGCAGGGCTAGCTGGGGGACCAGAGCGGTGCTGCCCCCCATGCAGCCATTTACTTGCTCTCGGTGAACTC
>CAYOCW010000012.1:24818-25924 GCA_964402615.1 uncultured Cyanobium sp. | reverse complement strand
TTTCGGCCTGGGCTTCGGTGCGATTGGTGAAATGGATGCCGCCCAGCTTGGTGACCCCCTCCACCAGGGCGCGCACCTCGGCGCCGAAGTGCACCTCCAACTCGGCCGGGGTGACGTCGGTGTCTTCGACGACATCGTGGAGGAAGCCGGCGGCGATCACCGCGGCGCTGGCGCCGATGTCGCGCAGCAGGTCGGCCACGGCGATCGGATGGCAGATGTAGGGCTCGCCGCTAGCGCGGAACTGCCCCTGATGCAGCTGCCAGGCGAAGTCGAACGCCGAAGCCAGCAGCGCTTCCGCATCGGTGGGGCAGCTGTCGCCCATCCCCGGCGGCACATTCTCGATGCAGCGACGCAGCCAGGCCGGCAGCGACACGTCGTAGTCGTCGGGCCCCTGGATCGGCTGGCTGCGCAGCTGCGGCCCCCAGGTGCCGCCCGGGGCCCCCGCCGGGTTGGTCGGCGCCGGGGTCGCCAGCGGAAGCCTGGCGTCGTGGACGAGGCGCGCCTTGTGATCGTCCCGACCCGCATCGTTCCGTCCTGGATCGACCCGTCCCGCCTCCGCGAGCGCTCCGGCTGGGGGCACATCATTCCTGCCGAGCTCAGGCGCAGAGGGGTGTGGGTGCTGGGAGCGTTCTGACAGGGATGATTCAGCCGCCGCAGCGCCGGAGGACCCAACAGGGATCGGCCGATCGGGAATTGCCCGCAGCATCCTTCCCCCCAGAGAAGCTCCATGCTATGCAGCGATCGCGCCGAAACCAGCGATGTGGGCGAGCCAGGATCCGAAACGCCGGAGGCGAACAGCGGCCCTGGGCCGCTGAACCCGGATCGCAACAGGGTGGAGCCGCACGGCGAGGCGCCGGTGCTACGCCTCAGGAACCTTCATGTTTCCTACCCTGGCAGCGCCAAACCCACCCTGGCGGGGTTGGATCTGAGCCTGGAGCACGGCCAGCGGCTGGCCCTGGTGGGTCCGTCGGGGTGTGGCAAAAGCACGGTGGCGCGGGCGGTGTTGCAGTTGCTGCCGGCGGGAAGCCGCTGTGAGGGGGTCCTGGAACTGGCGGGCCGCGATCCCCGTGCGCTGAATCGCGAGGCCCTGCGTCGGCTGCGGGGCG
>CAYOCW010000012.1:0-24808 GCA_964402615.1 uncultured Cyanobium sp. | reverse complement strand
GGTGGGCCTGGTCTTCCAGGACCCGATGACCCGCCTCAACCCGCTCTTGACGATCGGCGAGCACCTGCGCGACACCCTGGCTGCCCACCGACCCCAATGGCGTCGCCAGCAGGTGCGGCGGCGGGCCTGCGAGCTGCTGCAGCGGGTGGGCATTCCCCCCGACCGCTACGACAGCTTTCCCCATGCCTTCAGCGGCGGCATGCGCCAGCGCCTGGCGATCGCCCTGGCCCTGGCCCTCGATCCGCCGCTGGTGATCGCCGATGAGCCCACCACCAGCCTCGATGTGGCGGTGGCGGGCCAGGTGATGGCGGAGCTGGTGCAGCTCTGCCGAGAGAGCGGCAGCGCTCTGCTGTTGATCAGCCACGACCTGGCCCTGGCAGGTCGCTGGTGCCAGGAGATGGCCGTGCTGGAGCAAGGCCGGCTGGTGGAGCGCGCCCCGGCCCGGCAGCTGCTGCTGGAGCCCCGCTCGCCCCTGGCCCAACGGCTGGTGCGGGCCGCTCGCCAGCGGGAGGGAGGCCATCGCCCGGCACCGCCGCCGGCGCCGTTGCTGCTGGAGCTCGACGATCTGCGCAGCTGGCATCCGCTGCCCTCGCCGCCGTGGAACCCCCGCTGGCTGAAGGTGGTCGATGGCGTCAGCCTGCGGCTGCAGGCGGGCGAGACGATCGGCGTGGTGGGGGCCTCAGGCTGCGGCAAGAGCAGCCTCTGCCGCGCCTTGATGGGCCTGGCGCCGTTGCGGGGCGGTGTGGTGAGGCTGCAGGGGCAGGAGCTGCGGCGCCTGCGAGGCCGCGCCCTGCGGCGCGCCCGCCGCGATCTGCAGATGGTGTTCCAGGACCCGCTCGCCTGCCTCAATCCCCAGATGAGCGTGGCTGACGCGGTGGCGGACCCGCTGTTGATCCATGGCCTGGCCGGCCGCCGCGAAGCGCGAGAGCAGGCCCGGAGGCTGCTGGCCGAGGTGGGCCTGGAGCCGCCTGAGGCCTTCGAGAACCGGCGACCGCGGCAGCTCTCCGGCGGGCAGCAGCAGCGGGTGGCGATCGCCCGGGCCCTGATCCTGCAACCCAAGGTGTTGCTCTGCGATGAGAGCGTGTCGATGCTCGATGCCGAAGTGCAGGCGGAGGTGCTGGCGCTGCTCCGACGGCTGCAGGAGCAGCTGGGGCTGGGGATGCTGTTCGTGACCCACGACCTGGCGCTGGCCAGCGGCTTCTGCCACCGGGTGATCGTGTTGGAGGGGGGCCGGATCGTGGAGCAGGGTCCGGGAGCCCGGCTGCTGGCCGATCCCCAGCTGCCCATCACCCGCACCCTGGTGGCGGCCTGCCCAAGGCTGCCCAGCCCCGGGGACAAGCCACAGGACAACCCCCTCCCCGCCTAATGAGCGGCGCAGGAGCCGGTCAAGGCCGGTGCTCAACCCGCCCGGCGAGCTCAGGCGATCGTCGGCAGATGATCTGAGAGGCGCTCGGCAACGCGCCGCAACGGCTGCCCTCCCACCGCCCTGGATCGGCCTAAAAGGCCGCAGCGGCGAGGGAAGAGCAGATTCCCGGGGTTTGCACCTGCCGCAGCAGCGACCCGATCGTCTGGTTCGGGGCCGAGGCCCCATTGGAAATCGCGCTGAAATAGCGGATCCCGTCACGGGTTTGCACGATGCCGCTGATGGAGCGCACGCCCGTCAGGGTCCCGGTCTTGCCAAACACCTGGCCGTCCAGGCTGGTGCCCTTGAACAGGTTGCGAAGGGTGCCGCGCTGGCCCATGATCGCCATGGAGCCCACATAGTCGCGGGCATAGGGATGGTTGTCCATCCGCAGCAGCAGGGCCGTGAGCAAGCGACTGGTGAGACGGTTGGAACGGTCGAGACCGCTGCCATCCCGCACCTGCACGCCAGCCATGGGCAAGCCCTGCTGCGCCAACCAGTCGGTCTGCCGCCGCGCCGCCTCGGCCAGATCCCAAGTGTCCGCCGCCTGACGCAGCAACACCTCGGCTGTGAAGTTATGACTTTCGGTGTTGGCCAGGCTCAACAGGCCATGCATGTCCGTCGAGGGTTCCTCATGCAGCAGCACGGCATCGCTCGGCAGCGCCCCGCCACCGGGCACGACACGCAACTGCACCGTGCCGCCCTGCTGGCGAAAACTGCGCTGCAGCAGGGTTTGCAGGCGGCCGGTGGGATTCATCACCGCAGCATCGATGGCGTTGCTGGTGATGGCCAACCGGGTGATCGGCGCCCCATAGGCCTGGTAGCGATCACCAGCCAGCCAGCCAGCGGGCCACCAGCCTGCCGGCGGCTCCTCGGCAAGCTGAAGATTCACGGGGCCAGCTGGGGTGCCGCTGCTGCCGCCCGAGGCCAGGGCCAACTTGGCGATGCGTTGCAACTGCGGCAGTGCCAGATCGGGGTCCCCTTGGCCGGTGAGGCGCAAGCTGCCGTCGGCAAGCCGCCAGAGACGGGTGTTGAGCCGATAGTCCGGGCCGAGACGGTCGAGGGCGTAGGCCGTGCTGAGCAGTTTCTGATTTGAAGCCGGCTTGCGCGGTTGCGTGCCGTTGAGATCGGCCAGCAGGCGACCGCTGCCGTCAGCCACCGTGAAGCTCCAGGCCCAGGCTTCAGCGCCGATCACTGCAGCCACGCGCTGCTGCAGCGACGGGCAGCTGACCTGGCTCTGCAGTTGGGGCAAGCCGACCGGCGGCGGCGCCTGGGGCAGGTCGGCGAGCAGGGTCGCCGGGGCCAGGGGCTGCAGCGGTGGGATCGCCGGAACCTGCAGCCATGGTTTTGCTCCGGCAACCGCCGACGGCCAACCCACTCCAGCCTGTGGGGCCGCCTGGGTCGGCCCGGCGGGCAAAGCGGACAGCAGCAGCGCCGTGGCCAGAAACGGGACCTGGCGGGTCACTCCGGAGCACCGTTGCATCTCAGGACCCTGCGATTTTGAGATCGGTGACCGTGCCGTTGAAGCGGTAATTGTTGCCTTCCAGCTCCACCGGAGCCCCGATCTTTAGAGTCTGATTGCCAAACACAATTCCACCGCCATCGGCCACCACCCCTTCACCCTCCAACAGGAAGCGGCCATCGAAGGTGCTAAAAAACTTCTGATTGGGGTCGGGCGCCGTCACCAGGCGGCCATCCGGCATCAGGATCGAGAGACGCCGTTCCAGGGGCAGCACCTTGGCGACCCGCACGGAACCGTGGGGCTGGTTGCGAATCACCAGCGACACCTTGCCCTGCTGTTCAGCACTGCGCAGCAGCGCCTGCGGGTTCGCCGACGGCACGCCGCGCACATCGACCGTAACCGTGACCGCCTTCTGGCCGCCGGTGGCGCGCGCCACGGCATTGCTGAGCTTCGGGCTCCAGATCACGCCCGCCAGCGCCAGCAGCACCGCCGCTCCGGCCCCCAGATCGATCAGGCTCCAGGAGCGGCTGGATGGGTCCGATGCAGCCATGGGGATGGGCGAGTCGACGCAGTGTAACGGGGCCCATCCGGCTGGACCAGACCGCCGTCGCTCAGCTGCGCAGCCCGTCAAAGAGCGTGTCCAGAGCCCGCAAGTTGGCGCCGAGCGCCGCTCCCCCCTGCAGGTTGAGGCTCTGTAGCTGCTGGTCAGCGTCGGGCCGCTGCTCGAATTGGGCGCAGGGGCGGAAGCCGTCGGGGTCGAGGCGGTACAGCTCCCAAGGCCCCGGGTGGGCGCGCCGCAGGGCTCGATCGGCTTCAGGGATCAGGGCATAGGCGGCTTGCCACTGGGCCAGAAAACCGCGGCGGCGCTGGCGCGCCACGCTGCCCACGCCGATCGCTGCCTCCACGAGGTTGGGATTGATCAACACCACGGCGCCGCGGTGGTGCTCGCAGACCGATTCCACCTCGGTGTACTCCGCCTGGGAGGGGCGCACGAGCAGCAGGATCCCCTCGCTGGCTCCGGACTCCTGTCGGCGCCGTTGATCGGCAAAACTGGCGATGCAGCTGGCCAATTCACCCCCATCCCGCCGCGCCAGCGCCGCTGCTCCCGCATCCGGGAACAACAGCCGCAGATCCCGGCCGCCCCGCGGCAGTTGATCGGCCAGGCGCAGCGCCAGCGGCAGGATCCGCAGCCCTTCGAAGCGCAGTTCCAGCGTCCAGCGCCCGTTCGGGGCGGCGGCCAGGGCGGAACACAGCGCCGCCAACGCCTCCGCCTCAGCGGCACGCAAATCGCGCGGCAACATCTCCAGCCTCCAGCGGCCCGTGACCTTAGGGCGCCATCGCGGTGGCTGCCGCCACCTCGTCTTGCGCGTCGGCGAGGGCCCGAGGCAGCGCCAGCAGGTCCTCCGCTCGGTTCCAGGGGCCGAGGCTGATGCGCAGGCCGGCCCCAGCCTGTTCAGGGCTGAAGCCCATCGCCAGCAACACCGGGCTGGACGACAGGCCGCGGTTGCCGGAACAGGCCGAGCCGCTGCTGAGGGCGAAGCCGCGCCGGGCCATGGCCCGCACCAGCGACCGGCCGGAGAGGGGCCGGCCCGCCCGATCGCTCACCACCAGGCTGATGTGGTGGGGCAGGCGGCGGTCGGGATGGCTCGGATCGGGACCGGTGAGGCGAACGCCGGGGAGCTGCAACAGCTCCCGCAGCAGCTGGTCCCGCAACGGTTGGAGCGGATCCTGGCCGCCGCCGTGGCGCAGGCGAGCCACCGCTGCGCTCACGGCGGCGGCGAAGCCGGCGGCCAGCGCCACCGCTTCGGTGCCGCCGCGCCGGCCCCGCTCCTGCCCACCGCCACCGATCAGGGGTCGCAGCGGCCGGCCCTGGCGCACCAGCAGCGCCCCGATGCCGCGGGGACCCTGCAGCTTGTGGGCCCCAAAGCTGAGCCAATCCACCGGAAGATCGCGAAAGCAAAACGGTCGATGGCCCACCACCTGCACAGCGTCCAGATGCAGGCCTACGCCATGGTGTTGACACAGCTCCGCCACGGCTGCGACCGGCTGCAAGGCGCCCACCTCGCTCTGGCCCCAAATCAGCGAGACCAGGCGCGTCGGTGGCGCCAACAGCGCTTCCAGGGCATCGAGACGCAGCAGGCCGGTGCCATCGACGGGCAGGACGGCGACCTGCCAGCCCTGCCGCTCCAGCTCGCCGGCGGCCGCCAGCGTGGCCGGATGCTCCACCGCTGAGATCAGCAGCCGGCCCGGCTGCGCCGCCGCGGGGCCAGCCAACAGGGCCAGGTGGATGGCTTCGGTCGCGCCGGAGCAGAACACCAGCTCCTCGGGGTCGCACCCCACCGCGTCAGCCAGCTGCTGACGGCTGCGCTCCAGCTGTTCCGCCGCCGCCAGCCCCGGGCCATGCAGGCTGGAAGGGTTCGCCCAGGCCAGTCGCTGCGCCTCGGCCATGGCGCTCAGCGCCGCCGCGGAGGGGGGAGCGGTGGCACAGGCGTCAACGTAGCCCGACAATCCAGCGCAGTCGCTCACGGGGGGCTCAGGTGCTGGCGCGGTCATCGGGAGCGCTGCTGGCCCGGGCCTGGGCCCGGGCTTCGAGGGACTGGGTGGCCAGCGCCACCAACTCGTCGAGGGAGCGATCGGCCAGCAGCGCCTCCACCCGGGCCCGGGCCGCGGCGCTGGCGCAGTGATCGGGCCGGATGCAGCCCTGGGCGCAGACCACGGAGCAGTCCAGCTCCGGCTGAATGGGGTCTGGCGCGGCTGGAACCGGGTCGGCGCCCTGCTGCCCAGCCGGCGCGCCACGCGCCGGGGCGGTGGCTGGGGGTCTGAGCAGCTCCGATGCCATCGACTCCGCTTCGGTGGCCTCCCTGCCGGACCAGAGCGCCGGTGCCAGCACGCCGTCGTAGACCGCTTCGGCGGGGCCGCTCATCAGCACATGCTGGCTGACCGGATCCCAGTGCACCTCCAGCCGGCCGCCCGGCAGGTCGAGGCGGGCCCGGGCCTCGCAGAGGCCGAGGCTGTGGCAGACCACCAGCGTGGCGCAGGCGCCCGTGCCGCAGGCGAGGGTGGGACCGGCTCCGCGCTCCCAGACCCGCATCACCAGATGGTCGGGGCCCAGCACCTGCACAAAGTGAACATTGGTGCGGGCCGGGAAGGCCGGATGGGTTTCGAAGGCCGGGCCAAAGTGCTCCAACGCGACAGCCGCCACATCGGTGACCGGGATCACCACGTGGGGATTGCCCATGCCGGCGGCGGCGACCGCGAATCGATGGCCCAGCACCTCCAGCTCGCCCTCGGGCACGCCGTTGCCGCCCGGGGCCAGGGTGGTGGGCACGGCTTCGGGGGCGAGCAGGGGTTGTCCCATGTCCACCCGGATCGTGCCGTCGTCCAGCAGCTCCGGCACGATCAGCCCGGCCAGGGTCTCCACCGACCAGCGCCGCCCGGGGCCATCCCCATCGCTATCGGCCAGAAAGCGGGCCAGGCAGCGGATGCCGTTGCCACACATCTCCGGTTCGCTGCCATCGGCATTGAAGATCCGCATGCGCAGGTCGCCCTGTCGCTCGGGGGGCAGGGCCACAATCAGGCCGTCAGCGCCAACGCCGAAGCGCCGATCGCAGAGGCGCCGAATCCGCTCGCCATCGAGCTGCTGCCCGAGCTCCTCCGCCACCTCTAGGCTGCGAGCGTCCAGGAGCACGAAGTCGTTGCCGAGTCCCTGGTACTTGCTGAATGGGAGCATCCTGTCCTCCGGCCTGAAGCCCCGATCCTATGAAGGAGTTCTTCGATCGTCGCAGTTCTGGCCTCAATACCAGCCTGCCCAGCTTCCGCTATGTGCAGGACTTGATCCGTTCCGGTGGCGTCGTCAGTCTGCTGACGATCACCGGTCACAGCTTTGAAGGGCAGCTGAAGTGGCAGGACGACTACTTTTTTGCGCTGCTGCAGCCCGATGGATCAGATGTTGTGCTGATCGGCCGTCCCAGCGTTGCGGTGATCCGCAGTTTGGGCTGATCCAGGCTCGCGGCGGCGGCCCGATCCGACCAGAGCCGACGGTGACGGGTCTGTGGCACGATCCCAGCAGTTCTCGACCCTGCCCAGTTGCCCGTGACGGATCCGTCCCGCTACCAGCCCGAGGCCATCGAACAACGCTGGCAGGCGATCTGGGACCAGCTCGGCCTGGATCGAACACCTGACCTGGCGGCACCGGGAGGGGAGCCGTTCTATGCCCTGTCGATGTTTCCCTACCCCTCGGGAAGCCTGCACATGGGGCATGTTCGCAATTACGTCATCAGCGATGTCATCGCCCGTGTTCAGCGCATGCGCGGTCGCCGGGTGCTGCATCCGATGGGTTGGGATGCCTTCGGGTTGCCGGCCGAGAATGCGGCGATCGAGCGCGGCTGCGATCCCGCCGCCTGGACCGAGAGCAACATCGCCCAGATGCGGAGCCAACTGCGCCGGCTCGGCCTGTCGATCGACTGGAGCCGGGAGTTCGCCACCTGCCAAAGCTCGTACTATCGCTGGACCCAGTGGCTCTTTCTTCAATTTCTGGATGCTGGGCTGGCCTATCGCCGCGAGGCCAGCGTCAACTGGGATCCGGTCGATCAAACCGTGCTGGCCAATGAACAGGTGGATGGGGAGGGGCGCTCCTGGCGCTCCGGCGCTCTGGTGGAGAAGCGCCGCCTGCGGCAATGGTTCCTGGCGATCACCCGCTATGCCGATCAACTCCTGGATGACCTGCCCAACCTGACGGGGTGGCCGGATCGCGTCCGGACCATGCAGGCCAACTGGATTGGCCGCAGCCAGGGGGCTGAGATCCACTTTCCTCTGGTCCGGGCCGGCGACACCGCGCTGGACGGCAGCCTCACGGTCTTCACCACGCGACCCGACACCCTGTTCGGCGTTTCCTACCTGGTGTTAGCCCCGGAGCATCCCCTGGTCGAGGCGCTGACGAGCGCGGAGCAGCGCGACGCGGTGGCGGCCTTCCAGGCCTGGGTGAGTCGGCAAAGCGAGCAGGAGCGCACCGCCGAGGATCGTTCGAAACGGGGCGTGGCGCTCGGGGCCAGCGTGCGCCATCCGGCCAGCGGCGAAGAGCTGCCGGTTTGGATTGCCGACTATGTTCTTGCCGACTACGGCAGCGGTGCCGTGATGGGGGTTCCCGCGCACGATCTGCGCGATTTTCAGTTTGCCCGCCACTATGAACTGCCGGTCAAGCCGGTGATCCTTCCCGAAGGCTGCGATCCCCACAACTTCGAGGGAGAGCCCTTCACCGGCACGGGCGTGCTGATCCACTCCGGGCGTTATGACGGCTTGACCGCAGCGGCAGCCCGAGACCAGATCATCGCCGCTGCCGAACGGGAGGGCTGGGGTGTGGGCAAGGTGGCCTATAAGTTGCGAGATTGGTTGATCTCTAGGCAGCGCTACTGGGGCTGCCCGATTCCCGTCATCCATTGCCCGAGCTGTGGGGTGGTGGCCGTGCCGGAGGCTGATTTGCCTGTGGAGCTTCCTCGCCAGGTCAACCTTGCCGGGCGCGGCGGATCACCTCTGAATAGCCTGGAAGACTGGAAACAGGTGATTTGCCCCAGCTGTGGCGGGCCAGCCCAGCGAGAAACCGACACGATGGACACCTTCATGTGCTCATCCTGGTATTTCCTTCGCTATTGCGATGCCGGCAACAGCGAACACGCTTTCAGCCGTGAGCAGGTCGATCGCTGGATGCCCGTTGATCAGTACGTGGGCGGCATCGAACATGCGATCTTGCACCTGCTCTATTCTCGCTTTTTCACGAAGGTGCTGCGCGATCGGGGGCTACTGGGCTTTGACGAGCCTTTTGAACGGCTACTAACCCAGGGAATGGTGCAAGGAATTACCTATCGCAACCCGGTCACTGGGAAATATGTTCCACCCGCTGAGGTGGGTGATGTCGCCGATCCCCGCGATCCGCTCAGCGGTGAAGCCCTGGAATTCAGTTTCGATAAGATGTCGAAATCCAAATATAATGGTGTTGATCCGGCTTCGGTGATCGATCGCTACGGTGCCGATACGGCGCGCATGTTCATCCTGTTCAAAGCGCCTCCCGAAAAGGATCTCGAGTGGGATGACGCTGATGTGGAAGGCCAGTTCCGCTTTTTGCAACGCCTGTGCCGCTTGGTCGACCTCGCCTTGAGCCGAGGCCTGCATTTGGCCGATGCTGAGGCGGTCGAGCCTCAGGATCTCCCGAGCGTTTGCAGCGATCAGGAGCGGCAGTTGAGGCGGGCGGTGCACAGCGCCATCGCCGCCGTCTCCGAAGATCTGGATGGCGACTACCAGTTCAACACAGCGGTGTCGGAACTGATGAAGCTCAGCAATGCCATGGCATCCCTGTTGGAGCAGGTGTCCGCCCCCGTGGCACTGGAGTCGTTGCGGGTGCTACTGCTGTTGCTGGCTCCCTTCGCTCCCCATCTGGCGGATGAACTGTGGCAGCAGATGGGCGCCAATCCCCGCGGTGACCGCAGCATCCACCAGCAGCCCTGGCCCAAGCTGGATCCCGCCGCGCTGGCGCGCGATCGCATCACCGTGGTCATCCAGGTGAAGGGCAAGGTGCGTGGCAGCCTGGAGGTTGCCGCCGATCTCGATGCCGCCAGCCTGGAAACCCTCGTCTTGCAGAGCGAGGTGGCTGACCGTTGGCTGGAGGGCAAGCCACCGAAACGGGTGATCGTCGTGCCGGGCAAGCTGGTCAACCTGGTGCCCTGAACCACTCGGGCCTGGGACGGCCGACCGCGCTCCCGGGCCTGCCGGAGTGGCCGGGTTGACCGGTTCTGATCTGGGCTTCAGGCGTTGCTGAACCTCTGGAATCGCAACTGGCCAGGCAGGGCCCAATCGCCGAGGGCTTCATAGCCGCGCCGGTTTGCGCAGAGATGACGCAGGATCCAGAACAGAGGCTCAGGGCTCTCCAAGTCGAGGAGAGCAGCAAGTTCGCCCAGGCTGCGTGGCTGGCCATCCGTCATCAAACGGTCAAGGCGTTGTTGCAGCTCAAGCACCGCAGCCGCGGCCTTCTTTCCCGCTTCCACCCCGGGTTGGTGATAGGCGTTGACGTTCACAAACTCCCCGTAGAAGCCCACCGCGCGTTCAAACAAGGCGATCAGGGCACCAAGGCCGCCAGCATCAAAGCGACGCAGTGTAATCGTCAGATTCTGGCGCCCGCCTTCGCTCAGGGCTGAGCGAGTACCCTGCAGGAAACCTTCGAGGAAATCCCCTGGATTCTCGCCCGCCAGCGCCGGAATGTCCTGCGGATCTTCTAGAACCTCGATAAACGTCACAAAGAAATTATCAAGTCCATCACGCAACTGCTGGACATAGGCATGCTGATCAGTCGAGCCCTTGTTCCCATACACCGCCAAGCCCTGATGTACAACCTCGCCATTGCGATCAAGCCGCTTGCCGAGTGATTCCATCACCAATTGCTGCAAATAGCGACTGAAGACTTCGAGACGGTCGCGATAGGGCAACACCACCATGTCGCGACGCCCCTTCCCCTCGCCCGCCACGTACCAAGCCGCCGCGAGCAGTGCGGCAGGATTGTTGGACAGTTGCCCATCCCGGGTCAGGGCATCCATAGCAGCGGCTCCGGCCAGAAAGGCGCGGATGTCCGCACCGATCAGCACCCCTGGCAGCAGCCCCACGGCGCTGGTGATGCTGGTGCGGCCTCCAACCCAATCAAACATGTCAAAACGGGCGAGCCACTGTTCGGCCTCTGCTTGCTGATCCAGGCGGCTGCCCAGCATGGTCACGGCGACCGCCTGTCCGGGCCAGTGGCCACCCTGCTGTTCAAGCCGGGCCCGCGCCTGGGACATGCCCAGATGGGGTTCGGGCGTGCCGCCCGATTTGCTCACCACGATCACCAGGGTGGTGGCGAGGCGGGGACCGAGGGCCGTCAGGGTGCGGCTGAATCCTTCCGGGTCAACGTTGTCGAAAAAGTGAAACGGCAGGCCGGCCCCCGGCTGTTGCAGCGCCCGCACCATCAGCAGCGGGCCGAGCGCGCTGCCACCGATGCCGATCCACAACACATCGCTGAAGGCCGCACCTCGGGGCGTCGATAGGCGACCAGACAGGATCGCGTCGCCGAAGTCGGCGATGCGATCGACTTCAGCGCCAATGTGGGTGGCCGTCTGCGGGTCTGGCGCCAAGGCGGGATCGCGCAGCCAGTAGTGGCCCACCTGCCTGTTCTCATCGGCATTGGCGATGCTCCCCGCCTCCAGGGCTGCCATGGCTCCGTGGGCGCGGCGAAAGGGCTCTTGCAGCGCCTCCAGCTCCTGATCGCCGACCCCCATGCGGCTGATGTCAAGCCAGAGTCCCAGGCCGCTGTCGTACCAGAGCAAATTCTGAAAGCGCTGCCACAAGCTGGCCGCGTCGGACCCTTGAAGCGGAGGGAGAATGGTCATGGCTGCCCGGGAGCCTCAGGCGTTTCAGGACGGATGGGCAGGCTAACCCTCACCGCATAGGCGGGCCGTCTGCCGCTCAACGGCGGGGACAGCCGACGCGCCGGAGCCCGGGCCTGGACGGGAGTCAAGAAATCGTAGAGAATATGAAGGTTCTGGCCACTTGTCCCGTCGCCCATGCGATTCCCCTGGATCCGCGCCAGGCGTGCCGGGGTTTGCAGCGCCCTTGCGAACGGTCTGTCGCAGCGATGGGGCGCTTGCTGTGTTCGGCCCCGGCTCCGGATCGTCTCCGCCCCGCCGCTGGTCCTCGCCCTTCTGGTCCTGGCCTGCGCCCCCTCCCTCTCTTGGCTTGCCGTTCGGACGGCCTCGCTTCGGCTCGAACCCGATCATCCGCTTCCCAGCACCAGCAGCTCTGCCATCGAGCCCCGTGGCCTGACCTCTGAGGGACAGCGACCCGACCCGATCGACTTCAGCGCTGCGGAGCTGCGGGAGCTCAATCGCCGCTTCGGGGTGCATGGACCCCAGCCACGCCTCGCTCAGCTATTCACCGAGGGGCTCGACCAGCTGCGACCGCTGCGCACCATGACGCTGCGGCGACTCGAGGAACTGCGACCGGTCATCCTCGCTGAGAGTCGTCGCCGACGCATCAATCCCATGCTGGTGACAGCGGTGCTGTTTGATGAGATGCAGCATGCCAAACCCGGTGAAGACTCGGCGTTGGCGATCAGCACGGGCTTGTTCAAGACCCATGGTCCCGCCCAGCTGAGTTTGGAGGAAATGGTCAAGCAGGGCCTGCTGGCCGCCGACGCGAGCCCCGAGGAACAGGACGAGGCTCGCCAACGCCTGTTGGACCCTGTCCAGAACGTGAAACTGCTGGTCGGCGTGTTTAGCCGTTTCATGAAGGAACTGGATTTGCCCACCGACCAGGTCCCGATGGCGAGCCGCTCACCTCGCGATGCCAAGATCCTGGCGACCTTGGCCTATTTGCACAATGGCAAGCTCGACTATCCAGGCCGGGTTCTGCGCTACATGCAAGATCCAGAATTACACGAACTCATCTATTCCTCTCGTCGCCCCAAGCCCGAGCCGATGATCTGAACCATCGCCACATTGCTCGCTTGTTGGCCAAGGGGCAGGGAGCTCAGCGCCGCTGAGTACAGATTACTCCCAGTGCCTTCAAGCGAACGGCAAGCTGACTCCAATCAAAACTGCGAGGATCAGCCCTCTCGCCACCCAGATCAACATGTTGGTGCGTGGTGATGTGCTCTGGGGAAATGCGGTAACGACGCATCCAGTGGCTAAGTTCCAAGGCCATGGTATCGTACTGAACATCGGTGTAGCCGCTATGGGCTGCTCCTTCGTTCTCCCCATCCAAGGGGGTTTCCAGACTGAGGTGCAGCGCAAAATTATTGACCGAACCACCGAGCTTGGGATTGGAGATCACCCACTGGTTGTTGAAGGCGGAAAAGCCGGCTCCGAAGGCCCGGTCGTCTGGATCGACCACGCGCACAAGCTCCCCATCGAGCCCGACCAACGAGTGGTAGCTGACCTGATCAGCGTCATTGGCATGCGCTGTGGCGAAGGTGTTTAAGGCGGAGCTCAGGCCATAGACCGTTTCATGCAGCACAATCACCTTCGGGGTGGGGTCCACTGGATTGCCAAACCCATCAAGGCGATAGCGCTGACCGTAGTTGCTGGGATCGATGCGACGCAGAGTGGTGCGCTGGAGGATCTTGGCCTGCAGCTGCAACAAGCGACGCTGCAGGGAGCGATCCAGTGCGGGACACAACCCTTGCAACGGCGAGATCCAGTAGGCGGGACGCGGTGGGGGGGGCGCGATACGCTGCGGTTCACTGGCGTTTTGGCCACTGACCTGCAGGAGCAGCTCCAAGGGGCTGTTCAAATCCGCGGAGCTCAGGGAGCGGCCCCAGGGAAGCAACCGCAAAAGCGTCGCTGCGGCCAGGCTGAGCAGCAGCGCCGCCGCGAGCGAAACCAGGAGAGGCCTGGGATTGGGATGCCCGATCATGGCTCCGGTTTCAGCTGCATCCAGCGCTGGCGCCGATCGATCGCCTCCTGGCTGGCGTTGGGATCGGCACTGAGAATCCAGCGTTCGATCCCGGCCGCCGCCAACCTCACTGCGGTGCGGCGCACGTTGCCATCACGGCAGAACAGAATATCCAGTTGCGCATGCAGAGGTCGTCCTGATTCGCTCAGCCCGAGAACACTGGACAAATCATCAACCTGCAGGATCCGATGCCCATCGATCGCCAGCAGCTCATCGCCAACCTGCAGTCCAGCTTGGGCTGCAGGTCCGTTGCGCACCACCCTGCGCAGGCGTAAGCCTGTACGGTCGGGATTCTCGAGGACCCAACCGAGATCGGCCGTGATTGCCAACTGGGGTTTCAACAGTAGACCGATATCTGACAAATAGCAATGCACATCGGGATCGTCAGTTTCGGCCAACCAAGAGGGGAGAAGCTGCTCAAGATCGGGACTGATCTCAGAGAAGACCGCAACAAGATCAGCCTCTTGATAGCCGCGCTGACACGATCCAAAACGCTGCCACAAGATCCGCAGCACATCAGCCAGGCAAACTCGAGATCGTCGCAGATGCAGATCTAGTATCAAGGATAAGACGGCACCCTTTAGATAATAACTGATTTGGCTGTCCGCCGACCAGGCATCTTGGCGGTACAGCTTGACCCAGGCCTCCTCGCTGCTTTGTCGCAGGCTTTGAACGGCCCGGCCAGGGGTGAGCAGATAGCGGCTGAGGTCGCCACCAAGGTCTTCCAGCAGCTCGGCCTCGCCACACAAGCCTGCAGCGACCGGCAGCAGTTGGTCGTAATAGCTGGTCACACCTTCTGCAAACCAAAGGGTTGGTATGATCGCCGGAGTAGAGTATTCGTAAGGCGAAAGTTCTGCCGGACGCAGCCGCCGTACGTTCCATTGATGCAGGTATTCATGGGCGACCAATTGCAGCAGATGTCGCCGTCCGCCTGGCTGCGCTAGGGCGCGACGACCATACATTAAAACACAGGCCGAGTCATGCTCCAGGCCGCCAAAGCCATGGTCGCGCAGATGGAGGATGAACAGATACTGCTCTGCTGCTGGTCGCGACACGCCCATTAAACGGCAGCAGGTCAGGCACAGCATGCTGACATCGGTCAACCAGCCGTGATCGAGATCCGGCAGATCGCCTCCCCAGCTCACCCAGCGGTGTGGCACACCAGCCACATCAAAGCTGTGATGAGGATGGGGACCCACCTCGACAGGACTATCGACAAGTTCGTCGAAGTCACGGGCCCACCAGGTATTGGGACTCAGCTGCATCAGCGGCACAAAGACATCCCATCCCGAGGGGAGATCTAGGCTCAGCTGCAGTGGTCTCCAGCGCTGGTCTTGCACCAGAAGCACCACAGCCGCCAAGGCCAGAAAACAATGGTCCGCATCAAGATGGCAGGTGCGAACGCTCAATTCTGTGGCCAAGATCGTATAGTGAATATAAAGGCGATCTTGGCTGGGCAATTCCAGTTTCCAGCTCGCTACATCGGTCCGTTGCGGTCGCCAGCGCTGGCCTCGCTGCTCCACCTCCAGTCCCTCCAGGTGGCGCACGTAGTCGCGGATCAAATAGGAGCCTGGCGTCCAGGCTGGCAAGCAGAGTCGCAGAGGTTCTGGGCCGGGTGTCAGCTCCAACCTGACGCCCACCAGATGGTTGGTGGGCTGGCGTAGATCCAGGTTGACCGCGATGTCGTCGGCCGATGGGGTGCAGACCTCAGACACGGAGATGAAGGTCGGCCTCAGGAAGCAGGCGGGCTGCATCGGTGACCGCCTGATGGGCTGCGTAGGCGCGGGTGATTCGTCCGAGCAGCGCCGGCAGGTGATGATGCCTGCTGAGGCGCTGCAGATCACCGACCAGGGTCAGGGGACCCTCTCGCTCGCGCCGCCAGCCGATCCACAGCTCGGGATCCAGCTTGAGGGCCACCTCCACCTGCACCGACTCGCCGGCGAAGCCTGGCAGGCTTTGGGAGCGCAGAGGGTTGAGACCCAGGCTGCGCAGGCTCGTGGCCAGAACCTCGGCATCGCGCAGGACGGTTGGCAGGATGGAGAGATGGGACATGGACAGCAATGCCCGCGGACTTCGACGCTAGCCAGGCCATCCCCAGCGTCCAGTGGCCGTGGCCACCGATTTGGCCGGTTCAGGAGCAGTCCCTGAGACTCGGCGTGATGGCCTCCGGCGAGGGATCCAACTTCGAAGCCTTGGTGCAAGCCTGTCGAGAGGGGGCCCTCCAGGCCGAGGTTGTGCAGTTGGCGGTGAACAATCCGGGCTGCGGCGCCGAGCGGCGCGCCGCCCGCCTGGGCGTGCCCTGCGCCTGCCTCGATCACCGTTGCCATCCCAGCCGGGAAGCGCTGGAGCTGGCTCTGATCGCCCTGTTCCGCGACGCCGCGGTGGACCTGATTGTGCTGGCCGGCTGGATGCGCATTGTCACCACAACCCTGATCAGCGCCTTTCCGGAACGGTTGCTCAACATCCACCCATCGCTGTTGCCCAGTTTTCGGGGCTTGAACGCGGTGGCTCAGGCGCTCTCCAGCGGGGTCACCCTCAGTGGCTGCACCGCGCACCTCGTCGCCGAGGAGGTGGATGCCGGCCCCATCCTGGTGCAGGCGGCGATTCCCATCCTCGCCGATGATGATGTCCATCGCCTGCAGCGGCGCATCCAGCAGCAGGAGCACCGCATCCTGCCGCTGGCGGTGGCCCTTGCCGCCGACCGGCTGCGGCGCGTCACCCTGCAGCGTTGATCGGGGTTGGCAACCTGACGCCTGTCAGGGGTAGAAGGGCAGCAGCGGAAGCCCCACGCCAGCCTCCAGACCCACCATCAGGTTGAGGCACTGCACGCCCTGTCCCGCCTGACCCTTGACAAGATTGTCAATCGCGCTCATCAAGATCAACTGGCCACTGCGCTGATCCACCTGAACGGACAACAAGGCCCGATTGGTGTGCCGCACCCATTTCGTGGAAGGGTAGGTGCCCACCGGCAGGACCACGACGCCGTCATGGTGGCGATAGGCAGCCTGCAACAGGGTTGTGCAGTCATCAGCGGTCAGCCCCGGATCCCGCAGACGGGCGTACACCGTGGCGAGCAAACCGCGAACCATCGGCAGGAGATGGGGCGTGAACTGAAGCTGAATCTTGCAACCCGCCGCTTCGCTGGCGGCCTGTTCGATCTCGCTGGTGTGGCGATGGCCGACCACCCCATAGGGCGCCACAGCTTCAGCAGCTTCCGCTAGCAGCAGGTGTTCCCGGGGGGAGCGACCGCCGCCGGAGGTTCCGGTTTTGGCATCGATGACAATGCCGTTGGGTTCGATCAACCCTTGCTTCAGGAAGGGCAGCAGCGGCAACAGGCTGGCGGTGGGGAAACAACCTGGCGCTGCCACCAAGCGGGCGCTTCGAATCCGCTCCGTCTGCCATTCCACCAGTCCGTAAACCGCCTGCTGGCATAGGTCGTCATCCTGGCGTGGATAGCGCTCCGCTTCATCGCTGTAGACCTCCCGCCAGCACTCCAGAGAGCGGTAGCGGTAGTCGGCGGAGAGGTCCACCACTCGCACGCCTCGCTCCAGCAGTTCCGGCACCAGGTTGGAGGCCAGGCCGTTCGGCAGGCTGAGCACGGCCAGGTCGGCGGCGGCGGCGATGGCCTCAGGCTGGGGCGGCTGCACCTCCGGATCGCCGGCCAGGGGTAGGAAGGGCACCAGTTCGCTCCAGCGCCTGCCGCTGCTGCGCTCCCCCGCCAGGAAGGTGACCTCCAGGGCGGGGTGCCCCTGCAGCAGTCGCAAGGTTTGCAGGCCGCCATAGCCGCTGGCTCCGATCACGGCGACCCGATGGCTGGCCATGGCTTGTACGGAAAAGGCAGGGGGATCGTAACGGTCACCGCCAAGGCCAAAAATGGTGATCCATCTCCTGCCGAGCCGAGTCGTTGATCCCTTCCAGCGAGCCACGTGCCTTTGGTCTCACCACGCCTGAGCAGGACGGACAGGATGGGGCGATGCGCTTCGATGCCATCGTCGACGCCCTGGCCGCCATCCGCAATGGCGATTGCGTCGTCGTGGTGGATGACGAGAATCGAGAGAACGAAGGCGACCTGATCTGCGCCGGCCAGTTCGCCACGCCCCAGCAGATCAACTTCATGGCCACCGAAGCCCGCGGCCTGATCTGCCTGGCCATGGAAGGCCAACGGCTGGATGCGCTGGAGCTGCCGCTGATGGTCGATCGCAACACCGACAACAACCAGACGGCCTTCACCGTGAGCGTCGACGCCGGTCCGGAGCACGGCGTGACAACGGGCATCTCCGCTGAAGACAGGGCGCGGACCATCCAGGTGGCCTTGCATCCCCAAAGCCGACCCGGCGATCTGCGCCGGCCGGGTCACATCTTCCCGCTGCGGGCCCGCGATGGTGGCGTGTTGAAGCGGGCTGGCCACACGGAGGCCGCCGTCGATCTAGCCCGGCTGGCGGGGTTGTATCCCGCTGGCGTGATCTGTGAGATTCAGAACCCGGATGGCTCGATGGCTCGCTTGGCCCAGTTGGTCACCTATGCGCGTCAGCACGGCCTCTGCCTGATTTCGATCGCCGATCTGATCCGCTACCGCCTGCACACCGAACGGTTCGTGCTGCGGCAGGCGGAGGCGGTGATGCCCAGCGCTTTCGGTTCATTTCGCGCCATCGGTTATCGCAACGAGCTGGATGGCAGCGAGCATGTGGCCATCGTCAAAGGCCGCCCCGAAACCGCCAGCGGCCCTGTGTTGGTGCGGGTGCATTCGGAATGCCTCACCGGTGATGCCTTCGGCTCGCTGCGTTGCGACTGCCGCCCCCAACTGGAGGCGGCCTTGCGCATGATCGAGGCGGCTGGCGAGGGGGTGGTCGTCTATTTGCGCCAGGAGGGGCGTGGCATCGGCCTGATCAACAAGCTCAAGGCCTACGCGCTTCAGGATCTGGGTCTGGATACGGTGGAAGCGAACGAACGGCTTGGCTTCCCCGCCGATCTCCGCAACTATGGCGTGGGTGCCCAGATTCTCAGCGACCTCGGCATCCAGCGACTGCGTTTGATCACCAACAATCCTCGCAAGATCGCCGGCTTAGGGGGATACGGACTGCAGGTTGAAGACCGGGTGCCGCTGGTGATGGACCCCAGCAGCCACAACGCCGATTACCTGCGCGTCAAGCAGATCAAGTTGGGACATCTGATGGGGACAGGCGTTGAGGCGGCGCCGGAGACCCCAGAGCTCTGCGGTCTGACCGCCGTGGTCGCCTGGCATGGCAGCGACGAGGCCGCGTTCCTGGTCAGGCAACTCGACGCCTTGGGCGATCCCTTGCAGGCGGCGGGGCTTCTGGTGGAGCGGGAGACGGACCCGAGACTGCTGGCCTTGCTGGATCAACCGCAACTCACCTTGCTGCTGGCTGCCGAACGCGGTCAAGAGCTGCGGGCCCGAGATTTGGCCAACCTGCTCCAGGATCTGGCTGGCTGGCAGGGATGCCAGCGCATCAGCCTGCTGCTGGCGCCGGATGCCAAGCGGGTCAGCCACCCCAGCTCCCACGTCCAACCCGAGCGGCGCCGTCTGAGCGACCTGCACAGCGCTGGTGCCGCCATCAGTTGTCCCCGCCTGGATCTCAGACCTGGCGGCTTCATCATCTGGGCGGCGGATGTGGAGCTCGCTTGAGCGGCCTCTCAATCCTCGATGGTCACGCTCTGGATGACGCTGCCCGTGTTCAGCTTCAACACCACCTCGAGATCGCCGGTCTGACCAAAGACGGTGTGAACCCCATCGAGGTGGGGCTGGGCTCCATGACAGATGAAAAACTGGCTGCCGCCGGTGTTTCGCCCCGCATGGGCCATCGACAGGGTGCCGGCCAGATGCTTGCGGCTGTTGATTTCGCAGGGGATTGTGTAGCCGGGGCCACCGGTTCCGGCGGGCCTTGAGGATCCAGGTCGGCTATTGGGGCAGCCTCCCTGGGCCATAAAGCCAGGAATGACCCGGTGAAAGGCGAGGCCGTCGTAGAAGCCATCCGTGGCCAACTTCACGAAGTTGGCCACGGTTCCTGGCGCCTCCTGGTCGAACAGTTCCAGATGGATGCTGCCCGCATCGGTTTGCATCACGGCCTTGGTCATGTCCTGGCTGGCAAAGGTTCTGGATTCTCGCAGCCCAACGCTCCAGCCCCTGGGCTAGGACGGGAAGCACCCGTGCCCTGCCCAGGAGCCATGAGCCGCCAGCCGACCCCGCCCGACCTCAGCAAGGCCCGCGTCGGGGTGCTCGGCGGCAGTGGTTTGTACAGCATGGAGGGGCTGGAGCAGGTGCAGGAAACCGTTGTAGACACCCCTTTTGGCGCGCCATCCGACAGCCTGCGCATCGGTCGCCTCGGCGACCGCGAGGTGGTGTTCCTCGCTCGGCACGGTCGCCATCACACCCACACCCCCAGCGAGGTTCCCTATCGAGCCAACATCTGGGCCCTGCGCTCTCTCGGTGTGCGTTGGATCCTTTCGGTGTCCGCCGTGGGTTCCCTGCAGGAATCGCTGCAGCCCCTCGACATGGTCGTGCCCGATCAGTTCATCGATCGCACCCGCGAGCGCCCCCTCTCGTTCTTCGGGGAGGGGGCGGTGGCCCATGTCACCGCCGCGGATCCCTTTTGTCCGGTGCTGAGCCGCATCCTGGCCGATGTGGGCGATAGCCTGATGCCAGCAGGGCGACAATTGCACCGCGGCGGCACCTACCTCTGCATGGAAGGGCCGGCATTTTCAACCCGCGCCGAATCCGAGCTTTACCGCGGTTGGGGTTGCGCGGTCATCGGCATGACCAACCACACCGAGGCGCGCCTGGCGCGGGAGGCAGAAATGGCCTATGCCACCTTGGCAATGGTGACGGACTACGACTGCTGGCATCGCGACCATGAGGCGGTCACCGTTGAGATGGTGCTGGCTAATCTTCAGGCCAATGCGCGACTCGCCCAGAGCATTGTCAAGTTGGCGGCCGAGCGGGTTGGCGCCTTGAAACCGACCAGCCCCAGCCATCAGGCCCTGCGCCATGCCTTGATCACGCCTGCCGCTGCGGTGCCCGCTGCGACCCGTCGACGCATCGACTTGTTCACGACCCCCTACTGGGGCTCCTTTGATGACTCTTCAACGTTAACGCCAGCCTGAAGCCAAGCGTCTGGAGCGAGGGATGTTGATCATGCAGCAGTGGGAATACCACGTGATCCACCTGAATGTGGACTCCTCAGCACCTGGCAAGGACGACGCTGCCTCGCCACCTCCGGCTGACGCGCACTCCAGCTCGCCACCCTTCACCAAAACCTACTTGGAGCAGGAATTTCCTGCCCATTATGGCCGCCAGCAACCGATTGGATCCAGTGGTGCTGCGCCAGCTCAGCAGCCCCAGCATCCGGCGACTCAGCTGCAGGCATTCATCAACAATCACGGACGCCAAGGCTGGGAACTGCTGGGGATCTTTCCACTTGGAAGTCTGTTGATGATGATCTTTCGGCGGCCGCTGCCGTCCTCAGCGGAAGCCGCCACCCCAGGATCAGTCCGCGACCCCTCCGCGTCGGGCGACCGCCAGGCCGACGCGGCGTTGCGCACCATCCTGGAGCGGTTGGCGGTGCTCGAGGAGCGTCTCGCCCATTCCCATCCCGGCGGCTCCGCCCCAGGCCAGATCCCGCAGTGGCACCGCCCAGCGGCGCCATCGCCGTCAGGGGCGCGGCAGCATCGGTCGCAGGCGCCCTGGATCTTGGCCCGGGATGACCTCCAAGCGCTTCGGGACGGCCCGGCTTGCTCCTCAGCGGTCGCGGCCCGCAGCCTCGGCTTTCGCTCCACCGCCAGCCTGCTCAACCCAGCCTCAAGGCATGGCTACCCCATCGGGCTGGTGCGCATCGGCCCAAACGGCAAAGCCGCTGTGTATCAGGGGTTGGCACCGAACCAGCGGGGTGGCAAGGAGCTGCGGCTCTGGCTGGTGCTGGAGCGTGACCGGCTCCCGGACGCGCCGGCCGCAACCAGCCCTGGCGAATGCTGAAACCGGCAGCCCTCAATCGCGCTTGGCCGCGCTGTGGTCGATCGCCCGCAGCGCCTGGCGCAGCGAAGGCCCGTGATCGGCCAAGGTCGCTCGGGCCTGTTGAGCGCTCACACCGGTGAGCGCCATCAGCAGGGCCTGTTTCACCGAGCCACCGGCCTGGTCGAGCAGGGCGGCGGCCTCATCCCTGGAAACAGCGGCGAGGTCTCGCAAAATCCGCAGGGCTCGATCTTCCAATTTGGCATTGGTGACCGCCACATCCACCATGCGGTTGCCGTGCACCTTGCCCAGGCGCACCATCACGCCGGTGGAGAGAATGTTGAGCGCCATTTTGGTGGCGGTGCCGGCCTTGAGACGGGTGGAGCCGGTGAGCAGCTCCGGTCCAGTCAGCAGGCGGATGTCGATGGAGCAGGGCATCGCCGCCTGATCGCTGGGGACGCACGCCATGGCGATCGCCAGGGCTCCCAGGCTGCAGGCGTAGGCCAGACCACCGAGCACATAGGGGGTTGTGCCCCCGGCCGCAATGCCCACGAGCGCATCGGCGGCCTGGAAACCGCGGGCCTCCAGGTCTTGCTGACCGGCCTGCCGCTGATCCTCAAGGCCCTCCGAGCTGCGCAGCAGGGCGGGGGCGCCGCCCGCCAGAACACCTTGCACCAGCTCCGGGGGTGAACAGAAGGTGGGAGGACACTCGGCGGCATCCAGCACGCCAAGCCGCCCGGAGGTGCCGGCGCCGAGGTAAAAGAGTCGGCCGCCGCGGGCAAGCCTGGTGCTGATGGCGTCGATGGCGGCCGCCAATTCGGGTGCCGCCTGGGCCACCGCCCGCTGGGGTTCAAGATCGTTCTGGCAAAACAGCCGCACCAGCTCGGGCGTGCTGAGACAGTCCAGGTCGCCGCTGGCGGGGTGGGCCTGTTCCGTGAGCAGATGGCCGCGATCGATGCTCAAAGCAGCGCCTCCAAACGGCGCCGGAACGCTTCCAGGCTCGGATCAGCGGGGCTGCTGTCGGCTTCTGCCTCCTCCGGCGCCTGCTGCTGCTCGCGCCAGTTGCTCACGTCCATGTTGCGCTCAGGCGGGGCGAGCAACAGGCGGTCTTCCAGGGTGTCAGGCTGGAAGCCGCGAGGCACGTGGCGCGCCTCGTAGCCCGCCTCGGCGCAAAACGCCTCGATCTGGTCGCGCTCGATCGATTCGACGCTCGGGGCCGGAAAATCCTGAGCCTCTAACAAACCCGCGTAGCAGGCGGCATCGTCGTGGGTTTCGAACAGCAGCACGATCGTGCGTCCGGCCACTTCAAGGGAATGAATCCCTTCTTGGTCGCTGCCGACATCGAACAGCAGCACGTGAACAAGCGCGGGACGGGACATGCGTTGGACGGCGGCTAAAGGGGATGGTGAAGCCAGTTTCTCACCAACGCCACGGCTCAGCCACTGTGGCGCTCCTGATCCAGCTCCCGCAGGCGGCGATACAACGACTGCTCGTCGGCATCGGGCTGCCGGTCCAGCACAATCCGCAACTCGACCAGTTGGTCGCCCCGCTCCTCGCCCCAGCGGAGTCCGCGATCCCGCAGACGCAGCAGGCGACCGCTGGAAGAACAGGGTGGAATCCGCAGCCGCACCGGTCCCTCCAGGGTGGGGACCACCACCTGGCAGCCCAGCGCGGCATCGGCGGGATGGAGATCGAGGCGGTAGAGAACCCGCAAGCCATCGATGCGCAGCCCTTCGGCTGTGCGCACCTGCAGCTGCAGAAAGTGATCACCCCCGCCGGGGGCCACGCCGGCCAGTCGCAGCCGCCAGCCATCCCCGGCCCGGGGTGGGGTCCAGAGCTCGACCAGCGCGCCGTCCGGCAGGGCGAGCTCGAGCCGGGTTCCCGTCAAGGCCTGATCGGGACTGAGCTGCACCACGGTTTCCAGATCATGGCTGGCCGGCACCGGCGATGCGGCAGCGGCGGCCGTCATCGCCACCGGTTCCGCCGCACCGTGCTCCAACCCGGCGGGCGACTCGGCGGAGGGGCGCTCAGACCCGGGGACGTCGCCGGGGGATGGTGAAGGTCCGTCCGGCCGCCGGGAGCTGGCGCGGTTCCGGCGCCCCAACAGCGCCTCGAGATACTCCTCAAACTCCGGGAATCCCGTGGCGAAGGGCACATCGCCATCGGCTTGGTCGTCGCCCGTTTCCCAGGCCTGACGGCGCTGGGGATCGCTGAGCACGGCGTAGGCCTCGTTGATGCGCTTGAAGCGCTCTTCGGCCATCGGGTCGTTGGCATTGAGGTCGGGATGCCAGCGCCGGGCCTGCCGGCGGAACGCCCGCTTGAGTGAATCGGCATCGGCGCCGGGCTGGAGGCCCAGCACCTCCCAGTGGTCCTCGCTCAGCCACTGGCGCTCAGGGGGTCGCGGAGCGGCTGTCACGGGACTGGATCGTCTCCCCAGGGATCCGCGGCAGGCGAGCCCCCGCCTCGCGATCGTTCGCGCTCGACGGCGGGCGTGGCGGCGGACCAGGACTCCTCCCGCTCCGCGCCGCGGTTCAGGGGCGGCGGCGTCGGGCGTTCCGCCCGGCGAGGCCGCCCCTCGCTCCAGCGGTTGGCTGGGCCATCCCACCCGGCGATCCCGGGGGTGTCGATTCGATCCGCGCCGCTGCCGCGGGCCCCTGGGTTGGCCGGGCCGCGGCCGGATCCGGCAGGAGACCAGGACTCCTGCGGCGGCCGACGGTCTGGATCACGCCAGCGGTCCTGCTCGCTGCGGCGGGGTTCTGGCTCCCATGGATCGCGGCGAGCGGAACGGTCCCAGTCGTCCCAGTCATCATCGGCGAACAGCTCATCCTTGAGCGTGCCCAGCGTGTTGCGCAGTCCCTGCAGCGGACCGGCCTCAGCCTTGCGCTCGCTGATCAGACGCCGATTGAGCCCGAACAGCGCCTCCTGGAGCTGGCTGACCGCCAACTCCAGATCCGCCCCATCTCCTTCGGCCAGCAGATCCTGCACATCTCGCAGGGCCAGCTCCACGGAGCGCTGCTGGCGTTCGGCACCGTAGGGACCGAGCTCGAGGGCGGCATCCCGCAGGCGCCGTTCGGCCTGGGCCACCAGCGTCTGGGCGCGGTTGCGGCGGTCGACTTCAGCCCGGCGGCGGCGGTCTTCCACGTTTTTGCGCTCCGCCTCGTCCAGCAGCCTTTGGATCTCCTCCTCAGAGAGGTTGGAGCCGCCCTGAATGGACACGCTTTGTTGACGGCCGGTGGTGCGATCCGTGGCGGAAACCTGCAGCAGGCCGTTGGCATCGATATCGAAGGACACCTGCACCTGCGGCACGCCGCGGGGAGCTGGCGGAATCCCGGACAGCCGGAAGCGTCCCAGGGATTTGTTGCCTTCGGCCATCTGCCGCTCCCCCTGGAGGACGTGAATCTCCACGGAGTTCTGGTTGGCCTCGGAGGTGCTGAACACATCGGAGCGCCGCACCGGGATCGGCGTGTTGCGAGGGATCAGCACCTTCATCACACCGCCGATGGTTTCGAGGCCG
>CAYOCW010000011.1:19659-26085 GCA_964402615.1 uncultured Cyanobium sp. | reverse complement strand
CAAGCGCCAGCACCTGGCGGCCCTGCAGTTGGTGGAGCGCTATCTACGGCTGCGGGCTGGTGAGGATCTGCCGCCGCGCACCGTGATCTTTGGCGGCAAGGCAGCACCGGGCTATGCCATGGCCAAACTGATCATCCGGCTGATCGTCGGCATGGCCGAGATGATCAACCTCGATCCCGCCATGGAGGGGCGCCTGCGGGTGGTGTTCCTGCCCAACTTCAACGTCAGCCTGGCCCAACGGATTTATCCGGCCGTCGACCTGTCCGAACAGATCTCGACGGCAGGGATGGAGGCCTCCGGCACCGGCAACATGAAGATGGCCCTCAACGGTGCGCTCACCATCGGCACCCTGGATGGCGCCAACATCGAGATTCGCGATCGGGTCGGCGAGGACAACTTCTTCCTGTTTGGCCACACCGCCGAACAGCTGCAGGAACTGGAGCGCAACGGCTACCACCCGATGCCCTGGCTGGACACCGATCCGCTGGCCCGCGAGGCGATCGAACTGATCGGTTCCGGCCACTTCAGCGAGGGCGACCGGGATCTGTTCCATCCCCTGCTGGCCGACCTCTGCAGCCGTGATCGCTTCCGGGTGATGGCCGATCTGGGGGACTACCGTCGAGCACAGAACGCCGTTGACGCCGCCTGGCGTGACTCGCACCGCTGGACCACCATGTCGGCGCTGAATACAGCCCGGTGCGGTTACTTCAGCAGTGATCGCTCGATCCGGGAGTACGCCACCCAGATCTGGACATTGGAACCGGTTCCGGTTCCCGCCAGCGGCAGCCCCTCCAGCTGAGTCCCTTCTCGCCCGTGCCCCCCTCCTCGCTCCCCAGCGCCCCGTCTGCAGCCCTGACCACCCCTGTTCCCCCCTGGATGCAGGCGGTGGCCGCCGAGGCCGAAGCCCGTCTCACCGCGGCCGGCATCGCGCTCACCCTCGGTGGTGAACCCACCCTGGTGCCGGAGCATCCCGATGGCAGCGAATGGACGGTGAGCGCCGACGGGCCCACCAAACTCGGCTTCGCGCGACGCCTCGGCCAGGAGGTGCAGCAGCGCATCTGGCCGGGCAGCACGCTGCTCTACTGCCCCGGCAAGCGCTACGAAGGCGAGGTCAATCCCCGCTGGGCGTTGCGGCTGTTCACCGGCTGCGATGGCGTGGCGCCGGTGCGCTGGCCAGAGCCCTGTCAGCCGGGCCTGCAGGGCCGGCGGCCCAGTGCCCTGGCCGCCCGCGACTGGCTGAACCGGCTGCAGCAGCATCTGGGGTTGACCCTGCAACCCTTGCATCTGGTCGATCCGCTCAACGCCGAGCGCCAGGTCTGGGCCGCACCGCTCAGCGCCGAGGAGGGCTCCGGCGATGCGCTGCGCTGGCAGGCGGGGGCCTGGCCCCTCAAGGCCGACCTGGCCAAGCTCAGTGGCGCGCCGGGGCCGGCCGGTTTGCGGCTGCCCCTCGACCACTTCCCCGACGATCTACCGCGCCAGGTGCTCACCCTGGAGGTGGACGAGCAGGGCTGGGAGCTGTTCCTGCCGCCGCTCACCCGCCGGCCGTTGCAGCGGCTGCTGCAAGCGGTGGCCGACAGCCTCGAGGGCCTGGCGGCACCGCGGTTGAGCGGCATGCTGCCGGTGGATGCCCACGGTCACTGGCAGGTGCTGGGTCTGGCGGCCGATCCGGGAGTGCTGGAGGTGAACCTGCCGATCTGCCACGGCTGGGCCGACTACGACCGCTGGCTGGAGCAATTGCAGGCGGTGGCGGCGACGGTGGGCCTGCGCAGCTGGAAGGAAACGGCCGATGGCCGCCAGGACAGCACCGGTGGCGGCAATCACCTGCTCTGGGGCGGTCCCGACCTGAGCCACCATCCGTTCTTCTGCCGCCCCGGCTGGCTGGCGGCGATCCTGCGCTACTGGCAGCAACATCCGTGCCTGGCCTATCTGTTCTGCGGCAACAGCGTCGGGCCGGCCTCCCAGTCGCCGCGGCCGGATGAAGCCCTGGGCGACATTTTTGATCTGGAACTGGCCTATCGGGCCCTCGAGCAGGCCGAAGACCAGCCCAGCGCCGATGGGTGGGGCGATCACCGCAGCCTGATCGGCGAAACGCTGCGCCATCTGCACGCCGACCGCAGCGGCAACAACCACCGCAGTGAAATCAGCTTCGACAAGTTCTGGAATCCCGGCGCTCCGGCCGGCTGCCTCGGGCTGGTGGAGTTCCGGGCTCTGGAGAGCCTGCCCGAGGCCCGTTGGAGCAGCGCCATCGCCCTGCTCTGGAGCGCCCTGGCCGCCCATCTGCTCGAACCCCGCCACCGGCCCCGGGGCCTGCGCGACTGGGGCAGCGCCCTGCACGATCGCCAGCTGCTGCCCAGCCAACTGTGGGCCGATCTGGAGGCGGTGCTGCACGATCTCGCCGCCGATGGCCTGGTGCTGGAGCCTGAGCTGTTCCGCGCCATCTGGAACTGGCGCTTCCCGCCGCTGTTGAGCTGGCAGGGCGACACGGCGTTGGCGGATCGCCAGGGGCCCTGCCGGCTGGAGTTGCGGGCCGCCCTGGAGCCCTGGCCACTGATCTGCGACACGCCGGTGGAGGGCGGCAGCACCAGCCGCTTCATCGACGCCTCCCTCAGGCGTTTCGAGGTGATCGCCAGCCCGGCCTTCCGGCGCCACTGCGCCCTCTGGCTGGAGGGCCGCCCCCTGCCGCTGGCCGATCCAGAAACGGGCGGCGTCGACAGCTCCACCCCCCTGGCCGTGCGGGTGCGCAGCCAGCGCCTGTTCCCCTGCCTGCATCCGGCGATCCCGCCCCGCAGCCCGATGGAGCTGGTGATCCGCAGCCCCATCGGGCTGGAGGCCTTCCAACTGGTGCTGGAGCAGGAGCGCTGCGTCCCCCTGGCGGCCGAACAGCGCCGCACCACGCCGCGGGCCGGCGTTCAGCCCTGGAGCGGCCGGCGGCGGCCGGAGGAGGTCAGCCTCGACCTGCGGCTGGAGGAGGAATTGGCGTCAGGGCCGCAACGCTGAGCGTCTTTCCATCCAGGCTGAACACCCCACTGGGCGCCCCAGCCCGGATCGCCAAGCTGGATCCGGGCTCAGCGATTCGGCTGGGGGGAGCCGACGGGAGGTTTCCGCCTCGCCCCCCAACCCTTCGCTACCAGCTCACACCATGCAGTTTGGGCAGCGGCGCGGAGCGGAAGGTGGTGGCAAACAGACGTGGAATCAGTCGGCTGTTGTAAACGCGGAATTCGCGCACGATGCTGGCTCCGGGTTCGCGCACCGCCTGATTCAGCACCACCGAACCATCGGGATCGGAAACTGAGCGATGGAAGGTTCCCGGGGGGATGCGGAGAATGTCGCCACCGGTTTCCAGGCGCACGATATGATAGGGATAATTCCAGCCGAAGTTAACCAGATAGAAGGTGCGACCACCATGAAGAGCGAGCAGATTATCTTCCTGATGCGGATGCAAATAGAACTGCCAAGCGCCGGTCTTCTCCTCATTTGGCGGACTGATCGCCGGACCACTATGGATCACCAAATCACGAGCATTCGACTGCGGAACAGTGATATCAAAGAAACGTACAGAGGGTGTATCGCGAAACTTTTCATAGGGAATCAGCTCGAACATGGGCGCAGGTCTAGGACCCTGCGACTGTCGTTCAGCAGGCAGGCCTACAACATCCTGGCTGGGCATGGGAACATCCGGCGACACGCCGGAGGGAGCGAAAACCTAGTGAACCGAACAGCTCGCCCGATCAACCGTTCCCCTTGCTACCGAAACGCCTTGATCCTGGGACAGTTTCCTGAGTGATTGTCATGGGCTTGCGGCCAACCAGCGGCCAACCAGCGGCCAGCCCGGGCCAGCCCGCCTCTGGGCACAGCCGCTCAGAAGGGGATCGGCATCTCCACCGCGGCCGGCGGCGGCGCACAGGCGGGCACCCGCTGGTCCACCACCGCGCCGATCACCACGATCGACGGCGACACCAGCCCCTCCGCCTCCACCCGATCCGCCAGGGCAACCAACGTGCTGAACAGCTGCCGCTGGCCCTCCACGGTGCCCTGCTGAATCACCAGGGCAGGGGTGGAAGGGGCCAGACCACCGGCCTGAAGCTCCTCCGCGATGCGTCTCAAATTGTGAAGGCCCATGTAGATCACCAGGCCATCACTGCAACGCGCCAGTCCCTGCCAATCCACACCCGGCCGCTGCTTGTCGATCTCCTCATGCCCCGTCACAAAGGTGACGCTGGATCCGGCGGCCCGGTGGGTCACCGGCACACCGGCATAGGCCGGCGCGGCGATGCCGGAGGTCACCCCCGGCACCACCTGCACGGGGATGCCGGCGGCGGCCAGATGGGCCGCCTCCTCGCCACCGCGACCGAACAGGAAGGGGTCGCCGCCCTTGAGACGAACCACGCAGCGATGGCGGCGGGCCAGCTCCACCAGCACGGCATTGGTGCTGCGCTGGGGTACGGAGTGATGGCCGCGCCGCTTGCCAACAAAGCATCGCTCGCAAGCGACCGGCACCAACTCCAGCAACGCCGCCGGCACCAGCGCGTCGTACACCAACGCATCGCAGCGCCGCAACAGCCGCTCCGCCCGCACCGTGAGCAGCTCGGGATCGCCCGGACCTGCCCCCACCAGATGCACCGTGCCAGGCAAGCCGGGGTCGTGAGGCTCGGCAGCCATCAGCGCGGCTCCAGAAACCGACAGCGCTCGCGGCGGCCGGCAAGGGGGGAGGCGGCGGGCCAGACCGGGGCGCCGGGGCTGGCGCTGAGCGGGGTCTGCAGAGGCGGCGTAGCCGAGCGGTTCAGAGCGGCGGGAGCGTCACCATCCGACTGTATGGACTCCGCCGCAGCTCCAGCTCAACCGCCGGCGCAGGCCCGGGGCGGAGCGGCGCCATCCGCAGCGCCGGCCGGCGGCGCGGGAATGCGCAACGCGGCGATCAGCAGGCCGCGGGACTGGCCCTGCACCACAGCGATGTCGCGCAGATGGCCCACCGTCTCAAAGCCGAGTTCAGCGTTGAGGCGGTGGGTGGCCGGGTTGTGGTCGAAGTAGAAGCTCAGCAAGGTGGTGACGCCGAGCCGGGGGCACTGGCTGATCACCCATTGCTTGAGGCGGCGACCGAGGCCGCGGCGCTGCTGCTCCGGGGCGACGTAGACGCTGATCTCGGCCGTGGCGTCGTAGGCGGGGCGCCCCTGATAGAAGGAGCTGAGGTAGGTGGTCGCCACCACCTGGCCCTGCAGCTCAGCCACCCAGATCGGCCGACGCTGCGGATCAAAGGCTCGGAACCAGGCGATCCGATCCGCCACGGCGATCGGTCGGGTGTCGGCGGTGGACCAGCCGCCGGGGATCGAGGCGTTGTAAATGGCCACGATCGCGGGCAGATCATCCTCCCGGGCCTCGCGGATCAGCAGGTTCAAGCTGGCGGCGTTCTGCGAGCTGGCGGCGTCCATGACCTGGCTCGGGTTGGATCCCGGATGCGGCACCGCTCCAATCTGGGCCCCTTGCATCGCAACACTGGCGCCAGGCCATAGGTTGGCGGCCGTTGCGCCTCGCACCGTGCTGCTGCCCTCGCGTCTGCGGCTGATCGCGGTGGGCAAGGTGCGCAAGGGCTGGGTGGCGGAGGGGCTGGCGCTCTATCGGCGACGGCTGCCGGGGCTGGAGATCGTCGAGGTGCGCGATGGCACGCCGCAGCGGGAGGCGGCGGCGATCCTGGCGGCCCTGCGGCCGGAGGAGCGGCTGGTGGCGTTGAGCGAGGAGGGAGAGGGGCTGGATTCTGAGGCGTTGGCCACGAGGCTCTCGCACCAGAGGGGAGCCAGGCTCGCCTTCGCCATCGGCGGCGCTGACGGGCTCAACGAGGAGGTCAAGAGGCGGGCCCAGTGGTGCCTGAGCTTGTCGCCGCTGACCTTTCCCCACGAGCTCGCCCGGCTGCTGCTGCTGGAGCAGCTGTATCGGGCCCGGACAATTCTGGAGGGGGGGCCGTATCACCGCGGCAGCGAACGAACCGAAGCAACGGATCCAGCGAACCATCGCTGAGCGACGAAGGCGAGGCGCGCCCATGGAAGCCGAGTTGAATCAAGGACAGCGCATCTCTGCGTCGGGGGGGGCACCACCCGGCCCCATCCTCGGATCGTGGGACGAGGCCAGCCGGGGCGACCTCAGGCCGGCCCCAACCGATAGACATCGGCGCGGCGTTGCACAGCGGTGGGAATCGCCTGGCGGGCCTGCTGCACGGCGGCCAGATCGAGGTCTGCGTGCAGCACCTGCTCCGTGATGCCGGCCTCGGCGATCACCGTGCCCCAGGGATCGACCACCAGCGAATGGCCATAGCTGGGATACCGGTCCGCCGCCAGCGGCCGGGCACTGGAGCAGGCCAGCAGAAAGCACTGGGTGTCGACGGCCCGGGCGCGCATCAACAGGTGCCAGTGGCGCGGGCCGGTGGTGGTGTTGAAG
>CAYOCW010000011.1:0-19649 GCA_964402615.1 uncultured Cyanobium sp. | reverse complement strand
AAGGCGGCCGGGCAGGCCAGCAGCGTGCAGCCGTGGCGCTGTTGCAACAACAGCGCCAACTCCGGGAAGCGGATGTCGTAGCAGATCAGCAGGCCCAGATGAGGCGGCTGGGCCAGGCCGGTGGCCAACGGATCGCCCTCGCCGCGCAGTGCGCCGGGGTGGCTGCCGCCACTGAGGCTGTCGGATTCACGGAAGCGGATGCCACCCGGCACGTCCACATCGAAGAGATGCAGCTTGCGGTGTTTGGCCCGCAGGCGTCCCTCGGGATCGATCACGGTGGCGGTGTTGTAGAGGCGGCCGTCGGCGCCCCGCTCCGGGATCGAGCCGGCGATCACGCTGACGCCATGGCGCCGCGCCAGCCGGGCCACCATCGCCAGCGAAGGCGACGGCCCGGCGGTGAGGTCCGGCCCCGGCAGGGCGGTCGCCAGCGGATCCGGCGCCGCAGCTGGCGGGAGATCCGGGATCGGCTCGGCATAGGCCGCGAAGCGGGCCGCGTCGTAGGGAGCATTCCAGATCTCCGGCAGCATCAACAGCCGCGGACGCGGGCCTCCAGGCTCGACCTGCAAGGCCCGCTCCAGCCAAGCCTCCGCCCGGCGCCGGTTGGCGGCCGCGTCGTCATCGGCGCTGAGCTGCACCAAGGCCACGGGCAAGCGCTGCTCCAGCCCCGCCGCCAGGGCAGCGGGCCGGGCGCCAAGCGACCGGGGCGCCAGCAGCGCCTCGATCACGGCGATCGCCTCCGCCACTGAGCCGCAGATCCTCAGCGGGACACCCAGGCTGACGAGCAGCTGCGGCCAGGGATCGGGCGTGGCCAGCAGCACCAGGGGCCGGCCCGCATTGAGGGCATGGGCCGCCTCCGACAGGGTGCCCGGCCCGCCCGAGCCGCAGACCACCACCACGTCGCTGCTGAGCACGTTGACCACGTTGCGGGCCTGGCCGAGACCGGTGAACAGAGCCAGATCCACAGCGGCGGTGGCCTGGTGCCGCAACGATCCGGCACCGTCATCCGGCAGCACCCCCACCACCAGGTGCCCGTCGATCGCCATGGCGCCCTGGCACGCCGCCGCCATCACCCCGCTGGGCCGGCCGCCGCTGAGCAACACCCAACCGCGGCGGGCGATGGCCGCCCCCAACTCCTCCGCCAACCGCTGATCGCCAGCGCTGGCCCCCTCCCCCGCCCCCATCACGCCGATCACGGGTCTGCGGAGCGGGGACATCGGGCCGGAGGCTGCTGGCGCGAGATCCAGCTTGAAGCCAAGGCGGCGGCGCGGCGACAGCCGCACGACGGACGCTCACCAACCCCGCCACGCCACCACCCCAGGACCGCCACAGCATTTCAATCAGGAACTGCAACGGATAGCGCTGCTGTAAGCGGCCAGCGCTGCGGCGCTGCAGCAGCATTCAGCAGGGGATATGACGCAGCGCCTAGACCAACAAACCCGCCGACCCGCTGTAGAAGAAATGATGATGGAGTCATCCATCCATCAACCCTCACAGGATCAACATCAACACGCTCCCCGGAGGAGGCATGTTTGACGAGCAAACGATCAAGAAGCTCGAGGATTGGGTGCAATCCAATCCCGACTCAGCCGACACGCCATTTCTGAATGTTTCGACCGGACAAGAGTACACGGTCCGCACCTTATTGAGCAATCTGCAGGCAAGCGTGACTGGCAATGCCGTGCTTTCCGATACAACGCAAGCAGAACTCAATCAACTCGAAACCTGGATCGGAGGCCTTTGACATGTCTGACATTCTCATCATTCGCAACAACTGCGACGCCGCCACGAGTGCAACCTATGAGATCGGCACGGGACTGGCGGCTTACCTGCAAGCCAAAGGCCACACGGTCACCGACTTGGCCGATGCCGCTGCTTCTCCCGCCAATGTGCAGTATTGGCTGGCAACGCCACCGATTCGCACCAGCAAGTTGGTGATCGGTCTCGACCATGGCAGCGTCAGCGCCTTTTACGGCGAGCTCAATAATCAGGCCACGCCAGTGATCACCACAGCCAATGTGGAGAGCCTTGGCAAGGGACTGCATGTCTACACCTTCGCTTGCTCTACTTGCGCCAATGGCGGCCTGGGCCAGACGGCGATCAGCAAGGGAGTCTACTCTTGGCTCGGCTACATTGAACCTGTCTATGTATTCACCGACCCCAACTCGTCATTATTCAAGATCCTGAAGGATGTCGTCTGGGCGTACATCGTAAAGCTGGCTGACGGGTTTACGCTGGAGACGGCGGAGAAAGCCCTGAGAGATGCCTATGCCGCCAACAGCCAGAAAAACCCGCTATTCAGTTATAACCTTGCCCGGCTGCTGTTGCGCAAGCAGACCAGCGGCATGACCATTCACTCCCACAATCGCCTCGGCGGCAAGAGCCTGATCGGCACCTGGGGCGGCATGGTCGACTGGGAGCCGTTCGACTCCTACGTGGCGGCCGGCACCTGGACGTTCAAAAACGATGGCACCTGGTCCTATGCCTACGGCGGCGGCCGCTGGATCCAGATCGAAGACACGGCGATCTGGACCTTCAGCAACGCTCCCGGCCTGGTCTACACGTGCACCGTCAGCGCCGGTGGCCTCAAAGGGGTGATGGGATACACGACGGTGAGCCCCAACGCCAAAGGGCGGTTCATGGCCACCCGCGCCGCCGCGCTGGCCGCAGCGGACCAAGACCCCATGATCGGTCCCGCCGCTGCTTTGGCGCTCAGCGCCAACGGCAGCGCCACAGACGGCCTCCTGCTGCCCGGGGCCGCGGCGCGGCGCGAATTGCAACCGGTCTGAAGAGCCGCTGTCGGCCTGCGCAGGCCCCGGGGCAGAGGGGCTGCGGCTCCAAGAGCGACCAGGGGGCTGGGCAGCACCGCGGCGCCATCCAGCTGCCGCGCCGCCCACGCCGCAGCGACCTGCGCCAGGGTGGCGCCGCCATCGCTCCCAACCCATGACTGCCATCGCCGACCCGCTGGTCGCCACCTACCTGGGAGCCAACGGCTGGTTGCTGGAGATCGCCGGGCTGCGGCTGCTGGTGGATCCCTGGTTCAGCGGCCCGCTGCGCTTCGGGGTGGGGGATTGGCTGCTCAAAGGCGAACTGGCCTCGCCCCAACCGGTGCCGGAGCGGCTCGATCTGCTGCTGCTCAGCCAAGGTCTGCCCGACCACACCCATCCCCCCAGCCTGGCCCTGCTGCCGCCGGACCTCGCTGTGGTGGCCTCGCCGGCGGCGGCGCGCCGAGCGCGGCAGCTGGGCTTCCAGCAGGTCACCGCCCTGCGGCCGGGCGAGCGCCATCGGCACGGCGACCTGGAACTGCTGGCCACCGCTGGCGCCGCCGTGCCCCAACAGGAAAACGGTTGGTTACTGGACCATCCCGCCGGCAGCCTCTACCTGGAACCCCACGGCTTCCCCGGCGCCGACCTGCCCAACCGCCCGCTCACAGCCGTGATCACCCCGGTGCTCGACGTGGGCCTGCCCCTGGCCGGCGCCTTCGTGCGCGGTCGCAGCGCCCTGCCGGAGCTGCTGCGCCGCTTTCAACCCAGCACCGTGCTGGCCAGCACCACCGGTGGCGACGTGCGCTTCAGCGGTGTGCTGGCCTCCTGGCTCCAAGTTCAGGGCAGCCCTGAGGAGGCCGCAGCGCTGGTGGCCGCCCAGGCCAGCGGCTGCCAGTTCATCGACCCCCAACCAGGCCGCCCCTATGCCCTCAGTCGCGGCTGAGGCGAAAACGGCGATGGCTCTGCCCGGATGCTGGCAAGCCACCAGCAGCAGCCGGCTCTGGCTACGGTCGGCGGCGATCAACGCGGATGACCCATGCTGCACGTGCTCAAGTTCAGCTCGGAAGACTGCGGCACCTGCCATCGCATGTCCCACTACGACGCCGTCGTCTGCAGCGAGCTTGGGGTGACCTTCGTGAGCGTGATGCTGCAGGACACGGCCACCTACCGGCGCTATCGCCGGGTGCTGCTGGCCCAGTATCCGGACAAGCAGGGCATGGGTTGGCCCACCTATTTGGTGGTGAGCGATCCGGAAGGGGAGTTCACGATCCACGGAGAACTGCGGGGCGGCATGCCCAAGGGCGACTTCCGCCAGAAGCTCAGCGCCCTGCTGCCGACCTGATCAGCAACCAGCCGTTGGCATCGATGCCACTCGGGGACAGCGACGGCTGAGGCCATCTCTATGCAGCATGTGCGCGAATCATCGCCAGCCAGGGAAGAACTTCCCGTCGTGCCGCCTAAGCCTTGACAGGCGGCACGACGGGGAGCTCGATCACCAGGCCAACGAGCGCAACCTCAGGCCGCTATCTGCAGCAGCTGATCCAACTGACCGCTGCGCTCCAATCTGTGGAGATCATCACAACCACCGACATGCTCATCGTTGATGAAAATCTGCGGGACCGAGCGCCGTCCGCAGCCGGTGCGATCCGCCATCAGCTCCCGAGCATGCTCGTCGCCATCGATCACGTATTTCGCATAAGGAATACCTTTTCGCTCAAGCAGCTGAAGGGCTCTGATGCAAAACGGACAGGCGCTCCACACGTAGATCTCAACCTTCGGATGCATCGCAGTTTCGCTGTATTGCGGCTCCAGTTTGCCTGGTGATGGGTCGCTGGCAACATCCGGGCGTGCGAACCAGAATCAGACCTGGCCCCCTCAGCCGATTGAGCAGCGTCCCGGCCGCCAAAGCGCTGCAAATGCCAGCATATTGGCAGTTGCAGGCCCCTTCTGGCGGACCCATCCCCACCGGACCCGACACCCCATTCCGGCGGCCTCCTGCGGCTGCTCGGGGTGGGCTTCGGGCTTGCCGGGGCCGTGGGGGGCACGATTGGCGCCGGCATCCTGCGCACCCCGGGCCTGGTGGCGAGCCAGTTGCAGCAGGGACCGCTCATCCTGGCCGCCTGGCTGGTCGGCGGCTTGTATGCGTTGCTCGGGGCGCTGTGCGTGGCGGAGCTGGCCACCACCATTCCCCTGAGCGGGGGGTGGTCCATCTACATGCGCCGAGCCTTTGGCGACCGGGCCGGTTTCACCGTTGGCTGGCTCGACTGGCTGGCGCATTGCCTCGGTGTGGCTTGGGTGGCGATCACAGCCGGCGCTTACAGCCAAGCCCTACTGCCTTGGCTGCCGAGCGATCCGCGGCCGGTCGCCCTGGCCAGTCTGCTGCTGTTCGGCGGCGTGCAGTGGCTGGGGCTGCGGGCGGCGAGCGGCAGCCAACAACTGCTGAGCTTGGCCAAAGCCCTGGCCTTCCTGGCCCTGGTGGCGGCCTGCTTCCTGGTCGGCGGCGACAGGATCAACACCAACCTGGTGGCAACAGCCGCGCCATCCTCCCTGACCACAGCGTCATCCGGCGGCAACGGTGCCGGGCCGGTGTTGGCCCTGGTGGCGGCCCTGCAGTCGATCATCTCCACCTACGACGGCTGGCACAGCCCCATCTACTTCGCGGAGGAATTTGAGCGGCCGCAACAGGACCTGCCCAGGTCCTTGCTGGGCGGCGTGGTGGCGGTGACCACGATTTACCTGCTGGTCAACCTGGCGCTGCTGCAGGTGCTGACCCTCTCCGAGTTAGCCGGCTCCAACCTGCCGGTGGCGGATGCCGCAGCCTTGATCTTCGGGTCCGCCGGCCGACCGGTGATCACCGCCCTGGCCTTGCTGTCGGTGCTGGGGCTGATCAACGCCTCGCTGATGAGCGGGCCGCGGGTGCTGTTTGCCCTCGCCCGTGAGGGCCTGTTCGCCCCTGCCATGGCCCGGGTGCATCCGCGCGGCACACCTCTGCCAGCGTTGTTGGCCACCGTGGTGACCACCGGCCTGCTCGTGCTGCTCGGCGACTTCACGCTGCTGCTGGCTCTTTCGGCGTTCTGTTACGTGGCTCTCTACGGCAGCGGCATCGCGTCGCTGCTGTGGCTGAGGCTCCGCCAACCGCAGCTGCCGCGGCCCTTTCGGGCCTGGGGCTGGCCGCTGACGCCTCTGATCATGCTGGCCGGTTCCCTTGCTTTTCTGCTGGCGACCCTGCTGGAGGATCGCCAGCACAGCGCCTGGGCGCTGCTGCTGATCGCGGCGGGCTGGCCGGCCCAGCAGTTGAGTCGATGGCTGGCTCCCGTCGAACCGGCAGGCTCGCCAGCCTCCCCAGCAGGCAACTCGACGGACTCCTATCCACAACGGGCCAACTGAGGATCAACCCTCTGTCGACGGCGGCTCCCGGTAGACCAAGACCGGCAGGGCTGCGTGGGCCAGCACCCGCTGGGTTTCGCTGCCCAGCACCCATCCCGCCAGCCCCTTGCGACCGTGGGAGGCCATGAAAATCAGGTCGCAGCCATGGCGCTGCGCCGCCTCGTGAATAGCCGCGTGAATCGGTCCCGGCTCGGCGAGTTCCACCGCGCAGGCCACCCCGGCCGACGCCACCAGCTCCCGGTCCCGGGCCAGGAGCTGTTCGGCATGCTCGCGTTCGACGCGCTGCAAACGTTCGGGCAGGCCGGGATCGGCCAGCAGCGGATCGCCAAACAGCGACCCCCCAGGCGACAGCAACACGCTCTCGATGACATGCAACAGGGTGATCCTGGCGCCGGTTTCAGCAGCGAAGCTGGCCGCTCGGCGGATGGCTGCCGCCGAGAGATCCGAGCCGTCGGTGGGAACGAGCAGATGGCGAAACATCGGAGCCGCTGGAGGATCGCTTTTGCCACTATCGACCCAGATTTTCGAAATGTTGCAAGGATCGGAGCCGCGGTAACACCCGTGGGCCAGTCGGAAGCAGAGACGCCGCCAGCAACACTTGTTTAGAATGAGGCGGCAAAGGCTTCACGGGACATGAAGACAGCCAGTGGTCCAGCCGTTGGGTACAGCAAGGCAGCTGCTCTGCTGATGGGCGCTCTTCTGGTGGGAGCCACCGCTCCAGCCCTCGCCCAGAGCCGTTGCGAATTTCTACAACCGATTGGCGGCAATGGCAGCACGCCCATCGTCAGCAAGTCGGTAGGCCGCGGCAAGATCCTACCGTTTAGCAAAAATAATTGGAATACTGATTTTATCGTCAACAATCCCTACAACAGCTACAAGTTCTTTTTTACGGCCAACTCATCCGATCCAAACGCCACCTATCCCGTACAAGGCTACATGAAGTTTAGCGATGGCTCCAACCTACAGGTGATCAATGAATTGATGAACCCACCGATCGGCACCGGCCGCATGTTCGGACCCTTTCCGGCCATTCCAGGAAAACAAGCCAGCCAAATGAACTTCAAAGTGGGGGCGAGCGACGACCCGGGAGCCCTGGGTTTCAGTTATCGGATTTCGGTGCAAGGCTGCTACTAAAACCCCTACTCCGGAACGGGTCAGCCGCTGCGTTCAGGAAACGCTAAAGACCTGGAGCTTGAGCAAGTCCCGCGCAAACACGACGCGGGACCCGCAAAATCCTGCACCGGAAGCAACGGGATTGGTCTGGTAGAGGCTCAAGCCCGCGGTTTGATCAACTGCAAGACCTGAGGCCCAAGGCTGCCAGCCTTGCGCTCGCAGACCAAGATTTCAAGGATCAGGCGTCCAGCCTGCTGCAGATCGCCACGCTCTGCAGCTTGGCGCGCCTGTTGCTCCAGGTCGGAAGCTTTGGAGAGAAACGTACGGCGGGCCACGGGATCGACCCCATGACCCCCAGGATGGACGGATGGCGCGGCGGGCTTATCTGGACGGTGACTTTTGTGTTGCGCGTGGGACAGCAGCTTCGTGTAAGTCATCGGTATGGAGCGGATCACCCCTGCAGAGGTAAACCAGCATGGCAGACCATTCCACTTTAAGGAATCGCGGCTGGCCTTGCAGCCTCGTGTGTCGCCCAGGCCAACCAGCGCCGTATCAGGTGCCAGGCTCCTCCTGGTTGCCACCCAGCGCCGCAATCTGATCACGGAGTTGCTGGGATCGTCCCTGATCACCGCGCGTGAGGGCGACGGCCAGAGCAAACTCAAGCTTCTCCAACTGATGCTCACCCTCGGGATGGGCATGGAGTGGATAAGGGTTTGGCTGGCGTCGACCAGGAAAAGAACCACCCGAGCCATTGCCGGCGCGAGGGTTGGGAGCAGGGAAAGGGGCGGATGGGAAGGCCATGGCTGGCTTTCTTTTTATTCTGACACCTTCCGCCAGACTCCAGGGGCCATGGGTCAGGCCGCCAGCGGCTCCTCTCCCCGTTGGTCCACCGGCGCGATGGTCAAGGTCGCCCCGTCGACAGGCGCCGGCTCCTGCGCCAATGAGGCCGCCGGCGTGCGGCGCTGGCCCCGGAGATGGGCGGGTTCGGCATCGAGCTCCAGCAAGGACCGGCAATCGTGGAGCAACCGATCCACATTCTCCAGTCGAGTCATCTGCTCCGGATCGGAGCTGGCCTGGCTGTTCAGCTGCAACTCCAAGGCATCCAGACGCTGCTCAAGCAGCACCAGTCGCTGGGAGACCGCATGAATGGTGGTGGCGAGATCCTCCGCGCTGCGGCTGATCCGAAACGAGATCGAGGAGCTGGCCATGACCAACGCAGAGACGGCTTGTTGTGCATCACAACACACCTTCGCCGATGTCTCAAGATCTTGAAAGCACCGGGATCCAGGCCTCCATCGCTCAGAGTGGAAGCCGCTGAACTCTGGCAGCGATGGACAATCCCTGGCAGCTGCTGCTCTATGCCCTGGCCGGCAGCATCGGGGGCCTGCTCGCCTTGCGCACGGGCATCCCGGCGGCGCCGCTGGCGGGGGCCTTGATCGGCGCCGCCCTGGTGAGCATGAGCGGACGGCTGGAGATCGCCCGCTGGCCCGTCGGCACCCGCACCCTGCTGGAAATCGCCATCGGGACCGTGATCGGCACAGCGCTGACCTCCACAGCCGTTGCAGAACTGCGGCTGCTCTGGAGGCCCGCCCTGCTGATCACGCTGTCGCTGGTGCTCACAGGCCTGGTCGTGGGTCTGTGGACCAGCCGGCTGCTCGGCCTCAACCCGGTGGTTTCCCTGCTCGGAGCCGCCCCGGGGGGCATCAGCGGCATGAGCTTGGTGGGCGCCGAATTCGGGGTCGGTGCCGCCGTGGCGGTCTTGCACGCGGTGCGGTTGATCACCGTGCTGCTGATCCTGCCGCTGGTGGTGCGCTGGATCCTGCCGCCCGGCGGCGCCCCGCCGGCAGGATGAGCGGTTGGCCCCGCCAACCTCAGCTCGCGCCGGCCGCCCCCCAGCTGAAATCGACTGCCCTGGACCCTGGACAGACTCACCAGGACCGATACGGTTGTGCGGTTGCTGGAGAACCTGGTCCCATGATCCGCCGTACTGCCGCTGCGGCTCCTCTAGCCCCTGGCGCCTTGGCGGCCGGCCTTCTCGGTGCCGCCTGGATGCTGTTTCCCCTCAATCCAACCCAGGCTGCCGGCACAGCCGATGGCACGGGTAGCAAGGGGGCTCAGGTTTACTGCTTCATGCGCTCCAACGGCAACAACCACAGCGTCAGCTGGAACGCGGCCTACGCCCTGATCAAACGCCAGAGCGGTGGCATGTTCCGCACATCTCCAGAACACGCTGCCGTGATGATCACCGAGGCCGTGGTTCAAAATCCCGGCAGCTACCCCGATTGCGGTCGGTTTCTGGGTGACCTGTTCAGCCCCACCCCCCCCATGGCGGAGGGCAACCCCTCCAGCCCACCCAGCAACAGCCCGAATGGCCGGATGAACAGTGGCCCTTCGGGCCTTGGCGGCATGACCCGGAGTGATCGCTACGGATCCTGAGCATCGCGCTCCCCTCAAATCCGCTCGCCCACTGCTGAGCGCCCTGCTCGTGGTGGCTGGCCTGGGTTTGGGGCTGGCGGGCTGCGTCGAGGAGCCCCTGCCCGAGCGACGCATCACCCCGGGAGACTGCCTGATCGACCTGAGGCTCTCTGCGCTGCCGCGCTCGCTGCAGCGCTGCAACAAGGTCGTGGCCGCTTTTCCTGGCGATCCCACGCCGTTGAATGACCGGTTTCTGATCCACAGCCTGCTGGGCGACGATGCGGCCGCCTGCAGGGACATCCGCAAGGCGGTTGAGCTGGCACAGCGCCGGCCGGCCGGGACGCTCGATCCACTGCTGCGACGGGAGCTGAACCAGCGGCTGGCCAGCTGCCGCAACTAATCCGAACTCACCAGTTTTCCAACAATTCCCGCAGCAGGGACGGCAGCAGCTGCAGCCGCCGCCGCTGCTCTCGGCTCTGCAACAGCAGGTCGATGCGTTCCGCCTTGTCGGCGATCAAGCGATCGACAAACGCATCCGCCTGACCGAGCTGCAGCCAATGGCTGGTCAGCGAGCCCGCCATGCCGATCCGATGGCAGCGATCCTCGGCCTGCTCCGCATCCCCGGGAGTCCACGGTCGTTCGATCAGCACCACGTGACGGGCGCGATGCAACGTGAAACCCAAGCCACCGGTGCCGTAGGTGGCGATCAGCAGCTGGGATCGGCCCTGCTGAAACCCGTCCACCAGAGCCTGTCGTTGGCGGGCTGGCACGGCACCCGTCAGCAGAACAGCTCGGCCATCACCATGGAACCGCTGCTGCAACGCCTCGGCAGTCGCCACAAATGCGGTGAACACCACGACAGCCTCCTCGGCCGCCAGCAGGGTCTGCAACAGGTCAGACGCCGCAATCAACTTGTGCTGCGATCCGATGCGGCGCAGCGCCGTGAGCACGGCCAGGACCTCAGCGTCCCGGCGGACCAGCCCGCGGGCGGCGCGCTGGCGATAGACCTGCACGCAGCTGTCCAGGCGCTGCTCGAAGTCGGCCGCCGCCGCTGGCGCCAGCGTCACCACCTGGAAGCGCCGCTGCTTGGGGGGCAGATCGAGACACTGCCCCTTGGAACGATGCAGCAGCAGCGGCCTCACCAGGCGCGGCAGCTCCTCCAGCGGGCTGGCGCCGGAGGCGTCCCAACTCCGCCGGCCGGCCCGCTCCCGCCAGTGCCCCTGGCAATAACGCTCTTCAAAAGCGCGGCGGTCGGCGGCGAGCGGATGGCCGATCGCCGCCAGCAGAGGCAGCAGCTGGGCAGGACGACCATTCTTCATCGGCGTCCCCGTGAGCAGCCAGATCGCCCGCAGCCGTGGATGGCGGGCCAGGCGCAGCAGCGCCTGGGTGCGGGCCGATTGGGCGGACTGGGCGAAATGGGCTTCATCGACGACGAGCACGCAACCCGCCGCCGGCAGCTCCGCCGGCAGCCGGGCCCAGCTGTGCAGTTCCAGCCGCAAGGCCAAAGCCAAGGCCTCCTGGCACCAGTGGCGCCTCAGCCCGGCCGGAGCCACGACCATCACGCGACAGTCGCCGCAGCGCACCAGGGCGCGGGCGGCCAACAGAGCCGAAAGGGTCTTGCCCAAACCCATGGCATCGGCGAGCACAGCCCCGCGGCGGGCCAACAACCAGCGGGCGGCATGGCGCTGGTGGGCCAGGGGTCTGCGGCCATCGGCCAGCGGCTCCCCCAGGTCGGCCGCCTGCACCAGCTGCCGATGGGGGGGCAGGGGGGGCAGCGGCTGGCGCAACCAGCCCAGCCACTGGGCCAGCTCGGACGTGATCGGGAAGCGACCGGCCAGGGTCTGCTCCAGTGCTGCGGCAGCCTCCAACGGGAACTCCCAGCAGGCCCGGCGCGCCAGCCACTGGCCCGCCGGTCGGATGCGCCGCAGCTGGGCCTGGGTGACGGGATCAAATGGACAGGCCACCTCGATCAGGCCACTGGGACCCAGACGCATCTGCACAAGCGGGGCGGCCAAGGCAACGGGCAGCAGCCTTCGACACATTGGCATCGATCGAAACGCGCCAAAATCCACCCAACCGAGGCTTTCGCATGCAGCCCAGGGATGGTGTGTTCCTTGAGGACCTCTGCCCAAAGCTGCGCGATCGAAGCTGGCGTCGCTCCCTGCACGCTTTGACCGGTGGTCGCTGCGTCTACTGCGGGACGACGTCCGAATCGATCGACCATGTGGTGCCCCGCAGCCGTGGTGGCTGCAGCAGCAGCGAAAATTGCGTGCCGGCCTGCCTGGCCTGCAATGGCCAGAAAGGCGACCGCGACGCCTTCGCCTGGTACCGCGACCAGCCGTTCTATGACCCACGCCGGGCGATGGCCCTGCGGGCCTGGCTCGAGGGAGATCTGCGCATGGCGGTGAAGCTGCTGCAGTGGAGCCAACCGGCCGAGAGCGTCCGCCAGGGCCAGAACCATCCGCTTGCCCAAGAACCGCTCCCCGCGAGGCGATCCTCGGCGGACCAGGCTGCGGCACCGGCAGGCCCCGACAAGGGCCGCGGAGCTCACCAAACACGGCAGGCGACCACGCCATTGTGGCGCTGGCAGATCGCTTGCTGATCCAGGGGCTGCTCAGGTGCCAGCAGGAATGCGGCCAGCAACAGGATGGTCACCAGGGCGAGGGGAAGGCCCGGCGACGCCATCAACGCCTGCCGGGCCCGTGGCGAATGGCGGTGACCTCGGGTTTCCCGTGCGCTGGAGCCGGGACAGGATCGAGACGGCGAGGATCGCGGCGCACAAGCTGGACGGAACAAGACGATGGACACGCCAAACCCCTTGAGAGGCAATACAAACGTACTGACAGCATGGGAGGCTGTCAAGGGGGAGGCAGCGCCAGCGATCTCAACCCCCGAGCCGCCGCTCCCGGACCTGAGCCGGGCAGGGATCGGCCGGGCTCTTGTGCTGGGCGGCGGCTACACCGGTGGCCGGTTCGCCTTCGGCCTGGCGGCAGCCGGGGTGCCGGTGACACTGACCAGCCGCCAGCCCGTGAGCGAGGCCGGCAACGGTGGCCCAATCCAGCGGCTGCGCTTCGATGCGGAGGCCGGCTGCGTTCCCGCCCACCAAGATCTGGCCGGCACCACCCACCTGCTGGTGACCATTCCCCCGGACCGCCGTGGAGACGACCCGGTGCTGGCCAGTCTCGGACCCGTGCTGGACCAGCTGCCGCTCCGCTGGGTCGGCTATTTGTCCAGCACCGGTGTCTACGGGGATCAGGGAGGTGGCTGGGTCGATGAGACGAGCGCCACGCTGCCGGGGCTGGAGCGCAGCCAGGCCCGTCTGGCCTGCGAGCACGCCTGGCGGAGCAGGGGACTACCGCTGCAGGTGTTGCGCCTACCGGCGATCTATGGGCCGGGCCGCTCGCCGTTTCGCAGCCTGCGGGACGGATCAGCCCGGCTGATCCACAAGCCGGATCAGGTGTTTTGCCGCATTCATGTCGACGACATCCTCGGCGCCCTGGCCCACTGTCTGGCCCTGCCGGAGGGTGCACGGCCAGCCACATTGATCGTGGCGGATGACCGGCCCTGCCCCTCCAGCGAGACGCTGGGCTACGCCGCCCACCTGTTGAGCTGCCGCCTTCCCCGGCTGGAGCGCTACGCGGAGGCCGCGCTGACCATGAGCCCCATGGCCCGCAGTTTCTGGAGCGAGAACCGCCGCGTCAGCAACCGCCTTCTCTGCCAAGGGCTGGGCTATCGGCTGCGCTACCCCAGCTATCGAGAGGGGTATCGAGCCTGTCTGGCGGCCGAACAGCCGTCCTGAAGGGGTCCCGAACCAACGCCCGGGAGAGTGGCTCACCGCCGCGGACAAGGGCAGCAGGCAGGCGATTCTGAAGCTCGATCCGGACCCGGCGTCGCCCGGGCCGCTGGCTCATCGGCTGATCTCCTTGATCAGGTCGGGATGGATCAAAAAATCAAGCCCCATCGAGCGAAACATGCGGTCCCAGTGGATCTCGATCCAGCCGGTGTGCAACCCGACACCGATCCCTGTCACGAGGGATCCCACGATCAACCAACGAATCATGAACATGGAGAGCCAGCCATTCCCATTGAACCCGTCGCCACCCCAAACGTCAGCCCTGGTGATCTCCCTGGGCGATCCTGCCGGCATCGGAGCGGAAGTCACCCTCAAGGCTCTTGCTCAGCCGCGACCGCCCCAGCAGCAGGTGGAGCTGGTGGGCTGCCGACGCTGGCTCGAAGACTCCTACATGCGCTTACGCAACCGCAGCAGCGAAGCGCTGGCGGACCCAGCGGATTTCGCGATCATCGACCTGCCGCTGGAGCAGCCGGTGCGGCCGGGCCACAGCGACGCAGCCGCCGGAGCGGCCAGCTTCCGCTGGCTGACCCGAGCGGTGGAACAGGTCATGGGCGGCGGTCGGGCCCTGGTCACCGCGCCGATCGCCAAGGCCAGCTGGCATGCCGCCGGATTCCATTATCCCGGCCAGACGGAGCGGCTGGCAGAACTGGCCGGCGTGGCCGAGGCCTCGATGCTGTTCACGGCCCGCTCTCCGCATGGCGGCTGGCGCTTCAACACCCTGCTGGCCACCACCCACATCCCGCTGGCAGCCGTACCATCACGGCTTTCAGCGGACCTGGTGGAGCGCAAGCTGGAAGCGCTGCTGGCCTTCTGCCAACGCTTCCGACCGCAGCCGCGGCTGGTGGTGGCAGGCCTGAACCCCCACGCTGGCGAAGCCGGCAACCTCGGGGTTGAGGAGCGCGACTGGCTCGAGCCCGCTCTGGCCTCCTGGAGGCGGCAGCACGACCAGGTGACCCTGCAGGGTCCTCTGCCGCCGGATAGTTGCTGGCTCGACGCCGCCGCCGCCTGGCAGGGCCGCTGCGAAGGCCCCGACGGCTACCTGGCGCTCTATCACGATCAGGGGCTGATCCCGGTGAAGCTGCTGGCCTTCGACGCCGCCGTGAACACCAGCTTGGGGCTGCCATTCCTGCGCACCTCACCGGACCATGGCACCGGCTTCGCGATCGCGGGCCAGGGGATCGCCCGCCCCTGCAGCATGGCGGCAGCCATCGAAGCGGCCTGGGAGCTCGGGGCGCCGGCTGGAGACGGAGCGGCGCTCAGCTCGGTCTGATGCGCATCAACACCTGGCCAAACTCCACCGGAGTGCCGTTATCCACCAGGATTTCCACCACCTCGCCGGCCGTTTCGGTCTCGAGCTCGTTCATCAACTTCATCGCCTCCAGGATGCAGACGGGCTGGCCGGCGCTGACGCGGTCGCCCACCACCACAAAGGGCGGTTCGCCCGGGGCGGGCGATCGGTAGAAGGTGGCCACCATCGGCGCGGTAATCGCCACCAGATCGCCCCGAACCGCGGCGGCCGGTGGCGGCGGCAGCGAAGGCGTCGCCGCCGCCGATGGCGGAGTTGCCGCCGCAACGGCGGAGGGCACCGGCGCCGGGGCCTGAACCACGGAGGCTGGTGGTGGCAGGTTGCGGCGCACCTCCAGGCGGAAGTCCTCCCCCTCAAGACGCAATTCCTGGATATCGCTCTCGCCGATCAGGGCGAGCAACTCACGGAGCTGGCTGTGGTCGAGCTGCATCAGATCAGGACTCCCGGCCGAGGTAACTATCTGAACGTGTATCGATCTTGATACGATCACCAATCGAAACGAACAACGGCACCATCACCTGGGCTCCAGTTTCAACAATCGCAGGCTTGGTACCGCCGGTGGCGGTGTCGCCCTTAACGCCGGGGTCGGTCTGCGTCACCTCCAGCACGACGGAGTTGGGCAGCTCCACCTCCAGGGGCCTGTCGTTCCAGGAGACAACCGTGACCTCCATGCCCTCCTTGAGATATTTGCGCTGCACACCGATGTCATCAGCCGTCAGACGCATCTCTTCATAGGAGGCCATGTCCATGAAGACATAATCGTCTCCCTCCATGTAGGTGTGCTGCAGCGTCGCTTTCTCCAGCACGGCCTGGGGCATGCTCTCGCCCGCCCGGAAGGTCTTCTCGACGACGTTGCCGCTTTGGACCGCCTTGAGCTTGGTGCGAACGAAGGCCGAGCCCTTGCCGGGCTTGACATGCAAGAACTCGATCACCCGCCACACCTGACCGTCGAGTTCGATCGTGGAGCCGGTGCGAAAGTCGTTGCTGGAGATCATCCCGGCATTTCGCTTTGGAGCTGGATTGTACGTCCGGCTACTGGAGCCTCCCGCCGTCGACGGGAGGCAAGGCCGGCGGCCGCGCCAGCAGCTGTGCCAAAGTCCAGCCACAGGCCTGGGTGCCATGGGCTGCCGATCCCTCCTCTCGTTCGTGTTGCAGGGCCTCTGCCAGGTCCTGCTGCTGCTGGCCCTGCTGCTGCCCCTCCCGATCCAACCAGCCCTGGCCGCCCTCCCGCAGGGCAACGCGGTCACCGATCCGCAAGCGCTGCTGCGCGATGCGCTGCCGGTACAGCAGGCCGATCTGCAGTCCCTGCAGCATCGTCTCGAAGCCACCAGCGATGACCTGCGGGCCAAGCGCTGGTCGGCCTTGGCCGGCACCAGCCGCCGCACCGTCTCCCAGCTGGCCAGCCGCCGGGCCGCGATCCTGGCCAGCTATCCAGAGGCGGATCAGCCGGCGGTCGAAGCTTTGCTGGACGATCTCGCCCAGCAGCTGCAGGAGCTCAGCAGCGCCGCCGACGCTCAACAGCGCGAGGCCTTCCTCGCCGCCCGCCGCGCCGCCCTCAACGCCATCGGCACGGCCGAAGGCCTGCTGGTGGGCCCCTTCCCCTTCTCGATCCCCGAGGCCTACGCCTCCCTGCCCCGCCTGCTGGGGCGCGCCTCGGTGCTGTTGCGCACCACCAAAGGGGATCTGACCGTCGTGGTCGATGGCTACAACGCGCCCCTGACGGCCGGAGCGTTCGTCGACCTGGTGCAACGTGGCTTCTACGACGATCTGCCCTTCATTCGGGCGGAAGACTTCTACGTTCTCCAGACCGGCGATCCGAAGGGTCCGGCCAGCGGCTTCATCGATCCAGCCACCAAGACCGAACGCCGCGTTCCCCTCGAGATCCGGGTTCCCGGCCAAGAGCAGCCTTATTACAACCAGACCTTCGAGGAGCTGGGGCTCTACAAAGCTCAGCCCGTGCTCCCCTTCAACGCCAAGGGCACGCTGGGCTGGGCCCATTCCGATGAACGGTTGGACGACGGCTCCTCCCAGTTCTTCCTGTTCCTGTTCGAGCCCGAGCTCACCCCCGCTGGCCTGAACCTGATCGATGGCCGCTATGCCGCCTTTGGCTATGTAGTCGATGGCTTTGACGCGCTCGACACGCTCACGGCCGAGGATGGCATCATCAGCGCCAAGGTGTTGGAGGGGGCGGAGAACCTCCAGGCCCATGGCTGAGGGCGACGCCAGCGGCGGGCGACGTCGGCGTGACTGATGCCCCCCCCGCTGGGACGTCGCTCAGCCTGGCCGCCCTGGGCGAGTGGGAGCTGATCCGCCGGCTGGCACGCTTCGCGCCGCCCGGTCAGTTCAATGATGACGCGGCGGTGCTGGAGCACGACGCCAGCGCCGGCGCGCTGGTGGTCAACACGGATGGGCTGGTGGAGGGGGTGCACTTCAGCGAACGCACCACCGGCCCATGGGATGTCGGCTGGCGGGCCGCCGCCGCCAACCTCTCCGACCTGGCCGCGATGGGCTGCACCACGGTGGTGGGGCTGACCGTCGGGCTGGTGGCACCCGCCACAACCCCCTGGTCCTGGGTAGAGGGGGTGTATGCCGGGCTGACAGGCTGCCTGAGCCGCCTTGGTGGCGTGCTGCTTGGCGGCGACTGCAGCAGCGGTCGCGAGCGGCTGTTGGCGATCACAGCCCTCGGGCGCCTGCCCGCTGTCGACGCGACAACGCCGCAGGACGGTCCGGCAACAACGGGCCCGATCCGCCGCGCGGATGGCCGCCCGGGCGATTGGCTGGTGAGCAGCGGCCCCCATGGGCTGAGCCGCCTCGGCCTGGCCCTGTTGCAGGGAGAGCTGGGGGAGCCGCCGACAGCCGAGCTGGCCCGGCGCGCCATCGCCGCCCACCGCCGGCCCCAACCCCGCTTCGATGTGGTGCGTGCCCTGATCGACTGCCGGCCGGCAGATCTGCCCTGGCGGGTCGGCGGCTGCGACAGCAGCGATGGGCTGGCGGCGGCGGTGACGGCCATCGCCAGCTGCAGCGGCTGCAACGCCTACCTGGATCGCGATGCCCTGCCACTGGAGACCGGCATGGCCGACCTGCACGAGGCCGAGGCCTGGTGCCTGGCTGGGGGCGAGGATTTCGAGCTGGTGCTGGCCCTGGCACCGCCCTGGGCCAGCGCTCTCTGCCAGGCACTCCGGGGCTGCCGCGTCGTGGGGGTGCTGGAGGCGGGACAGGCGGATGGCTTGCGTTGGACCGACGGCGGCATCGTCGCGCCGCAGCTTGGCGGCTACCGGCACTTCGGCTAACCACCCGGACAGCGCCGGCGTTTGAAGCTGACGGCTGGCGACCGAGGCTCCTAGACCACCGCACCAAAAAGCCGGCCCACACCAGCCGTCAGCCCCATGGCCAGGGAGCCCCAGGTGAGCATCCGCAGCGCACCGCGCCAGCGGGAGGCACCACCGGCGGAGGCCGAAAGGCCCCCGAGGGTTGCGAGCGAGACCAGCGCAGCCAGGATCGTGAAGACCGTGATCTGTCCCCCTGGACTCAGCAGCACCGCCAGGATGGGCACCAGGGCACCGAGGCCAAAGCTGCCCGCAGAAGCCAAGGCCGCCTGCAAGGGTCGGGCCCGCAGGATCTCGCTCAGGCCCAGCTCATCGCGGGCGTGGGCGGCCAAGGCATCGTGAAGAGTGAGCTGCTCGGCCACCAAGCGAGCTAGGGCGGCATCCAGACCACGGCGGCGGTAGATCTCGGTGAGCTCGGCCAGCTCACCGGCGGGATCGGCGACCAGCTCTTGCCGCTCGCGAGCGAGGTCAGCCCGTTCCGTGTCCGCTTGGGATTGCACCGAGACGTACTCTCCGGCCGCCATCGAGGCGGCGCCGGCCACCAGGGCCGCCAGACCGGAGAGCAGCAACTCGGGCCGCTGGGCACCGGAGGCAGCGATCCCCACCACCAGACTGGCCACAGAGATCGTGCCATCGTTGGCTCCCAGCACCACGGCCCGCAGCCAGCCAATGCGATGGGTGTTGTGGGATTCACCGTGATGGCGCAACCCATGGCCGCGGGACACCCCGGGCGCAGGCGACGGGTCCGGGGCCGACATGGGGAGGACGGAGCAACCGATTGGCTGAACCAGCATGCCGGGTCAAGAGCAACGGCCTCGCGGCCCCAAGAGCAAACGCGGCAACGACAGATTGCGGCAGCAGGGGCGTCAGCCCGTTGGCGCCGATCGCCCGGGCGCCTAACAATCGTTAAAAAATCCCCGGCCCAACAGCAGCGGGCAGGGGATCGGAGCAGAGGGCCTGAGAGTCAGACAAAAGGTCGAGGAGAGCGCCGCTCGAACTCGACGCTCATTTCCAATTCCTGGCGACGATCTCGGCCAGGTCGACAACACGCTGGCTGTAGCCCCATTCGTTGTCATACCAAGCGATGACCTTAACCATGTTGTCGCCCATCACCAGAGTCAGATCCGAGTCGACGATCGTCGATTCGTCGGTGCCGGCATGGTCGGAGGAGACCAGGGGAAGATCGCAGTACTTGATGATCCCCTTCATGCCATTTTCGGAAGCGGCCTTGATCGTGGCGTTGACCTCCTCACGGGTGGTGGCGCGGCCTACCTCCAGCACCAGGTCCACCACCGACACGTTGGGGGTGGGCACCCGCAGCGCGATGCCGTTGAGCTTGCCCTTCATCGGCGGATAGACCAGAGCCACGGCTTTGGCGGCACCGGTGCTGGTGGGAACGATGTTGACCGCGGCGGCGCGGGCCCGGCGCAGATCGCGGTGGGAGGCATCGAGGATGCGCTGGTCACCCGTGTAGCTGTGGGTGGTGG
>CAYOCW010000010.1:0-26927 GCA_964402615.1 uncultured Cyanobium sp. | reverse complement strand
CACCTTCAGTAGGGGATGTAGTCATCATTCCATTTCCGTATTCCGATCTAACGCAATCCAAGCGCAGGCCTGCACTCGTTTTAGCTGAAGTTGGCAGAGGTGACTTCCTGATTTGTCAGATCACCAGTAAACAATATGGTGACTTACATGCCTTGCCCCTTAATGAGTCTGACTTTGTCTCCGGTGGCATCAAACGAGACAGTTTCATCCGTGTTTTCAAGCTATTCACTGGCAGTGAGGCTCTCATTCTTGGAGTTGCTGGTCATCTGACCCATTCAAAGCTTTCTGAAGTTATTGGCCAACTTGTTGAAATGCTATCCGCTTGTCTGAGAGATGACACCTTCTGACATCCAGATACAGAAGTCGGGAACGGAGGCTGGATTCTATGCTGAGATCTCTCCCCGCTTCATGATCTGGAGCGTTATCCCCACCCCTAAGGGAGGCTCTGAAAAACCTCTGCCAGCAGCTTGGGCATCCAGGATGCCGCAAGGGATTTTGATGTCAGGCGTGGGCCGACGCCGGGGTTGTCCAGAGCTTCCCTAGCCATTTCGTTCGGCCCTGTCCTTGCACAGCCAGGGTTCGTCTTGAATGGCATTCAATTGCAGAAATTATTGCCGCCCGAATTGGCATCGATGCGTCAGCCGTGCCCGAGAGTCTTCACCGAACTTGGCGCCAGCGCGATCCGCAAAGCTGGTCGGCTGGAATGAAGTGGATAGCCGCTCAGGTCAGCGTTGGGGGCTGGCCCAGAGCCTTGGGGATCAGGATCGTGGCAGCCGATTCCGGCTTGGCCTGGGGTGTCGCGCCCCTTGAAATGGATTGGCTTGGCTTATGATGATTCAGGCCAGACCTGGCGCTCCGCGTCGCTTCTGTTGCCCCCCCAGGCTGGTTCTGCCCCCCCCCACCATCGACCGCCGAACCACCGCGCTGTTCCCGGCCTTGCCCGCCGCCTTCTTCCGCCGTCCGGCCGCGGCGGTGGCGCCGGAGCTGGTCGGCTGCCGGCTGGTCAAACGCTGGCCCGATGGCGAGCTGCTCTGGGGCGTGATTGTGGAAACGGAGGCGTATTGCCAATCCGAGCCCGCCTGCCACGGCCATCGCCGCCGCTCGCCCCAGAACGACACGCTGTTCGGTGAGCCTGGCCACTGGTACGTGTACGTGAGCTACGGCATTCACCATTGCGTCAACGTGGTGACGGAGCGGGCGGACTGGGCTAGCGGCGTGCTGCTGCGGGCGGTGGCCCTGCCGGAGGAGCCGGAGCGGATTGCTGCCGGGCCCGCCCTGCTGGCTCGCCGCTTCGGCATCGACCGCCGCCAGGACCGCCAACGGCTGGATCCCGCTCTGGGGCTGTGGCTGGCCCCCCGGCCGGCCGCCGTCCAGGCTTTGCTGGCCAGCGGCGCTGGCGATCAGCTGTTGCTGCGCACCACGCGCATCGGCATCAGCCAGGCACGGGACCTGCCTTGGCGCTGGTATCTCAGGCCCAGCCGCAGCGTCAGCCGCCGGGCCCGCGGCGATCGCCTCCCCAGCCCCGCCCAAGCCTGGACGATCCGCCCGCACTAGCGTGGTCAAGAGAGCCTGCCGCCACCTTGGGCACCTGGAGCCACCGCCATGTGATCGACCTGGCGGCCTTCTCCCTGGATGACTTCGCCACGGTGCTGGATCTGGCCCAGCGCTTCCGCTCGCTGCCCCTCAGCGGCACCCGCAAGCTGCCGGCGCTGCAGGGGCGGCTGATGACCAGCCTGTTCTTTGAGCCCAGCACCCGCACCCGCAGCAGCTTCGAGGTGGCCGCCCGGCGCCTCTCGGCCGATGTGCAGAGCTTTTCGCCGGCCGCGAGTTCGTTGAGCAAGGGGGAGAGCCTGCTGGATACAGCGCGCACCTATGTGGCGATGGGGTCGGATGTGCTGGTGGTGCGGCACCGCTGCGCGGGGGTTCCCGAAAGCCTGGCCCGCGAGCTGGAGCGAGGCGGCGAGCGGGTGGCGGTGCTCAATGCCGGCGATGGCCTCCACAGCCACCCCAGCCAGGGACTGCTGGACCTGTTCACCCTCGCCCGCCACTTCAGTCCCGATGCCCCGACACCCAAGGCGCTGCAGGGCCGGCGGATCGTGATCGTCGGCGACATCCTGCATTCGCGCGTTGCGCGTTCCAACATCTGGGCCCTCAGCGCCTGCGGCGCCGAGGTGGTGCTGTGCGGGCCGACCACGTTGCTGCCGGAGGCGTTCGCTGACTTCATCGCGGCGCCGCCGCCGGGGCAGGCGCAGGACCCGGTGGCCGACCGCGGCCCGCTGCGGATCTGCCGCTGCTTGGATCAAGCCCTGTCGGGGGCGGATGCGGTGATGCCGCTCAGGCTGCAGAAGGAGCGGATGCATCAGCATTTGCTCACAAGCCTCGAGACCTACCACCGGCTCTACGGGCTCAGCCACCAGCGGCTGGACCGTTGTGGCGGGGCCGTGCCGGTGCTGCATCCGGGGCCGGTCAACCGCGGCGTGGAGCTGGCCGGAGCGCTGCTCGACGATCCCGCGTGCAGCCTGGTGGAGGAGCAGGTGCGCAATGGCATCCCGGTGCGGATGGCGCTGCTCTATCTTCTGGCGGCGGTGGAACCGCTCACAGCAGCTTGAAGCCTTCCAGCAACAAGCCATAGAGCATACCGATGCGGCTCATGTCGAGCAAATGCAAGAGCAACTTGTCGCCGGGTTGGTTGAGAATCGGACGCCGCAGGCGCGCCGCCAGCTCTAACACCAACACGCAGATGAAGGCTGCGATCGGGTCTAGATCCCCAAGGGCGCCGCTGATGGTGCTGATGCTGCTACCGAGCCAAAAGGCCATCAGCAGCACAATCAGCAGCAGCGACAGCCGCCTCCAGGGGTTGTTGGCCCAGTCTTGAAGGCGTTGCTGCGCCTCAATCAACCGTCGTTGCAGGCGGGTGCTCTGAAAGGGGGGAGGAGTGGGGGCCGTGGCTGAGGCTCGCGTTCAGGCTGCCATCAGAATGCTGCAGAGGCGCCGCGACAATCGTCGTGGGTGGTCAACGCCGTCGTGAGTGAGGGGCAGGGCAGCTGAGGTGGAATCACCGACCTGGCGTGTGCCAGGGCCGGGATTCCAGGGGGTATCCCCATCACCCGGCCCAGAGCCCTGCCAACCATGTTTACACCATCTCTGAAGTGATGGCAGCCTAATCCCCAAACAATAGGAGATCCCCATAAAAAAAAGCCCGAGGCGTCGGCCCGGGCCGGGGATGGGGACAGGCTTAAGAAATCAAGCGGAGTGGCTGGAGGCAACGCCAAGCGGTCGCTACCTGGAGCGTCCATCGGGGGGCTTGACGGTCGCGCTGTGGGAATCAGCCGTCGCCTTCTTTCTTGCGGGCGCCCTTGCCTTCCAACAGCTCCAACAAGGCCTCCATCTGGGCCATCACGCCGCGCACCTCGCCGGCTTCGGGCAACAGGCCGTCTTCCATGACACCCTGATGCATTTCGCGGAGCTCCTGACGGATGTAGCGGAGATGGCTGACAACCTGCTCGCGCTTTGACTGTGACATCGACGGGGAGATCCTTCCGAACCCTTTAGTACCACATCGCCGCGCCGAGGCTCGGCTGCCCGGCCCTGCTTTGGGGCAGATTCAAGGCCAGGTGAGGGATTTGGGGATTGTGTCGAAAGGCGTGTCCGGCCCTGACGGCGCTTGAGCGGGCGTTCCTGGATCGTTGGGGCGGGGTTGCGGGGGGACTGCACCCTGCACCGGATTGCAGCGGGTTTCAGCCCTGAAGCGACCCCGCCTCCAGGCTGGGTGCCAGCTGCTCCAGGGCGGCCATCAGGGGCGTCGCCGCCGGAGCGGGCCAGGCACCCTCCAGCGCCCGGCTGCCATCCGCCGGTGTGAGCACAAAGCGCAAGCTCCAGCCCCGGGGGCCGCCATCCAGTTCCAGCCACAGACTGCCCGGTGCGAGATCCAGTTCAATCTCCAAGCACAAGGATTCCTCGGGCATCAAGACAGCCGACAGCGCCTCCCGTTGCTGGTGCAGACGCCTGGCGCCGCTGATCAGTGCTTGGGCCTCGGCCAGCTGCAGCTCCCCTGCCCAGCCCTCTCCGGCGATCAACACGCAAAAGGGCTGGCGTGCGGCCTGATGGGCCAAGCGCCAACCCTTGCCCTCTTGAACCTGCACCGGGATTCCGATCTCAACCGGGAAGGAGATCAGGCTGATCCTGCTCGTCGCTGAGCTCGATGATCGCCCGTTGCACCGGCTTCGCCATGTTCTCTTCCATCAGTCCATCGAAATCATCAAAGCGGCGCTGCTTGGCGCGGAAGGCGATGCGCACCGTGGTGAGGTAGCGGTTGTGGGCATGTCGGATCAAGCTCTCGGCTCGCTGGGCGAGTTCCTTGGAGCTCACAGGGGAATTGCCCGACAGGCTTGGCATGGAGAACCGTCAATCTCACCAAATCTAGGTCAAGACCCGGGAGGGATCCCTCCGCAGCCCGCCGGGTTGGAGCTGGAGGGGGGCCTGGATCCGGTCGCAGTTGCGGACCGGCCCGGTTAAAAGAGAGTTTCTGCCCCGACGGGCCCACCGACTTCCACGATGCCGGGAACCCTGGCGATCGATCTTGGCAGCACCACCACCGTGGTGGCGTATCAGCCGGGGGGAGGCTCACCCCGGCTGTTGGAGTTGCCCCCCTACAGCCTCGATGATCCCTGCGTGGTGCCCACCCTGCTCTGGTCGGCCCCCGATCAAGGCCAGCACTTGCTGGGCCGCCAGGTGCTGGAGGCGGGTCTCGCCGATCGGCCTGCAGCGGCCCTGTCGCGGGATTTCAAGCGCCTGATCGGGGCCGGCGTCGCGGCATCCGCCCCGAACGGCTTGACCGCCGAGCAGGCTGGGGCCCTGCTGCTGCGTCAGCTTTGGCGGGCGCTGCCGGCGGATCTGCAGGTGGATCGCTTGGTGCTGACGGCCCCGATCGAATCCTGTCGGGGCTACCGGCCATGGTTGCGCCAGGTGTGTGCGGACCTGCCGGTCGCTGAGCTCGCCCTCGTCGATGAACCGACGGCCGCCGCCATCGGCGTGGGGCTGTCCCCCGGCAGCCGCGTGCTGGTGGTGGACCTGGGTGGCGGCACGATCGATCTCTCGCTGGTGGCCCTCCCCGGTGGAGAGGGGCGGGCGGCGCCGATTGCCCAGCTGTTGCGCTTTGCCGGCCGCGACCTCGGCGTCAGTGGCCAGGCGCCCCGCACGGCCGAGGTGATCGGCAAGGCGGGCATCCGCCTGGGCGGCCGCGACATCGATCGCTGGATCGCCGCGGAGCTCTGTCCGGATCTGCCCATCGAGGGTGAGCTGCTGCTCCAGGCCGAGCGGCTCAAATGTTGCCTGAGCACAGCGGAGGAGGCGCTGCAGCTGCTGCCGATGGCCGATGGCACGGTGCGGGAGCTGCGCTTGCACAGGAGCGGTCTGGACGCGTTGCTGCAGCGTCGCGGCTTGCCCGAGCAGCTGGACAGCCTGCTGGACGAGGTGCTGGCCGCGGCCCGGGCTGCGGGGCTCTCTCTGGCCGATGTGGCGGCGGTCTTGCCCGTCGGAGGCGGCAGTCGCCTGCCGCTGATCCGCCCCTGGCTCGCTCGGCGTTGCCCTGGGGTGCCGATCCTCGATTCCCGGCCCGTGGAAGCGGTGGCCCTCGGTGCCCTCCGCCTCACCCCCGGTGTCGCCATCCGCGATGTGCTGACCCGGGGCGTCTCGCTGCGCTGTTGGGACCCCCGCAGCGCACGCCATCACTGGCACCCCCTGTTCGTGGCCGGTCAGCCATGGCCCAGCGCGGAGCCGCTGGAGCTGGTGCTGGCTGCCAGCCGCGACGGGCAGCGCCAGCTGGAGCTGGTGCTGGGTGAACCGGGCCAGGACTCTCGCGCTGAAGTGGTCTTTGAAGCCGGCTTGCCGGTGCTGCGTCGCCGCTCCGCCGGTGCCGCCGCCACAACGCCCTGGGATGCGCCGCCGCTGACCCTGCCCCTTCGCCATCCCGGCCAACAGGGACAGGATTGCCTGCGGCTGCGCTTCCGCATCGATCGGGAGGGGGTGTTGGTGGTGGAGGGTGAGGAGCTCACCGCTGAGGGACCGGGACCGGCCTTGGCAGCCCGGCCGCTGGGACCGGTCCACTGAGCGACCACCAACGCCTGTCTCGCCGCTGCCGACTCCATACAACAATAGGGTCATGCTGCTGCCCGACCTTGGCCCTGCAGCGCCCTCGGCTGTCCCGCATCTGGCTTGGCGCGACCCTGGGCGGCGTTCTGGTCCTGCTGGTCGGGACCCATTGGTGGCAACGGCAGTTGCCGAGCCGTTTGCGACAGGCTGAACAGGCGGGCGACCTGGAGAGCTGCCTGCGTTACAGCGAGCAGCTGGCGGCGTTCAGCTGGCTGCTGGGCAGCACCCCTGTGGAGACGGGCCGCTGCCGACGCCAGCGGGCGTCGCAGCTCTGGCAGCAGGGCCGTCGCCAGGAAGCCCTGCGGCTTCAAGAGCAGCTGCTCCAATCCCCCTTGGGTGATCAGGCGGACCGGCAGCGGCTATCCAGCTGGCAGCAGAACCTTCGTCAGGAGGCGTTGGACCAGTTCGAGCGGGGGCAGCTGGAGGCGGCCCTCAGCACGCTGGCGCTGATCGGCGAGGACAAGCGCGGCGATGGCGCGGCCCTGGGGGACGAGTTGCGCCAGATCTGGGATCGCAACCGCATCCAGTGGGAACGAGCGACACGGCTCAGCCAAAAGGCCCGCTGGTGGGAGGCCCTCGAAGCCCTCAACCGCATCGACCACCCCTGGTGGAAGACCAGGAGCGTCTCGGTTCGACGCCGCGTGCAGCAGGGCATCGAGCGGCTGAAGGGTGCCGACAGGGAACACGATGTCCACGGTGACCTGCCCCATACGGTTCCCGTCGCCCAGCTGGATGCGGCGGTGCAGCGCCGCATCGCCGCGGGCATGAACGACTGGACGGCGTTTGAGCAAGCCTGCAAGGAGTTGGGCGGCCGCATTGTCGAGGCCGGACCCGACAGCAGCTGTCAGAAGTGATGTCGCGCCAGCCCCCGTTGCGTCGACGTGCGTGACAGGATTGTCCGGTCAGCGCTCCCGCCCATGCAGCCAGGCGATCAGGTGAAGGTCTGCCGCAGCGTCATCGTGTACCACCACCCCCAGCACCGGGGCAAGCCCTTCGATTTGGAGGGGCAACAGGGAGAAGTTGAGAACGTGTTGCACGACTGGGATGGCCGGCCGATCAGCCCCAACCTGCCGGTTGTGGTGGCCTTCGGTCGCTTCAAGGCCCACTTCCGCGAGGATGAGCTCGCCTCGGTTTGAGCTGAGTTCAAAGGCCCCGGGCCAGCCACGCCTGGTCCTCATGCGGTCAGCCGTCGCTGGCGGCGGCCGCAGGGTTTTAGGGGTGGGGAGCCTTGATCAGGAAGACGGCGTCTTCGCCATCCACCTCCTCAAGGCAGAGTTGAATGGATTCCTGCCGCGAGGTCGGCACGACCCTGCCGCAGTAATCGGGCTGGATCGGCAGCTCCCGATGGCCCCGGTCGACCATGACCAACAGCTGCACCCGCTGCGGTCGACCCCAGCCGTGCAGCGCTTCCAAGGCGGCTCGCACGGTGCGTCCGGTGAAGATCACATCATCCACCAGGACGACCTGGCGATCCTCGACCGGCACCGGCAATTGGGTGGCCTCCACCAGCCTGGTGCCAATTCGATCGAGATCATCGCGATGAAAGGTGGGATCCAGGCTGCCGTGGGCGATCGGGCGACCGGTGATCCGCGCCAACCGTTGCGCCAGCACCTGGGCCAGCGCCACGCCCCGGGTCGGAATGCCCAGCAGCAATAGGGCATCGCTGTCGACCACCCCCTCCAGCACTTGGGAGGCAAGACGATCCAGGGTGCGGCCCAATTCGTGGGACGACAGGATCTCCAACCGCTGACCCTCGCCGCTGGATGGCCCCTGTTTCGAGGGGGGACGGATGGGAGACACGACCGGTCACCTGGGTAACCCGATCCTAAGCGGGATCGGCCATGTCCCCGAAGCCTGACGCGCCCCTGTCGCGGCCCGGGGGCATGGGGCTCTGGTTGTAAGTTTGGCTACGCGCGTCGTCGTGACGACATCAGGAGGAACGTTTGACTGCACTTCCCTCCCCCACGACGACTGCCTTGGCCTCTCCCCAGGCCCAGGGCTCCGAATCCATGCCTCCATTTGGCGAATCCACCCCTGTTGCTCCCCTGGTGCTGGCCATCCTTGATGGGTGGGGCTATCGGCGCGAGAGCCAGTACAACGCCATCGACGCAGCCAACACTCCGGTGATGGATTCCCTCTGGCAGGCCTATCCCCACGGTCTGCTGGAGGCCAGCGGTGCCGCCGTGGGGCTGCCTGACGATCAGATGGGCAACTCTGAGGTGGGTCACCTCACCATCGGATCGGGTCGCATCATTCGCCAGGAGTTGGTGCGCATCGGCCAAGCGGTGCGCAATGGCCACCTCGCCGGCAATGAGGCGCTGGAGGAGTTGGCCAGCCGCGTCAAGGAGAGCGACGCGACGTTGCACCTGCTTGGCCTCTGCTCGGATGGTGGCGTCCACAGCCATGTGGATCATCTCGGTGGATTGCTGCGCTGGGCCGCTGATCGGGGTCTGCGACGGGTGGCGATCCATGTGATCACCGATGGCCGCGACACCGCTCCCAACAGCGCTCCTGGCTTGATTGCTCAGGTGCAAGACCAGATTGCCGCCACTGGAATCGGCGAGATCAACACCCTCTGCGGTCGCTACTGGGCGATGGACCGCGACTGCCGCTGGGAGCGCACCGAACGGGCCTATCGCCTGCTCACCGAACCGACGCCCCCCAGTCGCCTCAGCCCCGCTGAGATCCTGGAGGCCTCCTATGCCGAGGACATCACCGATGAGTTCCTCGAGCCCGTGCGGCTGGCCGGCGAGCCGATCCGTCCCGGCGATGGTTTGATCTGCTTCAACTTCCGCCCGGACCGGGTTCGCCAACTGATCAGGGCCTTGGTGCTGCCCGAATTCACCGGTTTCCAGCGCCAGCGGATCGATCCCCTCTCGGTCGTGACCTTTACGCAATATGAACAGGGGCTGCCCGTGCGCGTGGCCTTCCCGCCCGAATCGCTGGATGGCTTGCTTGGCCAGGTGGTTTCGGAGAGTGGTTTGCGTCAGTTCCGCACAGCTGAAACCGAAAAGTATCCTCACGTCACCTATTTCATGAATGGTGGTATTGAGCAGCCTTTCCCCGGTGAAGATCGGCATCTTGTCCCCTCCCCACGGGTGTCCACTTACGACCAGGCCCCCGCGATGTCCGCCGAAAAATTGACCGATGATTGCATCGCCGCGATTCGCAAGGGCATCTACTCCCTCGTGGTGATCAACTATGCCAACCCCGACATGGTGGGTCATACCGGCCAGATCGCTTCCACCATGGAGGCGATCACGACCGTCGATCACTGCGTCGGCCGCCTGGTGGAGGCCACCAACCGCATGGGCGGCACGCTGTTGATCACGGCCGATCACGGCAATGCCGAGCTCATGCAAGGTCCAGACGGCCGTCCCTGGACCGCCCACACCACCAACCCGGTTCCTGTGATCTTGGTGGAGGGCGAGAAGTGCAAGCTGCCAGGCCATGGCAACGATGTGAGGCTGCGCGACGGTGGCGGGTTGGCGGACATCGCCCCCACCTTGCTGGATATCCTCGGTTTGCCGAAGCCGGCCCGGATGAGTGGCAGCTCCTTGATCATTCCTGCGCAACACGCCGCCGGCGTGATCCCCCAAGCGGTCAAGGCCTGAATCGTCGCGGCCCGGACGCGACTGCAGCTGCGGGGATCGCCCCTGGAGATGGCCAATACTGAAGGGCTCCATCCGGGTCCATGGCCAGGCGCTGATGCTTTCCACCTCCGGTCTCGCTGCCACAGGCCGACGGTTGTTGCAGCTGGCTTTCCTGGGTGTTGTGGTGGGAGTGGCCTGCTGGCCCTTCAACCTGCTGGATCACTGGCAGGACCTGCTGCTGCGACGGTTGCCGGCCTTTGACGGCGGCGCCTGGACTCTGCCCTCCCTCCTGCTCGCCGGCCTGCCGCTGCTGACGCTCCCCCTGTTGCTGACCCTGCAAGCGGGTCGCTTTCGGCTCGGAGCCGGATCCGGAATCCCCGAAACGATCGACTGCGTGCAGGAGCCGGCCCTGGCAGGGCGGTTGCTGGGGATCGGCCCCACCCTGCAACGGCTGCTGCTCTGGGCGATCGCCAGTCTCAGCCTGATGCCTCTGGGACGGGAGGGTCCGTTGGTGCAGATGGGGGCGGCGGTCGCCCATGCCCTGCGCCGTCGCTTCCCGGCTTGGCTGGGGGACATGCCCCCCGCCGATCTGCTGGCGGTGGCGGCTGGCGCCGGCCTGGCGGCCGGATTCAACGCGCCCTTGATGGGCACCCTGTTCGTCGCGGAGGAGCTCACCGGCCGCTTCCAGATGACGCTCATCTGGCCCGCCCTGGTCAGCTGCGCGGTGGCCGCCGGGATCAGCAACCTTGGCGGTCAACCGCTGTTTGCCCTGGGGGTGTTGAGCCAAGCCTCCGCAGAGTTCCGCCAGCTGGCCGTGGCCCTGGCGATCGGGGTGACGGCGGGCCTGCTCGGTGCGCTCTTCGCCAGGCTGCTGCTCGCCACCAGGCTTTGGCTGCAACAGCGGGTTCAGCGCCAGCCCCTGCGCACGGGACTGCTGCTCGGCCTGGGCTTGCTGCTGCTGATGCTGCTCAGCGCCGGTGCCTCGGGGGGAGACGGCGAAGCCTTGATGAGCGCCATGATTGCCGGCCTGGACCAGCCGCAAGCGCTGTGGCCGCAGCTGACGCTGCTGCTCTGCCGCCTCCTGGGGCCCTGCCTGGTCCTGGGGGCCGGGGTGCCGGGAGGCTTGATCGATCCGGCCTTCACGATCGGCGCCGTGTTGGGTCACGCCATCGGCGCGCTGGGCTCCCTGCCGGGTCCGGGCCTGGCGATCGGGATGACCGCGGCGCTGGCCGGCGCCACCCAGCTGCCGGTGATGAGCGTGGTCTTTGCGCTGCGACTGGCAGGGGATCAGCAGTTGCTGCCCGGGATGCTGCTGGCCGCAGCCCTCGGCGCCTACACGTCGCGCCTGCTGCTGGCTCAGCCCTATTACCACGCCCTGACCGAGCCGCTGGCGGACGCGGTCAGCACCCATCGCCGCGCGGCCTGAGCCTGTCCCGTTCCCCGCGGGGCAGGGCAACGACCAAAGGCAAGCGGCGGAGTCCAGCCGCGCCAGCCGCAACGATCGTTGGCAAACCGACGGCAACGTGTCAAGAATTCGGGCGTTAACGGTTCTGTCATGGCTCAGCATCCAAGTTCCAGCACCGTGAGGCCCCGGCGGCTTGCCTCCCTGCAGCGACGGTTGCTCGCCGCCGCTGCGGTCTCGGCTGGCGCTCTCTCTTTTCTGGCCGCCCCGGCTCTGGCCGCCCCGCCGCTGAATGAGGTGCGCGCCCTCAACTTCGCTCGCGATTATGCCGTGAAACTCAATGGTGGCCTGACGGTGTATCGCCCAGCTCAATGCATGTTTACCACCTCCGCCGCCAGCAATCCCTGCCGGATCAAGAGCGATTCCAGGGGCTTCACCTTTCGATTCCTGGGAGGCCCTCCGGGCTGGGTGAGCGAAAACATCCCCGCCACGAAGGAAACCGAGCTCAAAGTCTCCTACGATGGCCGTTCGCTGGTGAAGCTGATCTACAACGGCCCGCCGCGTTGACCCTCCCCCTGCGTTGACGCCCCGCCGCCAGTGCGCCGGTGGCGGGCAACAATGCAAACCACCGATCCGCCCCCCAACCATGCCGGCTTCAGCGTCGCCCCGCCGGGCTGGCTTCCCCTTGGTCGTGGGCCGTTTCTGGGTCGGCTGGGTCTATGGCCCCTGGCTGGTGGCGTTGCTGCTGCTGATCGCCGCGGTCCAGCTGTTGAGCAATCCAAACGACGGTCTGCATGCCAGCGCCATCGGCCTGATCGGCAATGCCTCCATCTGTTTTTCGATCGGCTGCGTCTGCAAGATCAGCTGGGCAATAGCCCGTCACAACGCACTGCGCTCGCTTGAGGTTCCGCAGCGCCAGCCCCTGGGCCTGCGTTGACCAACAGATGCTTGCAGCGTTGCTTGGAGCGTTGATGCGGATGGTGCAGCGATGGCGATGAAACGCTCCGCCTTGGCTCTGCTGGTCACCCTGCCCTGGCTGGCTGCCGTGCTGCTGCTGCTGGTCGCTCGCGTGGCTGCGAACACCCGCGAGCTGCGTCTGGCCCTGATGGGCAGCGCGGCGATCTGTTTCTCGATCGGTTGCCTGGCCCGAACCAGCGCGGGGCTGCAGCCCGACGCCACGGATGCCGACCACATGGCCGCGCTGCCGCCGCCATCGACAACCGACCAGGATCGATGAGGCGATGGATCGCGTCGCGGTCGCGGCCGAGCCCGCCCCGATAGGCTGCCGCTAGCCTCGCCTCTCTGCCTTGTCCGTTCCGGCCTCCCCCGCGCTGCGCTGGCTCACCATCGGCCTGCTATTCGCTGGAGCCGGCCTGGCGCTGGTTCTGCCCTTCGCCTCGGCCACCCTGTTGACGATCGCCCTGGGCGGCATCGCCGCGGCGGCGGGCCTCAGCCAGCTGCTGCGCGTCACAGGGGCCAGCGATGCCCGCGGCAAGCTCTTCCGTGGCCTGTCCGGCGCTCTTTACATCTTGGGCGGCATCAGCCTGGTGGTCTGGCCCGTGGCCAGCGAGATCAGCCTCACCCTGTTCATCGGTTTCCTGCTGGCGTTTGAGGGGATCATGGAGCTGGCCGCCGCTGCCGCCGGCACGTTTCCAGCCCGCGGCCTGGTGCTGCTCGATGGCATCGTCACCGCCGTGCTGGGCGGCATGCTGATCGCCGCATGGCCCAGCGACAGCGTCTGGGCGATCGGCACCCTGCTCGGCATTGCCTTGGCTTTCTCGGCGGTCAACCTGATCACGGCACCGCAGGGGCAGCCTGGGGTCTGATCCCCTTCCCCTTGGCCTGTGACGACGACCTCAGGGTTGGCGTCCCGCCGCTGCAGAACCAGCGCAGTCCTGAACCGGCGACCCGTAGCCGCCACCCCCCGGCGTCAGCACGGTCAGCGCATCGCCCGGTTCCGCCTCGAACTGGCAGCAACCCGGCAGGGTCTGGATGGTGCCATCAGCCCGTTCCAACCGGTTTTCGCCGATGCGGCCCGCAGCTCCACCGGCCAGGCCCGCCGGCGGCACGCGGCGGTTGTCGCTGAGCAGCGCAACACTCACTGGCTCCAGGAAGCGCAGCTGGCGCTCCAGGCCGTCGCCGCCGGGCCAGCGGCCCGCTCCGCCGCTGTGGTGGCGCCGCGCGAAGCGCTCCAGGCGCACCGGACAGCGCTGCTCCAACATCTCCGGATCGGTGAGCCGCGAGTTGGTCATGTGGCACTGCACCCCGTTGGCTCCGGCATAGCCATGGCCCTGCAGATCGCGGCCGGCGCCGCTGCCGCCGCCCAGGGTTTCGTAGTACTGGCAGCGGGCATTGCCGAAGCTGAGATTGTTCATCGTGCCCTGGGCGGCGGCCTGCACCCCGAGGGCTGCGAACAAGGCATTGGCGATCGCCTGCGACGTTTCCACATTGCCCGCCACCACCGCCGCGGGCGGCGCGGGGGCCAGCAGCGAGCCCGCCGGCACGATCAGGTCGATCGGCGCGAAGCAGCCGGCATTGAGCGGAATCGGCTGGCCCACCAGGCAGCGAAACACATAGAGCACCACCGCGCGGGTGATGGCGAAGGGGGCGTTGGCATTGCCGGCCAGCTGGGGAGAGCTGCCGCTGAAATCGACCCGCACCCGCCGCCGTTGGCGATCCACCCGCACGGCCACCTGAATCCGGCTGCCATCGTCCCGTTCCACGCGGTGTTGGCCGTCCTGGAGGCGGTCGATCACCTGGCGCACCGCTTCGGTGGCATTGGCTTGAACATGGCCCATGTAGGCCTGCACCTCGGCCAGGCCGTGGCGCTGTGCCAGCCGTTGCAGCTCCGTCACCCCCAACTGGTTGGCGGCCAGCTGCGCCTGCAGATCGGCGAGCAGCTGATCCGGGTTGCGCACCGGATGGGGGCCTTGGCTGAGCCGCTGCCGCCAGGCCGCCGCCTCGAACACGCCAGCGCTGAGCAGCGGCACGTTGTCGAGCAGTAGGCCCTCGTCGGCGATGCTGCGGCTGAAGGCTGGCATCGAGCCCGGGGTGATGCCGCCCACGTCGGCGTGGTGGCCGCGGCAGGCCACGTAGAAGAGCGGCGTCTCGGTGGGCGGCTGCTGCCCAGCCGCGACCGGGTCGTTGGCGTCCGCTGCAGCCACCGCCTGCGGATCCCGGGTGACGCCAAACACCGGCGTGATCACGGTGATGTCCGGCAGATGGGTGCCGCCGTGGTACGGGTCGTTGGCGGCGATGGCGTCGCCCGGTCGCAGCGGCGGCCGCTCGCCCCGGGCGATCGCCGTCCGCAGGGCGGCGACGCTGTCGCCCATCGAACCGAGATGCACCGGGATGTGGGGCGCGTTGGCGACCAGGTCCCCCTCGGCGTCGAACAGGGCGCAGGAGAAGTCCAACCGTTCGCGGATGTTCAGGGAGCGGCTGCTCTGGCGCAGCCGCTCGCCCATCTGTTCGGCGATCGCCGCGAAGCGATGGTTGTACAGCTCCAGCCGCACCGGATCCACCGGCTCCGGCTCGGCCCCGGTGGCAGCCGGCGCTTGGCGCTGGCCGTCGCTGGTGGCGGCGGCCGCCGTTGGCGGGGCTGGGGCGGGGAACGATGCGCTGGCCGGCGGCGCTGGCGCGCTCGTCTGTCGCTGTTCGAGCAGCAGCGCCCCATCGGGCAACAGACGCCCCTGCCAGCCGGGTTCCAGCACCAGCGTGCCGGTGTCATCGAGCAGCAGGGCCGGGCCGCGCAGCCGCTGTCCCGGCCCCAGCTGCCCACGGCGCCAGAGGGGCACCCGCCGCCAGCGCAACCCGCCCGGCGGATCGGCCCGCTGGCGATCGTCGAGGCAGAGGGGCACCCGATCGCCGCTGTCCAGCCGCAGCGGACCCGCTGGCGTGGCCCCAACCTCGCCTCCGCCGCTTGCGGCCGCTGTTCGGAGCATCCCGGGCGGCACGGGCCGGCTGACCTCCACGAGCAGCCGCTCCAGCACCAACGCCTCTCCGGGCAGGGCGTAGCCGAAGCGCCGCCGGTGCCGCTCCTGGAAGGCGCTGGCCAACTCCGCCGCCGTTTCGTTGGCCCAGGGGAGTTCCAGTCCCCGCTCGGCGCCGGCCAGGCGCAGCTCCAGGCTGACCTGGCCCTCCCTGTCCACCGCCACCGGCGGCGGCCCCGATGCGCCCAGTGCCGCGGCGGCTGCGGCGATCAAGGCATCTCGGCGCTGGCGCAACCGGGCCAGGTTGTCATCCGCCAGCGGCAGGCCCAGAGGCTCCTCCCGCCGCAGCCGTTCCCGGGCCAGGCCGATGCCATGGGCGGAGAGCACCCCCGCCAGCGGCGGCACGAGCACCCGGGTCAGGCCGAGGTTGGCGGCGAGGGCGCAGGCGTGCTGGCCGCCAGCGCCGCCGTAGCAGACCAGCACCGCCTCGCGGATGTCATGGCCGCGTTGGATCGAGACGCGCCGAATCGCCTCGGCCATGCGCTCGATGGCGATCTCCAGGGCCCCCTGGGCCAGCCGCTCCAGGCTGAGGGGAGCGTCGGGATCGCGGCCGAGCGCCAGCGCCAGGGCGCGGAAGCGTTGCCGCACCACCATCCGATCCACCCCCTGGTCGCCTGCGGGCCCGAACACGCAGGGCAGGGCACCGATCGGCAGCCGGCCCAGCAGCAGGTTGGCGTCGGTGATGGTGGCGGGTCCGCCGCGGCGATAGCAGGCCGGGCCGGGGTCGGCCCCCGCCGAGGCGGGGCCCACCTGCAGGCGTTGGCCGTCCACGTGCAACACCGAGCCGCCACCGGCGGCGACGGTATGAATCGGCAGCATCGCCACCTGCAGGCGCAGGCCATCGATGCCGGTTTCCGAGAGCCTCTCCAGGCTGAGCTCGCCGGCGGCGGTTTCGGCGTGGAACACATCGGTGGAGGTGCCGCCCATGTCGAAGCCCAGGATCGGCTGCTGCCCGAGGCCGGCGGCGGCGGCCACCGCCAGGGCGCCCACCATGCCGCCGGCGGGGCCGGAGAGGATCGTGTCGCGGGCCTGCAACAGCTCCGGCGCCAGCAGAGCTCCACTGGATGCCATCACCCGCAGGCGGGTGTGGGGACCGAGCTCCTGGCGAACCCGGTCGAGATAGCGATGCAGCACCGGCCGCAGCGCGGTTTCGGCGACGGTGGTGTGCAGCCGTGGCACCAGCCGTGGCTGGGGACTCACCTCATGGGAGAGCAGCACCGGCAGGGCCAGCCGCTGCCGCAGCCAGTCCCCCAGGGCGCTCTCGTGGCCGCCGTTGCGGCAGCTGTGCAGCAGCGCCACCGCCACGCCGGCACAGCCTCCCCGAGCCTCCAACTCCGCCAGGGCGGCGTCCAGCCGTGTCGCCAGGTGCCGATCGAGGCGCAGCGGCTCCAGCTCGGAACCATCCGCCGCCAACCGCCCGTGAACCGCCAGCACCTGCAACGGCAACGGTTCGGGGCGCTGGATGCGCAGCGCGAAGATGTCGGGGCGGTGTTGATCGCCGATCCAGGGCAGATCCTCCAGGCCGGCGTTGAGCAGCAGCAGCACGGGCTGCACCTTGCGTTCCAGCAATGCATTGGTGACGACGGTTGTGCCGATGCGCACCTCCTCCACCAGCCCCGCGGGCAGCGGTTGCTGTGGCGCCAGCCCGAGGCTCTCGCGCATCGCCCGCAGGGCGGGATCGCCGGGCTGATCGGGCTGTTCGGAGAGCACCTTGCGCACCAACCGCTGGCCATGGGGGCCCTGTGCCACCAGATCGGTGAAGGTGCCGCCGCGGTCGATCGCGAAGCGCCAGCCCCGGTCCGGCGCGACCGTGGACGTCAGCTCCGGGTCGCGGGCGGGAAGCCGATTCCCTCTGCTCACCTGGGTCTGCTCCTTCGCCCCGCGGGTTTGAGGCTACGGGTTTGCGGCGAAGCGTCATCGGCGCGATGCCCTTCCCTCGCCAGGAGCTGGCCCCAATCGCGCGGTTCGGTTGGTCGGAACGGAGCGGGTTTGGGCCGGGCCTGATCGGTCCAGCGGCCTTGCGTAGCATCCAGACGCCGGGATGAGCTGTTGGATCGCCGTGTTGCGCGGTTGACAAGCTCCCCTGCCGTCCTTGCCTCTCCAGCCGTTTGCGTCGATGTATCAGCACCTGCTCGTTCCGACCGACCATTCCGAGCTGTCGCTGCAAGCGGCTGGAGAGGCGGTGCGCCTGGCTGCGGCGATCGGCGCCCAGATCAGCTTTTTCTATGCCGTGCACACCCCCACGATTCTCAACTACATCGTGGAGGCCAGCCCCGACATCGACACCAATCCCAGCCTGATGACCACGGCGGAGATTCGTGAGCGCATGCAGGAGCTGGCGGAGCAGCATCTGGTCGCCCTGGTGGAGCTCGCCAAGACCGGCGGGGTGGCGGCGACAGCCTGTTCGGAGGTGAGCGAGCAGCCCTATCAGGCGATCATCCGCGCCGCCGAGCAGCGGCAGTGCGACCTGATCTTCATGGCGTCCCACGGACGCCGCGGCGTCGGCGCACTGGTGCTCGGCAGCGAGACCCAGAAGGTGCTCACCCATTGCGCCGTGCCGGTGCTGGTCTGGCGGGCGGGCTGAGATCGGGGGCGGGGGGCCGTTGCTCCCGTGCCCCGTTGGGCCGGCACCAGCTCAGCGGTAGTTCTCGAACTGCAACGGCACCTCCAGGTCTTGCTCGCGCAGCAGCTGGATCGCCTGCTGCAGATCATCCTTGCTTTTGCCCGTCACCCGCAGGCTGTCGCCCTGGATGGACACGCTGACCTTTTTGAGCCGATCGCGGATGGTCTTGCTCAACGTCTTGGCCAGCTCCTGGCTGAGGCCGCGGCGCAGGCGGATCACCTGTCGCACCCGGTTGCCGGCGGCGGTCTCGGCGGGTTGGAAGTCGAAGATCTTCAGCGAAAGGTTGCGCTTGGTGGCCTTTTGGCGCAGCACGTCAGCCACCGCGTCGAGGGTCATGTCGCTGGCGGTGGTGATCGTGATCGCGCTCTCCTCCAGCTCCAGCTCGGTGCTCGAGTCTTTGAGGTCGTAGCGCTGCCCGACATCGCGGCGCACCTGGTCGAGGGTGTTGACCAACTCCTGGCGATCGAAGTCGGAGACGACGTCGAAGCTGAAGGTCTCGGCCATGGGGAGCGGATGGGGGGATCGGGACGGCGGGTTCGGGCATCGACCCAGCCGATCCAGCCTAGAAAAGGGGACTCAAGCCTCCGCCGCGATGCTGTCTCCCGTCTCGATCCCGCTCATGTTGGCCGCTCTGCCGGCCAATGGCGCCGCCGCGGCTTCCCTGGCCTGGTCGCTGGTCCTGTCTGGCGCGGTGGTGGTGGTCAGCCTGGTGCCCCTGGGCGCCGCCCGCTCCCGGGCGAATTTCAGCATCGCCGACCTGGCCGCGCCGCGGGCGATGTTCGAGCGACTGCCCGCCTGGGGCCAACGGGCCAGCTGGGCCCATCAGAACAGCTTTGAGGCCTTCGGTTTGCAGGCGCCGGCCTGCTTGTTGGCCCTGGTGGCGGTGCAGCACGGGGCTGCGGCCTCCCTGCCGGTCCTGCTGGCGGCATGGCTGCATCCGGCCCTGCGGCTGGCCTACATCGGCGCCTATGTGGCCAACCTGCCGCCGCTGCGCAGCCTCTGCTGGGCCGGCGGCCTCGTGACCACAGCGATCCTGTACGGCTTCGGGCTGCAGGGATTGCTGGCCGGCTGAACGCAGTCCGTCCGCTGGGCGCTGCCGGGCGGACGGTTGACAGCCACGGGGCTGGCGGTGACGATCGGCGTCTTTGGCAGCAGCCCGCATGGCTCCGTCCCCACCGCATTCGCCATGGCGAGGATGGCGTTGGAAGCTGGCCTTGCTGGCTCTGGTTGGGGTGGGGGCGGGCCTCGCTGCAGCGGTCTGGACCCTCCAGAACCGGCAGGTTCAGCATCAACGCCAGGTGCAGGCCTGCCGCGAGCTGCGCCAGGAGATCGGCCGGTTCAAGCGTGAGGTGTTCGAGGCTCGCCTCCAGAAGATGCGCAACCTGCGGCTCAACTCCACCCAGACGGCAACCCTGCGCAGCGTCGACCCCAGCGCTTTTTCCCGCTATGTGAGCGCTTACGGCGAAACCGTGGACCAGGTGGCTGAGGCGGCGGACCAGTTGGCCAGCCTGGTGGAGCGCTATCGCACGACCGCCTGTCTCGATCTGCCCTAACCGGGGCGTGGGGCGGTTCTGGCTGCCCTGCGCTGCCCGCAGGGCCCCATGCCCCCGGGAAGAGCCGCCCGTGGGTTCCTTCAGGAGTGGAACAGCAGCACCAGGCCGGATTTGATCTGGTGGAACTCCCGTTCCTCCCGGCTCAGGTCCAGCCCCACCTGCAATCCCTCCTCCAGGGCCATCTCGTAGGGGGGGGAGCTGGGAGCTGTGTCCTCGGCCCAAACGGCGGCGATGCCCACCGGGGTGGCATGCCACCGGAACCGAGAGGTGCTGCCGATCGAGGGTTCCTTGAGGGCATCCTCGAGCAGGTCACGAATCGCCATTCCAAGCTGGCTTGCGCCATGCCGTCACTAGACCCAGCTTCACCGGAGCGTTGCGGCGGAGCAACGGGCTGAGAGCTTTCGTGACCTACGCGACTACGGTGCCGATCGATGCCCGTGCGGCCATCCATGGCAGACCTCCCGCAGCGGATCGCCCTTGTGCATGAGTGGTTCACGCCCCGTTCGGTCGGTGGCAGCGAGCAGGTCGTGCGCGAGCTGGATCAGCTGCTGCAGAACCTGCAGCGCTGCCCCCAGCTGTTCTCGCTCGTCGATGGCGAGAGTCACCTCCCCGGCGGCTGGTTGAGCGGGCGCTCGATCCGCACCAGTTTCATCCAGCGCCTTCCCTGGGGCGTGAGCCATGTGCAGCAGTATCTGCCCCTGCTGCCGCTGGCGATTGAACAACTCGACCTGGCCGGCTATCCCTTGGTGATCAGCAGCAGCCATCTGGTGGCCAAGGGGGTGTTGACGGGGCCGGACCAACTGCATGTGAGTTATGTGCACACCCCCGTGCGCTACGCCTGGGATCAGATGCACCCCTATCTGGCCAGCGCTCGGCGGGCCCGTGGTCCCCTGGGAGCGCTGGTGCGCCTGCAGTTGCACCAGCTGCGGCAATGGGATGTGATCAGCAGCCAGCGGGTCGATGCGCTGGTGGCCAACTCTCGCTTCACGGCGCGCCGGATCCGCCGCTTCTGGCGCCGCCGGGCCGATGTGATCCATCCGCCGGTGGAGGTGGCCCGCTTTCGCTGGGACCGCTCGCGCAGCGACACGTATGTCAGCGTCTGCCGGCTGGTGCCGAACAAGCGGGTCGATCTGGTGGTGGAAGCGTTTCGCCGCACCGGTCTGCCGCTGGTGGTGATCGGCGACGGGCCGGAGCGTCCGCGGCTGGAGGCCCTGGCTGCCGGCCAGCCCCAGATTCGCCTGCTGGGCCGGTTGACGGCGGCGGAGGTCAGCGTCTGGCTGGAGCAATGCCGGGCCTATGTGTATGCGGGCTTGGAGGATTTCGGGATTGCGCCTGTGGAGGCTATGGCGGCGGGTGCACCGGTAATCGCCTATGGCAATGGCGGGATCCTGGATTCGGTTCGCTGTCTCCAGGCCGGCGAGGTGGCTGGCGAACCCACCACTGCTCCGACCGGGCTGCTGTTCCCGGAGCAGACGGCTGCCAGCCTGGCCGCGGCGCTGCAGCACTTCGAGGCGGGCCGCCGCTGGCGGGACCTGCCGGCCGAAGGTCAGCGCTGGGCGGCTGAACGCTTTGCGCCCGAATGCTTTCAGGCCCGCATGCAGGCGCTGCTGGAGCGGATTTGGCGGAACCATCGCCGCCGGCTGGGCCGCGCTGGGGCCCTGTGCCTCTGAGCTGAGTGACCCTCCGGGCTGGAGTCTCGCGGGATCGCCGCTTTGAATTCGGCCAGCTTCTTAAGGGCCGATGACATCCTCCGCAGGGCTGGCCAGTGCCTATGGGGCTTTACTGCCTCTTCAGAGAGGCGGACCGCTGGTTCCAGCCCGTCCCAGCGCGGAAGAGTTGATTGCGCGTCAATCGCGCCGCGGACGGTTTGTGAAGCGTGGTGGTGATATTGCTTTTTCGCTTGCAGTCTTGAGCTTAGGTGCGCCAATTTTCTTGGTGTTGGCTGCTTTGGTCAAGGCCACTTCGCGCGGCCCCGTCTTTTATGTACAGCAGCGAGTGGGCAGAGATTACCGACGTTTCGGCTGCATCAAGTTTCGAACCATGCGACCTGATGCCGATCAAGTTCTGTCCAAGATTTTAGCTGAATCTCCGGAGCTTGAGGCTGAGTTTATCAACGATTTCAAGCTCAAAGATGATCCTCGTATTACTCGCATTGGCAAGTTCTTGCGCCGTTCAAGCCTCGATGAGCTGCCCCAGTTTCTCAATGTTTTACGCGGAGAAATGAGCGTGGTTGGCCCCCGCCCAATCGTCGACAAGGAGCTGCCTCGCTATGGCGCGCGAATGGATGAAGTTCTGGCTGTCCGTCCTGGTTTGACTGGCCTTTGGCAGGTTTCCGGACGCAACAATCTCAGCTATCTAAAGCGCGTGCGTCTCGACGTACATTACGCGCGTCAGCGCAACCTTTTCCTCGATCTTAAAATCATCGCCCGCACCATTGGTGTGATTCTTGATCCGCATGACCGCGGTGCTTATTGATTGGGATCGCCTCCGTCCATCTTGTCATCATAGTTTCCGCAAATTAGATTTCTTTAATCTCATTCCGGTGTCGTTTCGTCCACGACCCTGGTGGCCGAAACCGTGATGGTCACCTCGCTGGCGGAGATCTCCTCCGTCCTGGTCTGGCCGAGTATCGACCCCGGTCCGGACATCGGCCCAGAAGGGTTGTCCACGACGGCATTGACGTCCTGCCGCCAGCCGCAGGCTGGGCAGATGTTCAGCTCTGAACTCAATCCCATCAACCCGCAGTTGGGACAAGTGCTGACGCGATCGGTCAGTTGACGCATCGCGAAGTAGCCCACGGCGATCAACACCAGCGGCAGCAATAGCAGCAGCACGGTGATTCCGCCGAGCAGATTCAAGATCAGTCGGCCCGCTGGACCCGGCAACAACAGCAGCGCCAGGGGGATCAGCAGCAGGAGCCCCAGCCGTGAGCGATTCATCGTTGCTCCTCAGCGGCGCAGGCGTGGGCTGGATTCCAGCCAGCGCTCCAGGGCCGCCAAGGCCTCGATGCCAGCCCAGCCCAGCAACAGCACCACCACAACCCAGACAGCCAGCAAGCCAAGACCGACCAGCAGAGGCAGCACAGTCAGCACCACCAGGCCGGTCAGCACCAGGCCCCCGATGGCAGAGCAGACCAGCACCAGGCTGAGCAGTAACGGGCTGAGCCGCAGGACAGGCTTCACGACGACAGCGCTCCAAAGGCGTTGCACCATTCTGGACGCGAACCGTCGCCGGCCACCGCCCAAGGCCCGCCCCGGCGGGGCGGATCTCCGCTGCGCAGCGGCCGGTGGTGGCGGCGGCGAGCCGCGAGCGCGTGTTGGCTGCTGCGGCGATGGCTTGCCAACCAGCCGGGTCGACGTCGACGATGGAGCGGCTGTTTTTGGCATGCGCCATGGCTCTCGAACGCACCTTTGTCGCCATCAAGCCCGACGGGGTGCAGAGGGGGCTTGTGGGGGAGATCCTCGGCCGCTTTGAGCAAAAGGGCTTCAAGTTGGTGGGTCTGAAGCAGCTCACCCCCAGCCGGGAACTGGCCGAACAGCACTACGGAGTCCATCGCGAGCGACCGTTCTTCGCTGGACTGGTGGAGTTCATCACCAGTGGCCCCGTGGTGGCGATGGTGTGGGAGGGCGATGGGGTGATCGCCAGTGCCCGCAAGTTGATCGGCGCCACCAAACCCCTTGAGGCGGAGCCCGGCACGATCCGCGGCGATCTGGCTGTCAACATCGGCCGCAATGTCATCCATGGTTCCGATGCCCCAGAGACGGCGGCGTTTGAGATTGATCTGTGGTTCAGCAGCGCCGAACTCAACAGCTGGACCCCAGCCGATCAGGTGTGGCGCGTTGAGCCCTGATTAGGGGGGGCAGTTCCCCCTCCCTGGAACGCTCCGGAAGCCCCCGGCCGCTGCCCAGCGCTGCGGCTGTGGCGGCTGGTCGGGGGCGAGGCCGCGGTCTGCGACTCATGCTTCGGGGTCGCCGCCCAGCGGCACCAACTTAATCTGGCGCTTGCCGAGCCGGATCTCGAACGCCTCGCCGGGCTGGACGCCGAGCTGGTCGATATAGGCAGAGCCGATCATTAAATTGCCATTAAACTGAACCTTTGTGGCATAGCTGAGTTTGCGGCCGCGACGGCGGCTGCCCTGGCCCTCTGGACGCCCCAGATGCATGCCTTTCGCGTTGAGTAGGGCCTCGTAGAAGGCTGTGAAGTTCAATCTCTCCTGGCCATCTTTGCGGGTACTTACATAGCCGCAGCTACGCACTAGATCCGCACGGGGTCGGTCGCCAAGCTCTTTGATCCGTGCCAGCAGATGACTTCCGGTCAACACGATGAAAGCCTCTCAACTTTTTATTCACGCTATGCCGTTTGCCGAGCAATGGCTGCGTCACAGCCTGTAAAACTGCGCTTCATCCTGGATTGATGCGCATTCGCCTCCAAGCTGCGTTGAATTCGGACAGTTGCGGATCAACATCACCAGGCCGTGATGTTGCATTGGCGGTGAGTGTGGCTGAAGCTTGAGCGGAGTGGTGGTGTGTGGCGAGACAGGCGTCGTCGCGGTTGCGGTCAACCAGCAGCAGGCCATGCGCTTGACGCATAAGTATTTCTTGCAGTTGTCCAGCCGTGCCGCTGGCTGCAAGCTGCCCGAAACGGCTTCGCTCGTGTCTCCATCTTCACGCAAGTCCAGCAAGAGCCCTGCACGCCCTAAGCTCAATCGCGATCTGGTGCGGCAACGCATCGTCGACCTGCTGGCCCAAGGCCCCCCCGACGCCGAGGCATTGCTCGCTTTTGCCGAGTTCATCCACGGTAAGCCCTTCCCTGAACCGGTGCTGACGCTGCCGCAACTCAAGGCAGCAGTCTGTGCTGCATTCAATTGCAAAACAACAACAGAATTGCGTAAATCAAATGAGTTCAATCTGGCGATAGCTGGCCGTGACTTTAACCTTAAAACCAAGACCGACTGGCAGAAGCTGTATCGTGAGTGGGTAGGTGTGCCCCTGGCGGAGCGCAATCGCACAGGTGCCACTTGCATCAATGGCATCGATGTATTGGAAAACTTCCGGCCATGGCATGTGTTCGGCCTCGAGCCCAGCACCGCCACCGCCGAAGACATCAAAGAGGCCTTCCGACGCCTGGCCAAGCAGCATCATCCGGATGTTGGCGGCGATCCCCGCGTGATGGAGCGCCTACAGAAAATGCGTGATTCCCTACTGGCTTTCCGCTGATGACATCCACACCATCCAGGTCGCAAGGCGAGTCGAGGCGGCGGCGAGATCGCGACTCGTTTTCCCACGAAGAAGCAGCACGAATGCTCGGAATCACCGCCAAAAGATTAAAAAGAATCTGCGACGAATTTGATGCGAATCCCGATGATGAATGGGATCTGGTCGAGGGTGAGTCGTTTGAATTTGAACCTGGGCAAGCCGACAAGCGCCGCTTTTATGAAGAAGGCGTGATGGCGATCGCCAAGTATCTCGAAGAAAAAGAGGGTGGCAGTTTTCTCGCCAAGCTCAAGGAGTTCTTCACTCATCACCGTGCACGGGTGACCCGAGCCCTCGTTCAGCGACGTATCATTCAGGTCACGCAAGATCGCTCGATCCTGCATATTCGTGGCAATTTGCTGTTTCTTCAACAGCGGGCGGTGGTGCGTGTTCTCGGTACCAATGGCAAGGGTATGGTCAACACGATTCGACGTATTGAGGAGGAAGATGCTACCCTTGAAGCAGCCGAAGGCGTGCAAAAAGGCCTACATTTTGATGACTTCGACGGCAGCACCTCTCGCTACTGGAGTCAAGTGGGCATCGTTCGATTGGCGAGGACGATGGGCGAGCGGGGGCGGATTAGTAAGGCCCGCAAGGCTTGGGTCATGGCGGTCGCCGATGTGGCCGAGGCTTGTTTTGAAGTCCAACGCAAAGAGCTGGACAGTCACGAAGCAAAGGTCAGACGTGCCAAGGATGAGGTTCGCAAGCGTATGGGGCGCTGCGAAGTGACCCAGCAGAAGCCGACAGCCGCTGATCGCAACCCCATCGAACTCGAGGCCCACCACCTATTTGACGCCGCTTCACGACCAGATCTTGCCGCATCTGAGGAAAATCTGCTGGTGCTCAACTCGATATTGCACCGCAACTTTCACAAGTGGATGGGGCAGCGACCCTGTGAACCGAAGGACTTCGTCGACTACCTGTTACGCAATGAACTCACCCATTTTGAAGGCAACCCCAGAACCCGCGCCCGCCAGCAGACCCGTCAGCAGCAACTGATCCACCGCCTGGAGCTGCTGCAAGCCCGCTACGGGGGCAACCGGCTGCGCTACTGAGTTGGCAGGAGCTGCAGGGCAAACCTGCTGGCCTGAGCTGAGGATCCGCTCGCCTCGACGTCAGCGTTGGAGCGGGCCCCTCGCTCTCTGCTGGCCGGCAGCCAAGCCCCAAAATCCTATGGGGAAGTCGTCGATGCTGAGCCCCCCTTGGCACAGATCTTGGCCAGGAAGCCCCGGCAGCAGCGTGATAGCAGGATGCCGTGCCCTGGCCATGAAACTTATACCTAGTCTGAATTGAATCGAATGCAGATCGAAATCCTTGATGATGTCTATCTTGGCCTCGCGACCCGATCGAAACTAGCCGATGAATGTACCCGAAAGGGTTGTCCTCATCGCAACCCTGTTGGCGGGTCAAGGTGCACATGCCAGCACCGACACCAAGACCTACCCTGGCGTTGCCTGTCAGCCGGCCTCGAAAGGGACCCCTTTTGCCTTCAACCAGACGAGGGGTGGCATGTTCAATACCTCAGCATTGCTGGCCACTGACTTGTGCCCGATTGTGCGTGATATCAAGGCAGGCGCCGATAGGTGTATCAACTCCGTTAAGATGCGTGTTTATGATCGCAATTCGGGCTCTGATAAGAATGCTTACACCTACTGCACCCTGTCTTCTTTGAGCATCAATGGTGGAGCTGTTGCCTCTAATTTGCGGCATGCAAACGGACTGGAATCTTAACGTATATGCTGGAAGAGTCGGAATGAATTGCCGGGCTGGTGGCAACGACAGCCGCGATGGGGCTGCCTCGCACCTTGAGCAGGTCCTGTGGCAGGAGCGGATCAGCACCCGTGACCAGCGGTGGCAGCCTGGCGTTTGATGTTCAGGTTTTTCAACGCAGTGGTTCCTCCCATCGCCGCCGTGGCGTTCCTCTCAAGCCGGTAACGCCCAAGGGTTCAGCCCCAGGTCGGCGCCGATGCGGTGGGCGCAGGCGTAGCCGCTGAACGCCACGGCATTGAGGCCCTGGCCCGGGAAGCAGGAATCACCCACGCAATAGAGACCGCGCACGCCGGTGCGGTTGAAGGGCATGGGCAGCAGGCCCGGCAGCCGCAGCGCCGGGATCGGGCCGTAGCTGCCGCCCATGCGCCCGAGGAAGCGGCGATGGCTGCGGGGGGTGCCCACCTCGCGGTGGCGGATCGCACCGGCCAGACCCGGCAGGATCGTCTCCAGGCGCTGGATCAAGCGGTTGGCATCCGCCTGCTTCTTGGCTCGGTACTGGGAGGGGGAGAGGCCCTCCCAAGCCTCGATCGCGCTAGGGGGGAAGGTGTGCAGGATGTGGTGGCCCTGCGGTGCCAGCGACGGGTCGAGCAGGGTC
>CAYOCW010000009.1:0-27754 GCA_964402615.1 uncultured Cyanobium sp. | reverse complement strand
CGGCCAGCGCCTGCAGCCGCCGCAACTGCGCCACCTGGGGGCTGGCATCGGCCAGGCGTTGGAGGCGGCTCAGGGTGTGGAGCGCGGCGGGCGCAGCAGCTGCGGCGGCGGTTGCCCCTTGCTGCGCCCGCTGGGGATCTGCACTGGTGCGCCGCGTGCGGCCAGCTCTCTGTTGGCTGGTTTCCTCACGGGACGCGGTAGCAGCCTGATGGGCAGACGCGGCTCCAGCCATGGCCAATGCAAACGCTGGCCCCATTGTGTCTCACTCTTCCGACCCGCCGCACCGGAGAGCTCGCGCCGCGGAGCCATTTCGCCAGGGTGTAGCCCCATTGACCTGGGGGCAGGTGGCCGGGCCTCAGCCAGTCCAGCAAGCGTTGGCAACACGTTGGTCGCGGTTTCCTGCGTTGAACAGCGGCGACCACAGGCCCAGCTCCCTTCAGCCTCCGCAGCCGGTCCTTGCAGCCGCTCCAGCCAGTTGCTGATCAGCGGTGAGCAGGATGGCCCCGTAGCGGAGGGCCAAAGCCAGATAGGTGGCGTCATACACGCTGATCCGCTGTACCTGGCTGAGCTGGAGCACTGTGGAACACAGCTCCATGCTGGCCATGGTGCGCAGGGGCAGCCGCTGCAGTTCGGCGAGCAGGTCTGCGGCTTCTTCGGCACTGAGCAAGGTGCGGCTGATCTGGCGGCTCAGCACGGAGGTGAGCTCCAGCCAGCACAGATCAGGAACCAGCAGCACCCCCTCCCCTCGGCAGCCCCGCTCCATCACCGCTTCCAACCGTTCCGGCAGGGGGCCATCGGCCAGGTACAACCGCAACAGGGCGGAGGCATCCAGCACGTGGCGCTCCCCGTGGAGCGTTGGCTCAACGCTCACGATCGGCGCGCAGATCCTCCAGCAGATGGGGCATGGGCCGATCGCGCATGCGCTCGCGCCAGCTCCGGGCACGCTCCATGGCACCGGGTTGATGCAGGCGCACCTCCCGTTCGATCAGCAGCCTGGCCTGCTCCTGCATGCTGCGGTGATTCTGGGCCGCCATGGCCTTGAGGCCGTCGTAGATGTCCTGGGGGAGGCCCCTCAGGCTGAGTGCTGGCATCGAGACGTCACGGAAATGAGATCAAAACGATAGCGTTTTTTGCCGCGCTTTCTGCCCTCGCCCACCGATCATCAGGTCGGCAGCCCCACCGCGCTCGTGCACCGGTGGACTGCGGTGTCGCCCATGCGGGCGGCGGCTGCGGCTTTAGGTGCACACCGCAGATCAGGCCAGTGGGCAGGCGCTGCGAGGTCATTTTGAGTCGGGCCTGAGCCGTCGGCTGGCGGACGTGGTGGACGCTGTGGGCGCCGAGCTCGGCCCGCACGAGGAGCTGCTGCAACGCGATCGGCTCGATCTGCCGTCGGGGGCCTTCGTGCTGGAGGAGCTGGAGCGGGAGCCGGCGCTCGCCCTGGAGCGGCTGCTGCTGCAGCTGGATCCGGAGCGCTTTGCCCTGCCGCTCGCCCTGCTGCGCCTCTTCGCCCAGCTGGCTGACCAGGGCGATGCCGAGCTTTTCGCCGGCCTGCGCCAAGGACCGAGCCCAGTTGAGCTGCGCGGGCTGAGCGGAGTTGTATTGGAAACTCACGTGATCCACCGACAGGCCAGACAGGGCCTCGATGCCGCGCTTGAGCTGGTCCGGCAGGCCGGTGAGATTCGGCTTTGGCTTCTCGGCCTCCGGATTGACGGTGGTGGGTTCAGCCTCAGCGCATTGCACCGCACCCTTCGCCAGCACTTGCAGTTGCCGGAGCTCTATTGCCTGCGGGCTGTTGTTGGCCATCTCCCGCCACCGCTGCAGTTGGCCGGGCGTTGCCGGCTGTGGTTCTCCTCCAGCTGTTGGGAGAATTGCCGCTGGCTTTGCTCGGCCGTGGCGGTGCCAGTTCAGGTGTGGCGTCTCAGCGTGGTCAGCTTGCGACCGTGGCGTCCACGGCGGCCAGGCACTGCTGGCACAGCTGCAGGTTGTGCCTTGTGGCCGGATGGTCGCCAGACAGCTGTTGCGAGGCCTCAAAAAAGGTCTTGGCCCGCTGCGGTTGGCCCAGGGTCAGCAGCGGCACGCCGATGCCGAAGGCCAGGTCGGGTTCGCCCTCCTGCTCAGCCGCTTCGGCCGGGGTGCTGCCGTCTCTTTGGATCAACAACGGAAAATGCCCCGCCCACACCCGTTCCAGCCATCTTGGGGCGCAAGTTGATCCGATTGAGACTGAGCTGACAACGAAAGTCAGCTCAACTTGCTTTCTGTAGCTGAGTTTTGTGGGCAAACCACCGAAGCGCCGCAGGAATCAATCTCATTACCAGTCCGCGCTGGTCGCGTTATTTATTGATTTGCCCATAAAAAATCTATGTGCAACACGCTCCTAGCGATTCTGGCGGCTCCCGCCCGCAAGCCTTGTCCCGCTCACAGCCCCTTGCCTTCTTTCTCCAGCTCGCGGCGAATGGCCCGCAGCAACGCGGGCTCCTGGATGGTGGGATCGCCGCTGGCGATCGCCTGCAGGCTCACCTGGCGCACCACATTGAGGATCAGGCCGCCGGAGAGTTCATGTCGGGCGGCGATGTCCTCCAGATTCACCTCCAGCCGCGCTCGGGGTGAAAACGCCTCGCGCCATAACCGCAGCCGTTGCTCCGGCCCCGGCAGCGGGAAATACACCACGCTTTCGAAGCGCCGCAGGAAAGCGCCATCGAGATTGGCGGGCAGGTTGGTGGCCAGGATCACCACGCCGCTGAAGGTCTCCAGCCGCTGCAACAGATAGGCGATCTCCTGGTTGGCATAGCGGTCGTGGGCATCGCGCGTTTCGCTCCGCTGGCCGAACAGGGCATCGGCTTCATCGAACAGCAGCAGCCAGGGCGAGTGTTCGGCCCGATCGAGTAGCGCCGCCAGGTTCTTTTCCGTTTCGCCGATGTATTTCGACACCGCCTGCGACAGGTCGACCCGCCGCACCTCCAGCCCCAGCCGCGCCCCCAGCAGCGTGGCGGTGAGCGTTTTGCCGGTGCCGGGCGGGCCGTGGAACAGGGCTCGGTAGCCAGGCCGCAGCCGCCGCCCCATCCCCCAGCCCTCCAGCAGCGTGTCGCGATGCTCCAGGTGCTGCTCGATCTCCTCCAGCTGCCCCAGCGTGCCGGCCGGCAGCACCAGATCAGCCCAGGCCATCCCTGTGCTCAGCCGCTGGGCGCGGCCCGCCGCCAGCGGCTCCGGCTCCGGCCGTGGTCCCGCTCCCGCCAGCCAGTCCAACCAGCCCTCGGCCAGCCGCAGGCCCGCCTGCAGCGGTGATGGCCCCTCCAGCGGAGCCAGGAGTCCCAGCCGCCGCAGCGGCCCTTGCGACGCCAGCAGGCGCAGCGCCGCCAGCCGCCCCGCCAGGCTGCCGCCATCGGCCAGAAATGCCAGGGTGGCGCCCGTGGGCTCCAGCCTTGCTTCGCGCTCCAGGCCACCCACCTCGCTGAAGCGCCGCTCCAGCACCGGGTTGCGCAGCAGCAGCGGATCGAGAGCCGCGGGCCGCAGCTCGGCCGCCAGCAGCAGCGCCAGGGCCAGCCGCGGCAGCGAGACCGGGGCTGATCCCGGGCCTGGCGTGGGACTCGGACGCCGCTGGGGCGAAGGATCAGGCGGCGAGGCCGTCGCCCGATCCTTCGGCGCCTCAGGTTCCGGGGTTCCTCGCGGCAAGGCCTCCAGCTCCCCCAGCAGCGTTCTCCATGGGCAGGCCAGCGCCTCCTCTGCCGGCAGGGGCGGTGGCGGTGGCGGTGGCAGCGGCGGTGGCGGCGGCAGAGGTGGCAAAGCGAGCGGGTCGTCGCCCGACCGCAGCAACCGCTCCAGACGCGCTCGCACAAGGGCGGCCAGCCAGGCCAGCTCTAGCTCCAACCCCGCCTCCAACCCCGGCTCATCCCGGCTGGCGTCGCTCACCATGCCACTTGCAGCAGCTCCGCCATCCAGGGCAGGCGGATCCAATCCCAGCTCCAAGGCAGCGCCTCCAACAGCCCATCCCCCTCGCGCCGCTCCACCACCAGCAGCCAGCAGCCGGGCCGCTGCTCCAGCAGTCCCGGCCGTTGCAGCCAGCGCTCCCGCAAGGTCTCCAGGTCATCCCCGAGCAGTCCCTCGGCGTGGGCCAAGGCCGCGGCCAACAGGCCCTCGGCCTCACCTTGCTCCGCAGCGCCCAACGGCTCCTCCAGCCCGCCCAGCTCCTCCAGCGCCATGCCGCAGAGCGGCTTGGCCAGGCTGAGCCGCCACTCCGGTGGTCGCGGATCGCCGTCCACCAAGAACCCGAGCAACGCCAAAGCCTGTTGCCGCTCCGCTGGGCCAACGAAACGTCCGTCGTCGTCGAGTAGCGCCAAGCGCCGTAGCAGCGTTTCCAAGAACGGCCAGAGCAGCACCACCCCGGCTCCCTCCACGCTCAAACCCTCAGAGCGGGCGCGGGGCCGGGGCAGACTGGGCTGACGCGAGGCACTCGACACCTCGGCCCCGCGGCCATCGGGCCGGCCCCGATGGTTTGGGGACGTAGCTGCCGCCTCAGAGGAGGTGGGCAGGGGGGACGCTCCGCCGAGGATTTCGGCTCCCGGCGTCACGGCCGCCTCAGGTGGCGGGAGCCGCAGGGCTGCGGAGGGCGCGCTGGCCGCGGGTTGGGAGTGGGGCGCTAGCCGTCCGGGAGCGGGAAGCCGCAGCATCAGGGCACTGTTGGCGCTGGAGGCGCTGGCGTCCGGCGGAGACGCTCCCTGGTCAGCGGACGGCAGCTGCTCCTCGGGGACTGGGAACCCCAGCGCCAGCGCCTCTGGAAGCACCTCCGCCAGCGCCTGCCGCAGTCGCGGTCGTTGCTGAGCCTCGGCGGCCCGCAGCAGCCGCGCCAGGGGTGTTGAAGCCCACGGGGGCCAAGCGCCCGCCCGGGGGGCCAACTCCGGCCCCGAGCCTTGTGTCCCAGTCGGGTGCAGGCTGGCTCCAGGCGCCGCTGGTTCCCCCTGGCCACCCCCAGCAGCAGCCACCGCTGGGGCGCCTGCCACTCCCGCCTGCGAGGCGGCCTGCGCGATGGCCAGCTGGCGCAGGAATCGGCTCAACTCCGTTCTGGGCAAGCTCAGGGCCTCCTCGATCGCCTGGCTGACGAGCCGCGGCTCGTGGCGCGGGGCCCACCAAGGCAGGTTGCCGCGGGTGGCGAACCAAGCCAGCAGCTCCAGGCCGCGAACCTCTGGGAGTATGAGATCCATTGGCCCTCCCTCCCGCTCCGTCGGGCCGGCCTCGTCTTCGCCCACACCGATCTCAGCGTCGTCTGCGCTGGCCGCGTCCTCGCCCGCGCTGGCGCCGTTGGCACTCAGCAGCAGCCGCAGCGGCTGTCGCTGCCCGGGATCCGCGGCGGCCAGCAGCTGCTCCCGGGCGCTGGCGGTGGGGGCCAACCGCTCCAGCAGGGCCGCGGCAGTTTCGGCCGGCAGGCCCAGCAGGGCCGCGAGGGTGGCGCGCAGCGGGTCGTCGCCCTGCGCCGCGGCGCCCCGCGGCCTGTCGCCCAAGGTCGAGCTGGCCCTGGGACCCTCACCCCAGCCCCCCCGCTCGGCGTTCGTGGCATCTGCCCTGGCTTGCCGCGCTGACGCCAGCTCCGCCTCCGGAGCCTCGGCCTCGGCCCGTTTGGCCGCATCCACCTCCGTCACCGCCAGCAGGGCCCCGGGCAGTAGCGGCGGCAGTGCTCGCCACAGGGCCCGCTCCAACGCCAGGGGCAGCTGGCGCTCCAGATCGTCAGCGGCGAAAACCCCCAGGTCCAGCTCCAGCGTTTCGATCCGGTGTTGGCAGCCGGGGGGGCTGAGCTGCTCCAGCACCCGCTCCAGCGCCTCCGTCAGCGCACGGCGCACGCGCGGGCGGCTGAAGCGATCCAGCAGCCCGCGGCCCAGGGTTTCATCGCCGCTGGTGAGCTCCAGCTCCAGGCGCTCCAGCAGGTGGTCCATGCTCAGCCCGGCAACACCACACGCAGCGGCACCGCCAGCAGGGTGCCGCTGCCCTCGCGGCTGATCTCCAGCGTCACGGCGCCGCCCAACGGCACGGCGCCCGTGCCCAGACGCACCGCGGCGTCGGCGCTGGCGGGTTCCTGGGGATCCAGGCCGCTCTGGCGCAGCCGCGCCCGCTCGCCCGATGCCAGCCCCCGCACCACCACCGTGGCGCTGTCCTCGCTGCCCACGACGGGGGGCTCCAGGGTCACCACCAGCGGGGCCAGCGCCAGCGCGATGGTCGTGCCGCTGAACGCCCGGCGGGCTTGCGCCGAGGCCGCCAGCAGGTCCGCCGCGCTGGGCCCCCCATCCATTCCTGGCCCATCCTCGCCGGCCACCACCAGATCCACGCCGAGGCGCAGGCGCTCGATCCCCCAGTCGCTGGGCGGGTCTTCAGAGGTGCGTTGATGCACGTAGGCCGGCCCGGCCAGAGCCAGGCGCGTGTCCGGCCGCAAGAAGGTGTAGAAGCAGCCGGGTTCGCCGCCCACCAAGCGCCATCCGGCATCGATCGCCACCAAGGCGAGACGCTGCTGGGGGTTGGGCGTGGTGGGCTGGACGACCTGGTCGTCCAGCACCACCTGACTGGCCACACTGCTTGGCGCGCTGCTGCTCGGCGCGCTGCTGCTCGGCGCGCTCGGATCGCCCAGAGGGTAGGGGCTGTGCTGCTTGCTGGCGATCACGGCCACCCAAGCGTCGCCGCCCGCCTGGCCGAGGGAGAGCTGCAGGCGGCCTTGTTGGCCTCGCTTCGAATCGCCATCGGTGCCCTTCTTGGGTTGGCCCCGCCCGCTCCAGTCCTGTTGCGGAGAGGCGGCGTCCGGAGGGGTTGGCAGGCGAGGCCTGGCCGTGGCGTCCGGGGTGTCCGTGGCGTCCGTGGCGTCCGGGGTGTCCGGGGTGTCCGGCCATTGCCAGTCCTCGGGGCCGATGGGTTTGCTCCACGCCTTGTATGACGCGCTGCTCTGGGAAGGCAGTGCCCCATCCCCCACCCACAGCAGGCAGGGGGAGGTTGGTTCCAGCACCGCTTGCGCCAGCTCCAAGGGCACGCCCGGATTGGCCCGCACCCGCAGCGCCACGACGGTGTCCAGAACACCGATGGCCTGGCGAGGCCCCTGCGGCGCCAGGCGGCGTGTGCCGCGCACCAGCAGATCCACATCCTCCTGCAGCGGCGTGCTCAGCAGCAGCAGCGCCGCGCCGTTGCCCGGCTGGGGAGCGGAGAACAGGCGCTGCTGCTCCAGCGGCTTGTCGCGGTCGGCGGCGTCGATCAGGGCGTAGATCACATCGCCCTGGCTGGCGCTCAGCTCCACTTCGGCCCGGTCGCCCCAGGCATACAGCCGAGCTGGGGCATCCTCGAGCAAGGTCTGGCCATTGCGCAGTCGCACCACCAGGTCGGGATTCACCCCCTGGGCGATCGACAGCGGGCAGCGGACGCCCACGTCCAGCTCCAGGTTGGAGGCGCCCGGCAAGGGACCGGTGGCCAACTCCAACGCTCCGTCGGCGGCCGCGAGGCCCTGGCTGAGCTGGCGATCCCCAAGTCGCAGCTGGCCGGACTGGCCCGGATCCAGCCCCGACACCAGCACCCGGGCCGCCTCGCCCCGACCCAGGGCCGGAGGCTCCACCCGCGCCAGGATCGGTGGCTTGCGCATCGCCACCTCCACGCCGCTGCGCAGAAAGCGGGCCCGCAGGCTCAAGCCGGGTTGCTGGCTGGGGTCCGGAGCAAACGCCTGCCGCGGCGGCCCGTCGTTGGCGGCCACCAGCAGATCGCGGCCGACGCGCAGGCGTCCGATGCCACGTCGGCCGTCCGGGGCGTCATCGGTCTCGGGGATCGGCACCGCCGCCCCCAACGGGCTGGCCGCCTCGCCCGCGCCCGCCAGCAGGCTGTAGGCCACGCCGGGTTGGCCACCCCAGAACGACCACACTCCCGGGGCCTCCAGTTCCGCGCGCAGCAGCACGGGACGCCGGGCATCGGGCTGGGTGTAGAGCACGGCGGCCTGGCGCAGGGGCAGCTCGCTGGGGGCTGTGCGTTTGTCGTCGGCGCGGAAGGCCCTGAGGCGGTGCCGTTTGCGCGCCAGGACCGCCACCAGCAACCCTTCGCCGCGCACGGTTTGCTCCAGGGTGAGGCTGGCGCCATTGCCCTGGCTGGAGGCAGCCTGGGGGAAGAAGCCATCTAGGGCCCCGCCCTGGGTCTCGTCCAGCCGGGTGAGCTCTAGCGCGCTGGCTGGGTCGTCGAAACGCCAGTCCTCGTCCTGGAGGCCGCGGGCCACCAGCTGATAGGTCACGCTGACCTGGCTGCCGCTGCCTGCCACGGCGGTGCCGCTCGCCAATTCGGTGCCGCTCGCCAAGGCGGTGCCGATCACCACCGTGGCGTTGGCCCCCTCCTCCACAACGCGGGAGATCAGGGCCAAGGGCACGGCTGGATTGGCCCGCACCCGCAGGGGCAGCACCGCCTCGAGGAGCCGCTGGTCATCTTTGTGAAACCTGCCGCGCTGGCGGTCCAGGCTGGCGCGCACACGCAGATCGCGATCCTCCTCCGCCTGAACCTTGAGCGTGAGCGTGATGTTGCCGGAGGTGCCGATCACCTTCTCGCTGAGCGGCCGTTGGTTCGCGAAGGGCAGCTCGCGCTCGCTGTCGTCGATCACCTCATAGACCACGCCCTCCTGGCTGGCGAGCACCTCCACCACCAACCGCTGACCATGGTCCGCCCGCAGCGCCGTTTCCTCGGGATGCAGCAACGGCAGCGGCGTGAGGGACGCATCGAGAAGCCGCAGGCCGAGGCTGCCATCCACCCCCTCCACCACCCGTACCTCGCCGGCCAGCAGCGTGCTGACGCGGCTGGCGCTGGCGGAGAGCGCGATTCCCTCCGCCGACCCCGCGCCGGAGATCGCCGCCGCCGCCAGCTCCGCGGAGCCCGGCTCCCCGGCGGCCAGCACGCTGGCCTGCACCCGCAGGCTGAGGTCGGCGTTGATCGGCGGGGTGGTGAGCGTCAGCGGTCCGTCGTTGCCGACGGCGGCCGCGCCGCGGGGGCTGCCGCTGTTCACCTCGATCAGCTGGTAGCGCACCCCACGCTGGCTGAACGGCAGGGTGATGGAGGTGGTCTTGCCGCTCGCCACCATCAACAGCTCCGGCAGGGGGATGGAGCGCAGCGGCCAGGGCCGGCCGATGCGCAGCAGAGCGAGCAGCCGATCGCGGCTGTCGCGCAGGCGCAAGGCCAACAGGGGATCGTCGCCGCCGGGATCGGGGCCGCTGAGCTGGGCTAGGCGATGGGCGCGCAGATGGAGGCGGAAGCGCCTCCAGGCTTCAGCCATCGCGCTCCACGGCCCTGGCTCGTCGATGGCGCTGGCAGCGCCGCTGCCGGCGCTGCCGGTGCCGCTGGCCCCATCGGCGAGCAAGTGCAGCTCCAGCGCCAGATGGGCCGGCAGCTCCTCGCGCAGGATCCGCGCCAGCCAATCCTCTCGGGCCTCGGCCAGGCCGCCGGGCAGCAACGCGGCGTTGATCACCACGCTCAGCCGTCCCGTCCAAGGATCCGGACGGGCCACGTCGGCCAGGAACGGAATCGGCTCCTCGCCGCCTTGCGTCAGCTGGCCCTTGTCCTCCTCCAGGGGGCGCAGGAGCAGGTGTTCGATCAGCAGCAAGGAGGGAGCGCCAGCGGGACCGAGGGGCAGGCCGAGCTTGCGCCGTAGCCGTTCGGCGCAGGGACCTTGCGCAGCGTCACTGGCTGCCAAAGCGCTGCCTGGCGAAGCGCTGCCGCTGGCTGGGGAGGCCGCGGGGGCCGCGGGAGCTAGGAGATCGGGCCCGGTGCCGCGACCGCCGCTCAGGGGCGCGACCCGGCGCAGATAGGCCGAGCGAGCCCGCGCCAGCTCGGCGGCACGGGCCTCCTGGGAGGCGCTCGCCGGCAGCTGAGAGGGCGGCGTCAGCTCCTCGCCGAAGCGCTGCAACAGGTGGGCCAGCAGCGCGGCGCGCCGATGGGATGGGTCGCCGTGGGAGTCGCCGGACGCGGCAGCGCTGCGCCGCAGGGCCTGGCGCAGCCCGTTCTGCCAGTCGCTGGGGTGGCCCTGGCGCAACCCTGCCGCTGGCAGCTCGGGATCCTCGGCCAGCAGCAGCGCCTCGCAGGCCAACGGCTCGGGGTCGGAGGGGTCAACCGGCGCCAGCAGGCGTGGCGCGAAGGCCAGCTGGGCCTGGGCGTTGGCCAGCAGCTGATCGAAGAACAGCAGATAGGCCCGCAGCTGTAGGGCTTGGGCGCGCCGCTCGGGGCTGGCCTCCGCCGGCAGGCCGGCCAGGCCCACGCCATAGACCGCTGGCAGCTGGCGGGCGATCGAGCGGACGTTGGTGAGCTGGCGGGGGCGGCCCGCCGAAGTTGTGGGGGGCGGTGTTTTGGTGGCCAGGCCGGCCGCTGAGACGCGGGGAGCCGCCTGGGAGAAGGCTGGCTGGCTTGCGGTGGGGTCGCTCTGAGCGGCGGGATCGCTCTGCGTGGGGGAACCGATGCCGGCCCTGATCGTCGGGAGGGAGGCCGGAGCGGCCAGGGGCCGGCCGTGCTCCAGCAGCCGGATCGGCGAGGCCGGATCGAGCCGGGCGGACTGGCTGGACAGGGCCAGGTGCAAGGGATGGCCGTGGTCAGCCGGGTCGCGAGCCAAGCGCAGAAAGCACACCTCCCGCACCTCGGGCAGCGCTTGCAAGGCCTGGATCAGTTCGGCGCTGCGCAGGCCGCGATCGTCGCCCCGCAAGGCGGCCTGGCGGATCGTGGCGTCGAGCACGGCGGCGACGCGAGCCAGCAGGGCGCTGGCGGAACCCGTCGGGCCGAGCTCCACCTCCAGGTCGGATCGCACGATCACCTTGAAGGGATCGAGCACGGCCAGCACAAAATCCCGCCCCAGCAGGCGGGCGCCATGGAGGGCGCGGGCGATCGGCAGCAGTGAGGCCGGAGCCGCGCCCGCCGCGCCGGATCCGAGCTGAACGCTGACGCGCCACAGACCCCGGGGGGCGACGGCCTGGCCGGCGTCGCCCTCCAGGCCCGCCTCCAGCTCGGTGCAAAGCTGCAGATCCCCGACCGGCGTGGGCTGGCCCGGTGGGGTGGGGGGACTCGGTAGGGCCGCTCCCGCTGTGGCACCACCAGCGCCCGCAGCGTCTGAAATGGTGCCACCATCGCTGGCGTTGAGGCTTGAAGGCCGAAACAGCAGCGGCAGGCTGGCCTGCTCCAAGACATCCACCACCACCGCCTCGCAACCGAGGGACCGCACCAGGGCGATCAGGTCGTCCCGGGTCACCGGATCGCCCTGCAGGATCTCCCCAGCCTCTGGCTGCCAATCGGGACCGGCGCTGGCGATCAGATCCTCGATCGGCCACTGGCTGCGGTAAGCCAGCTCCGTGAGGGCGAAGCAGAGCTGCTCAAGGATCGTGATCCCGGGATCATGCGTGTTGAAATCACTCCACTGATCGCCGCAGAGCCGCCCCAGCAGCTCCAGCGCCTCCGCCCGCAGCTGGGCGTAGCTGAGGGCGGGGTGAGGGGAGGGATCGAGGGTGATGGAGGGGGGTGGGGGCATGGAGTTACCTAAAAGACCAGAAAAGTGGATCCCGCTAACGGACTAAAAGAGTTGACTTGCCTGCAAGGTATCTATTGTGGCGCAACACAATAAACTGTGGCAAAGCATGTTCGTATTCTAGATTTTCAATACCTGTGCCCCCAGCTTGTTCGGGGAAACGATGAAGAGCTGCTTCATGCCGGATCTGGCCTGCCGTGATCTTGGCAGCATGGCCCCTTATTGGTCATGGTCTCTGTAGCAATGCCATTTAAAGCCATGCTACCCATGTATCTGGCGCTAGGCATCAGCGGGGAGAACTCCAGGATTGGCACACTCCCTGGAATCATTAGACTCCGAATGCAATCCATGAAACAACGACGCCATAAACCAGGGAATCTCCCCACGTTGCCACCTTGATGGAGAACCCACTTGCGCTGATGCTTTCCGCGTTAATGGTCATCCTTACATTAAATCCCTTATCCGTGTCCAAGCCCGCTAAGGAGACTACTACTTGAGGGGCGCTGGCAAACTTGCCGGCCCTAAATGATACTTGCTGCGTAAAGGTTCTGCCGCCAACGGCACCAGGCTTGTACATTTTCGTTCTTTCGCTGTCAGTGCTATTCCAAAAAATGATTGATTCATATCCCTGGTCGAGATTGATCAGCATGTTCCTGACGTTGATGTTATTCAACAGCAGTGATCCGCTGACTGATAAGTTGCCAGTCAAGTCCAATCTCCCGCTCACGATTGCATCGCCAGTAATCTTGGTGTTTCCGTTCACGTGCAGCTTGGCCTCGGGCGTCGTCGTCCCCACCCCCACATTCCCGGAGGCCATCAAGGCGATATGGTCCCGCCCATCATTTTGGTTGCCGATTGTTAGCAATCCAGCCTCAGTGAGATTTATGTCTGGATTTTTAAGTTGGAGATCGGGATTGTTGTCTCGATATTCAATAAACGCATAGTCACTGCCTCGATTCACCGCACTTTGAAACACAATGCTGCTAGCCCCGCCGGAGTCGCCATGATTGAGCAGCAAGCTGCCGGCGTTGGGGCTGGCTGCTGTGCCAGCAGTGGTTTCATTAATGCGCAAAGTTCCATAGACTTCCAAGAGATCCCAAAGCGCTACTCTTCTGCCGACACCCGCTGAGTTATTGCCAACAATCATCAAGGCCTTGAAGAGATTCGTGTCACTGGATATTTCTGCTCCATTCAAGTTCAATTTGCCATTCACGATTGCATCGCCAGAAATCTTCGTGTTGCCGTTCACGTGCAGCTTGGACTCGGGCGTCGTCGTCCCCACCCCCACATTCCCGGAGGCCATCAAGGCGATATGGTCCCGCCCATCATTTTGGTTGCCGATTGTTAGCAATCCAGCCTCAGTGAGATTTATGTCTGGATTTTTAAGTTGGAGATCGGGATTGTTGTCTCGATATTCAATAAACGCATAGTCACTGCCTCGATTCACCGCACTTTGAAACACAATGCTGCTAGCCCCGCCGGAGTCGCCATGATTGAGCAGCAAGCTGCCGGCGTTGGGGCTGGCTGCTGTGCCAGCAGTGGTTTCATTAATGCGCAAAGTTCCATAGACTTCCAAGAGATCCCAAAGCGCTACTCTTCTGCCGACACCCGCCGACTTATTGCCAACAATCATCAAGGCCTTGAAGAGATTCGTGTCATTGGATATTTCTGCTCCATTAGTGCGACCGTCGGGGAAACTGGTCCAGCTCGAGGATATGCGCAGTGGATTTGACCCTGTAAGGAGATCTGTTTGGCCTCGGATGCAGGTATTGCCCGTCACCCCATCCACGAGCAATGCCAGCGTCCCATCCGCTCCAGACAAGCCCAAGCCTGGCTTGTCGCCCGGGGTCAACTGCAGCTGCCAGGCGGAACCTTCAGCGCTGGGGTCGGCGTAGAAGCGCAGCAGCGGTTGGTCGGCCTTCTGGCGCACCAATGCCAGCGGTTGGTCGGGCAGCTTGATCAGGCCGTCATCGGCCTGGCTGAGGCTGGCATCGATCAGATCGGCGAAATCCTGCTGGGTGGGAATGGCGTTGCGCACAAAGCGGGCCTTGAGCGCCTGGCGGCTCTTGCTGGTGGGGTTGGGCATGGCTCGATCAGAGAAGAAAAGGAACGAAGGATTCAGGTCACCTGGAGATCCAGGCCGATGCGCATGGCGCCGATGCCGATCCGGCTGGGCAGCGGCGCGACGCCGGGCGCCACGAACTCCACCGCCTGGCTGGCGGCAGCGATCAGCACCACATCGGCGCCGGGGGCCCGCAGCCGCTCGTCGCTGCTGGTCTCCTGGTCATCAGGGCGCAGCCGCTTGCCATCGGCATCCACCAGGAACAGCATCAGCCGCTCCAGGTAGGCCACATACGGCAGCGGCTCGATCACGGCCACCAGATCGCTGGCGCGCACCTCGCCACCCAGCCGCGCTTCGGCGGCGGCGTCGAAACACCAGGGCGACAGGCCGCGAATCAGCTGCTGGCGCAACTCTTGCTCCGCCCAGGCGGGATCCACGCCCTCCTTCAGGCACACCCAAAGCCGCGCCTTCACATGGACGTAGCGGGCATTGCGCACCACCAACTCCAGCTCCGGCGGGCAGCGCTCGCGCAGATCCCGGCGCATCGCGTCCAGCAGATCGGTTGGCGCGCCTGGGTTAAACGGATCGCGCGGCACCTGTTGGAGCAGGTTCGGGATCACCACCAGCTCCAGCCGTTGGGCCTCGACGCTCGGCAGGCACGTCACCGCATGCAGCTGGCTGCCAAAGCGCTCCCACAGCAGCCGTTCGTAGTCCCAGCCGGCCAGGGCCCGGCCCTTGTGGCGCAGTTGCTCCGCCGCCCGGATCGCCAGCTCCAGCTCGGTTTCAGCCGCTCGTCCGGGCCGGGAGCTGAAGGGCTGATGCACCGCCGCGATCCCCGGCAGCAGGTCCTCGAGGCCCGTGATGCTGTGGGGCGGTAGCGGCTCGGCGGCACTCTCCAGGTCCCCATCCGCGGCAACAGCCTCCGCCTCCACCGCCTGGGGCAGCAGTGCTAGCAGGCTGGCGTAGGACGCCACCTCGCCTCGCAGCCGTGCCCGGATCCAGAGCCGTCTCGGCGTCTGCTGTTCAGCTGCCAGGGCGTCGGGCAGGGAAACCCGCACGATCCCGGAATGCAGCAGCCCATCGCTGCCGTCCTGCCGCAGCCGCAACGGCTGCCAGCCCCAGCCCTGCCGCGCTTCCCACAACACGGCGGGTTCGGGTCGCGGCCCCCGGGCGCTGCCCTCCGCCAGCCGCAGCGCCAGCGTCAGGGGCTGGCCAGGCCGCACGCCCTGCAGCTCCAGCCAGAGCTCGCCCGGGTCGGGCTGGCTGGGGATCAACAGCGGCGCTGCCACGGGGCTCGCTTGATGGCCCGGCTGCGGCGGTGGGGGCAGCGTTAGGGGTTCCTCCTCCTCGAACAGATGCACCCGCCGCACCTGGCCTGCCGCCGCGTCGCAGCTGCCCAGCTCCTGGGAGCGGCTGTAGCTCACCTCCAGTCCCTCCAGCAGGGGTGTGTACGGCGCCGGCACGCTGTAGGTGGCCGGATCGACCGCGGCGTTGGCGTCTCTTAAGGCGGCCTGGTAGCTGTCCCGCAAGGCGGACACGCCTTTGGCGGAGCTGCTGGCCACGGCTGCGGCCAGCGCCAGCGATTGCTGTCCCGCCGCGGCGCTGAGGGCCACCGCCAGGTCCTGGGCTCGGCGGGCCAGCAGGCTGGGATACAGCCCATGGCCCAGGTCGGTGGGCGTCAGTCGCCAGCGCCACACCCGCTCCTGCTCGCGCAGATCGCCCCCGGCCCCGGCCACGCCCTCGCTGGCGCCGGGCCCAGCTCCGCTGGATGGTGGCGCCGCAAAGGCGCAGGTCGCGTCGAGCCGGTCGGAGGTGCCGGTCTCGCCTGACGCCGTGAACAGCGGCCGCGCGATTGGCCCCTGCAGCTCGCCCCGCTGGCGGGACACCAGGCTCACGTCCATCCTGAAATTGCCGGCTTGCACCGCCTGATCGGCCGGCAGGCCGGGCCAGCCTCTGTAGGCGGCGTAGTGCTTGTCCAGATCGGCCGGCAGCTTTTGCCAGCGCCCCTGGAACCGCAGCAGGGTCAAGTCGCCATCGAGGAGCTCGGGATGGCTGAGCAGCAGGCTGCTGCCCAGCATGGGGCTGCTGCCGAACGGGGCGAAGGCTTCGCGGGGGTCCACGGCGTTTCCCTCCTGCTGCAAGCGCAGGCCCTTGAGGCCCTGCACCGCCACCTCCAGCCGCGCCCCGGACAGCCGCAGGCCATCGAAGCCGACGCAGTGGCGCCACGGCACGTCTTCGCCGCCACTCAATGGTCGCAATCGCAACCGCAATCGCGGCAGCGTCGTGCCGGGCAAGGGCTCCAGGGAGGGGGCATCCGCCGCCAGGCTGAACTGCAGCTTCAGGGCCCATTGCTCCGGGGCGTCCGCCGCGTTCGCCTCCAGCGCCGCCGTGAGGATCGGCAGGGGCCACCAACCCGCCGCCGTGGTCAGTTCCACCAGCAACGCCTGGTTCAACCCCCAACCGGGCTCAGCCGGTGGCTGGGGCACCGCGCCAGCGCAGGCCTCGGGCTTGAGGGCCTGGCCAGCGGGGGGCGTCAAGGCGGCCAGCAGGGCTTCCGCCGAGCCGCTCGCCTGGGTGAACCGCAGGCGCAGGCTGATCTGGCGGCGGCCTTCGGCCAGCCCGAGCAGCCGGCTGGCGATGGTGAAACCCGGCCCCGGCCCCGGCGGTTCCGCCGATTCTGGGGCGGCGGGCCGGAAGCAGGGCTGCAAGACCTCGCCGGCGACCATCGCCGTCGCGTCGATCGTTTGCTCGTTGGCCTCGACCAGTCGCCAATCGAGCCGCGTCAACGGCGGCGCCTCCACCCCATCGCGGGCCCGTTGCGCCCGTTCCAGCAGGGCATCCACCTCGCTCCAGCCGCGGCGCCGCTGGCCGGTGCCGGGCTCCAGCAGCTGGGTGTTGAAGTCGTCCAGCAGGGATTGGGCGCCCCCCGGCAGCCAGGGGCGGAGCTGGTTGACGCACTCCTGGAAGGACAGCGTCTCCGGTTGGGGCTTGACCGTTGGGGGTTCGAACGGGGCCGCGACTGTGGCCGCCGAGTCGACCTTGGGGACGGAAGGGAGGAGGGCCTGGCGCAGGGTGCGCAGCAGGGCCTCCGCCCCCGTGTGGCCCTGGCGGGCGCGGGCCAGCGCGCTGCGGCGGCCGGCGAGCCAGCGTTCCTGGTGGGCGGCCCCCAACAGCTCACGAATCTCCTGCCAGGCCTCGGCACCGCCGTTTGCGCGCAACACTTGATCCGCCCGCTGGCTCAGGCGTTGCAACCGCTCCAGCGGCAGGGCCCAACGCTCCCGCAGCGCCTCCAGATCGTTGGCGTAGGCCTCGCAGCGGTTGGCGACGCCGGGCCAGGCGGCCGCGCTGCCGGTGCCCGCAGCTTTGTTGCTGTCGGTGTCGCTAGCAGGGGCCGGGCTGGCGTTGGGCCAGGGCAAGGCTTGGGCGGCCTGCTCGCCACCGAGGGCGAGGGCCAAGTTGGCGGCAAACGCCGGCGAGCTGGAGTTGGGGTTGTCGGGATCGAGACGCCAGCTGGGCAGCTGCCGCTGCCGTTGGCCCAGGCGTTCCAGCAGCCCGTTCACCTCTTGCCACTGGGCGTCGATGGCCTGCTTTTGCTGCATCACCCGCTCGAACGTGCTGAGGTGGGATTGGAACGCATCCCCGCTATCTCCAGGCGCCCGCTGCAGCGAACAGAGCTTGGCGGTGAACAGGGTGCGCAGAAAGCCCTGCACGCCCACGTTGTCACGGTTGTTGTAAAGATCGTCGATGCTCTTGACCTCACTGAGGCCATCGGCCTGGAAGTTCAACTTGCCGCCCTTCGGCCCCAGCAGGCTGGCGTTGAAGTTGGTCTCGAAATCACGCGGATCCTTGAGCACCCCCTGCTGGAAGAGCGGCTCCAGCCCCAGCCAGCGGTTGATCGTGGCCCATTCCAGGTCCGAGTCCGCATTGGTACGCTGCCGCACCAGGGCCATCATCCGCTGCAAATCTTGGTAGTCCAGCTTCAACGAATCCGAGCAGAACAGGAGAGTTGCCAACAGGCCTTGAAGGCGGGGGACTGTGGGCGGATCGCCGCTGGTGAAGCGGTCTACGTACACCAAGGCCAGCATGTGGTTGAGCCGGGACTCGGCGTCCGGTTCGTTGGCCTGAATCACCTCCAGATCGGTGATGCCCTGGTGCAGCTGAATGCAGCGCAGGCGGGTCACCATGACCTCGTTCACGCTGAGATCGGCCAGGGTTCGGTAGCGGCGCTCCCGCCCTTGGCTGTCGCTGCCCGCCCGCAGCCGGCTACCCGCCTTGAGCAGCAGCGGCGGCGCCCCTTCCGCCAAGCGGAAGGCCACCATCACCCGATCGGGCTCGCTCGGGCGTGGCTGAAAGCCCAGACGATCCCGTAAGTAATGGCGCAGGTGGCGGCTGGGTAGCTCGTTCAGCAGCTGACGCTGGTGGCGCAGCAGGTGAATGAACACCAGCAGCAGGGCGAAGTGGGGGCGGCCGATCCAGTCGCGCTGCTCGCCTGTCAGGTGTGTCCCTGCCTCAGCAGCCCGCACAAACGCCGCGATCGCCTCGGGGCTAAGGTCCTCCCGGCTGCAAAACGCCCGCCAGTCGATCGCCGCCGCCGCGCCAGGCGATGGCTCAGCCTCGGCGGCGGATGGCCAATGCAGCTGCCCGGCCAGCTCTTGCACAAACCGCAGCTGGTCGGCGTCGCCGCGGGGATCGAGGCTCAGCGCCGCCGGATCCGGTGCTTGTCGCCGCCGCCGCGCCGCGGTGGTGGCCAAGCCGGGGGCGGCCTGGACCGTGAACCATCGCGACAGAGGAGCGTCCATGCGTCAGATGCTCACCGCGGTAGCCTCGTTCAGATAGAAGGGAAACACCATGTTGAAGCGCGAGTTTGTGGCGGGAATTTGGTAGTCGAGGCGAATCAACACCGCCCCCGAGAGCTGTGGATGGGGCATCACATCAAGATCCAACAGTTCGATGCGCGGCTCATGCAGCAGCACCGCTTCCTCAATCGCCGTGCTGACGTTGCTCAGAAACTCTTGATCCACTTCGGCGTAGAGCCACTCCTGCAGGGAAGCGCCGTAGCTTTCTTGCATCAGACGCTCGCCTGGCCGCGTGGCAAACAACAGCGCCAGGGATTGTTGGATGTCCTCCACATCCGACACCATCGCCAGCTGCTGCCCGCCGGCCGAAAAGGTGGGCGGGAAGCCCCAGCCAGTGCCGAGAAAACCGGAGCTCGATGCGATGCTCATGGCTCGGGTTCCCGCGAGGGCGGCTCCATGGCCGCTGTCGCGCTGGGGGCGCTGCTCTGTAGCTGGCTGCGGGCCTGGCTTTGCAAGCGGCTCACCAGTGTGAAGACCGTTTTAAAGGGTTGCTCACCTAGGGCATCGAGAATCAGATTCACTTCTTCGATGGTGAGATCCAGATGGATGGTGGGTTCGCTCATGGATGGAAAGGAAGTCAGCGTGGATGAGGGGATGTGTGCGCGGTTGAGCGAGGCTTAGCCACCGATGATCACCGTGGCAAAGCCCACCGTGATCACGCCGCCATGGGCCGTGCTGTCACCCATGCGGGCGGCGGGTTTGCCGCCGATGAGCACACTGCTGGAGCCCTTGATGATCAAATCCGGCGGGCCGACGCAGACGCAATTGTCGCCCAGGCAGGCCGCCGGCAGCCCGCCGATCAGCACGGTGGGAGAGCCCGGACCGGTGATCGGACCACCAACGTGGGGAATCGGTGGCACGCCAGGCATCTGCATCGGACAGGTGTGCATGTCGTTGAGGCGAGCGGCAGGGGGCATGGTGTTCAGTTGATGGTGACGAGGGATCCTTTGATGGCAAGCATGCCGTCGGAGTTGACGCTGGTTTGCGCCCCGCCTTTGAGCGAAAGCTGGGCATCGGCAGCCACTTGCACCTGAGCTCCTTTGAGGTTGAGTTGGCTCTGTCCAGTGAGCTCGAGCTGTTGACCCTGGACAGTGGTTTTGGCGCCCTCCAGTTGCAGGCCGCCCTCGCCCTTGATCTTGACGGTGCCTTTGGCCGCCAGCTGGATGTCTTTGTCGCTGCTGATGACGATGCCTTGATCGCTGAGCCGGATGCTGTTCTTGAACTGATCTTCGATCAGAATCGTTTTATCCTTTTCGTTGATGCTGATTCGATTGTTGTAGCTGCCATCGGCATGGCCTGAGGCGGTGGTCTCGATCACCAGAGCCGGCGTCTCGTCATCGAAGACGATGCGGCTGCCGGCTCGGCTCACCAGAGCGCGCAGGTCGTTCTTGTCATTCGGCGTCTGCACGGGTTGGGGAGGTTTGTTGATGCTGCCGAACAGCGCTCCCAGAATGAGCGGTTGGCGCGGATCATCGTTGAGAAAACCGATCACCACCTCGTCGCCCGGCTCCGGGCGGAACACGAAGCCGCGTCCCTGGCCCGCATCGGGCGTCAGCAGCCGGGCCCATAGGGTCCCCGCACTGGACTCCCCCAGCTGAGGCAGAAGCACCTCCACCCGCAGCTCTCCATCGGGATCCAGCCGCAGCGAGTGCACCGTGGCGATTTGCAGCCCGGTGGCGGCGGGCAGCAAGCCAGCCGCCGGCATCTCCAGCAGATCGGGAGAGCGGGCAAAACACTCCGCCGCCACACCCAAACGCAACTGACTGCTCCAGCCATCGGCATTGAACCTGTGGGTCACCCCCGACACAAGCGCCTTGCCGTTGAACCGTTCCCCCACCCCGAGGATCTGCACCGTGTCCAGGGGTTTGAGGTCAGCGCTGCCGTCCAGCACCGCCGAGCCACGCAGCAGCGACCAGCGCTGCTTGCCCAAGCGAGCATCCGCCCAGCTGTGCAACTCCTGGGCCTCCATCGGCACCGGGTGAATCAGCTGGGCGGAGGCCCCTCCAACCGATTCGGCGAGTGCCTGGTCCTTGCTGTTGCCGATGAATAGCTTGGCCGACTTGGCTCGCACCGGCTGGCTGGGTTTGAGCTTGGCGCGGTCCCAGCCAATCACCTCCAGGGAACGCCACTGCTGGGCAGCGTCGAGCTCGAGCTCGAGCTCGCGGCAATCGTCGAGGCCATGGTCGAGCTGACGACTGGGTTCGCCGAGGGCCAGTGGCGACACCTGCACCACGCCACGGTCGACGCAGACGACGAGCCCCAGCGCGTCCGCCCGCGACACCATGAAATCCCAATCGCTGACGTTGAACTGCACCAACTCCGGATGAATAACCTTTGTTATGGCAAGCCTGCCGACCCGCAGGCCCCCAGCCTGGATCAACTGTTGCCACACCTCGGTATCTTTAGCCTGGCGATAGACAGCTGAGCGGCGTCGCTGCGTCATGCTGATCGCTTTATCGCTGCAATCCACCTTGAGTTGACATCCCTCAGCCGTGGAGCTCACGCTGTGACGGGTTACGATTCCTTGAAACACAAGTTGCGGCGCTGGCCCATCCGCCAGATAGCCCAACGCGATCTTGATCCTGCTGCCAAGAGCGAAGCATTGGCCATCACTGATCGCGAAGCTGCGCTCCGCAACGGATCCATCCAGAAGCGTGATCGTGGCCTGGGGCACCCGATTGATCTCCAGCCGGATCTCGAGATCGAGAACCTCCACGTCATCGGGAAGCGGTTGCCCGTCACAGCTAATTTTTAGATCGGGCAGCGCCATCAGAGCACCTCCTCCTGTGCTGCTAACGGTGGAAAGAGCAGCTCCTGGCCCGGGCGGAGATCGCGCAAGTCGTCCAGCTGATTGAAGCTGGCAATCTGCAAGTAAGCATCCGTACTGCCGTAGTAGCGCTGGCACAACATCGGCAGTGATTCCCCAGCCAGGACCAAATGGCGATGACTCAGGTCTGGCGAGCTAAGACGGGCTCGGGCCCGCTTTTTCTTGGAGTGAACGGCCTCCACGAAGGTGGCCGTGAGGTTCGCCAGCAACGGTTTGCCCTTCTGATCAAAGAGCTCATAGCTGACATCATGACTTTTCAGCCTGGCTTCAAATGTGGACCGCAGGCCACCATTAAACCAATTGAGTCGTAAGTAGGCAGGCTCATGGGAGCTGCTATTGATGCGATGGCATAGACGCTCAAACAAGCTGAGTTGATCAGCTACATCTTCTCGTTGAGACTGAAGTGCATTCCCAAGGCCATAGCGGCCAAAGTCGATGCCAACAAAGGAAAGTTTGACTGTTAGCTGTCTGGATTTGCTGGCATGAAATGTGGCTCGGGCACCGCTAGTGGAGAGTCCTTGACGGGATTCAAAGGCATTTTCCTGCTTGATCGAAAGGGATTCAGGATCAAATGCTGCCGTCATCTTGTTGGGGGCTGGCTGCAGCGGTCGGCTAAACGCAGGGTCGAGAAAGGCGGCGATCCTCAGCCGAGCTGGTTTCACCACATCCAGGTCTTGCATGCTCATGCCTCCTCAGCGTTCCTTGAGGCGCGCCAGCTGGCGCAGCACTGCTCTGGTGCAGCGTGCCACCAACTCAGCTTCGCTGAGGGTGCTAGCCGATTGTGATGCTGGTGCCTGCACCACGGCGCGAACCACAAGTTGGCGAATTTCGATCGTCATTAGAGGCTTAGGGTGCGCATGCGGGTATAAGTCAGCGTCATGGTTTCTATCAGAACCTCCTCAGTCTTGGCGTTCAGATTGGAGAGTTGCCATTGGGTTGGATAGGCCTCATGAAATAAAAAGGCACTCGTTGGAATGGCCTGCTCCGAGAGCACGGTGACCAGCACATCCGAGCGCGTAAATTTGAATTGATTTAGAGTGGATTGAATCTCATGGCTCAATGGTGAGGCGGGCATCATTCCCCTCTTGAGTTGGAGATCGGAGTAGTCGATCCCTGTGGGGATCTGCCTCCTGCTCAGCCTGGCGGCTGCCGACGGATCCGGCCGTGTCTTGATCTTGCCCTCAAGACCAGAGACGTCTTGGAAGCGAATATCAAGTGAATTAGGGATGCTTCCATGGTCCAAAAACGACACCATGAACCGATGGGTCATCGGCATGCCAAGGACCTGATTCCAGGGCGGTGGCGGGATCGGAAAGGCCATGGCGTTGTTTGTTGTTTGTTCAGAGGGGGTGCTTGATCGACCAGCCAGCGGCTCGCAGCTCAAGGCTGTCGACGAACACATCGTTGCCCTTGGCATCCAAGCTGGAGCCCGTGAGTTTGACGGGGATGGCACGGTTGGCCTGCCAGGCCAGCACCGCCTGGCCATCCGGCTGGCAGAGCTGCACTTGCAACATCCGGCTATCTCCAGCTTTCAGCCACTGGTGCAGTTGCGCATCCCCAGCCAACACCCCCTGTTGCAGAGTCAGTGGCGTGAAGGCATCGACACGGCAGACGCCCATCGTTTCCCCATCCAGAAAAGACAAGCCATCGCGATAGGGCACGGCTTGACGTTCCCAGACCAGGCCATCTACTTTGGCGAAACGCATCGTGAGCGAGCCGACGAGAACGCGATAGTTGTAGACGACTAAAGGCGGAGCCAGAGCTCCGGCAGTCACGTTGATCGCCACGACTCAACTCGCCTCCATGGTGATCTGATCGCCCTGGAGATCGAGGCTTTCAATCGCGGCATCATTGCTCTTGGCGTCGAATGTGGGTGCGGTCAGTTTGGTTGGGAAGGCGTTGATCACCTTCCAGGAAATCACGGGCACACCTTTCTCGTCGCACAAGCGAATGAAGACATCCTTTTTGACCACCTGGTTGGTCTGCACGGTCTGAATCCAGCCATACAATTCCTTGATGCTAACGCCCTGGACGATGCCTTTTTTGAGGCTCACGGTGGGGGCGGTTCGCTGGCCGGGAAAGCGGAAGGTTCGCGGCCCTGCCTGGGTGGACACGGGACTCTCCTTATAGGTGCCAACTTCGTAGCCGATCACCAACCCTGAGACCTCAGAGAAAGCGATGGAAGTGCTGCCAATCTCAACTCGGTAGTTGTAAACAGGAAGAGGATAGCTGGCGCGAATGGTTTCAGCTGTTGTGGCCATGATGAGGGGTGTGGCTTAGGTTTACGGAATGGGGATTGAGCTGTTGCTACACGAGCCTACTGTGCTAGCTTGTGGCTAAACCGTAAGAGGATAAATTCAGCGGGTCGCACGGCCGCCAGGCCGATTTCAACAATCAGGAGTCCGTTGAGGATGTCATCCGCCGTCATGGTTTTATTGAGACCAACATGAACAAAATAGGCATCTTCTGGTTTCGCACCCTGCAGGGCGCCGCGCTCCCAAAGCGAATAGAGAAAACTATCAATCATCCCCTTCACTTTGAGCCAAGTTGAACTGTCGTTCGCCTCAAAAACCGCAAAAGCCGTGGCTTTCTTGACAGACTCTTCGATCGTAATGAATAGTCGACGCACTGAAATGTAGCGCCATTCATTGTCATTTCCTGCAAGCGTGCGCGCTCCCCAAATCAGCGTACCCTTGCCAGCAAAGCTGCGGATCGCATTGATCGATTTTCCCGTTGTGGCATCGATGTTGAGCTTCGCCTGGTCTTCATCGGTGAGCTGAAGCACGGGCGCTACCACGGATTGCAAACTCACATTGGCTGGGGCTTTCCAAACACCCCGTTCTCGATCGACGCTGACAAGGGCCCCAGCAACCGCCGCACTCGGGGGTAAGATCACCCGCTGGTCGTTCAGTAACTTTTTGATGGCGTTGTAAGCGCTGGTGTTCGTGGTCGCGAGGGCAGATAGCCTCGTTGATTGATCGCTTGCTCTAGCATTGCCCTCGTGAGCGTTCGGTTCTGGAGAGTGGCTACTTTCGGCAGGGAAAATCCCGAGTACTTGCAGCTCTGCTTCGCTGTAAATATGGGAAAGGCTTGTCCTTAAGTAAGGGAAATAGATGGCACCACGATCCAGATCATTTGTCCCTAATTTCTCGCGCAAGTCTTGCAAATCTTTGTCCGTCAACCCTGGCGAGCTGATCGCCTGCGCATCGAGAATCACGAATCTGTCCTTGAGCTTGCCTGCATGAGACAAGGCCATCTGACTGACAGCCCCAAAATCTGTTGCGGACAGTTGGCTGACCTCTGGGATGAGAACCAAGGTTGGCTCGTCATAGCGTTCCAATTCCGCTAGCCCCTTCTGGAACGCTTCTGCTGACGGGATTGCACCAGCTTTGGCCGCCGCGACGGACACCACGTAGCAGCGGCTGCCCCCATTGCGGAAGTAGAGATCAATCGCGTACCAGAGCAGAGTGGCTGGCAGAGAGTAGGAATTCACCAGCTGCCCTTGGCTGTCTTGCAAGCGATAGGCACCCGTGCTCTGTTCGAACTTCACCTGCCACGGCGAGGCGGGTGAGCGGCCAAAAAGATCTTCATACTGCCGCAAGGAGTTAACCTCCATGACCACAACAGGTCCTGTCTCGTCATGATTCGTAGTGCTCCCAATAAATGCCGGGATAGCTGTTCCCACCTCGGCAATGGACGGTGCTAGCGTCGAGATTTCTTCAACGTATACGCCTGGAGTGGCGTAGGCAGAGGCGGGCATGGATGTGTTGGCTGTGGAGTGAAAGACTTACAGAGCAGACCCAATGAGATCTGGCTAATCAGTGGCTGAAGATGAAGATACGGCTTGCGGTGTTGGTGGAGAGCGTTGGTTGTCCAAGGCTGTGTTGGCATACACCGTGGTGCGAAGCGTTTCGATCTGGTGCGGTTGTTGAGGCCAGGAAGAACCACGCAGTGCCGTCAATCGCAGGCGATAGAGCAGGGCGGGATGAATTGAAAGCCGTAACGAACTCCAGATATCTTGGTATTGCTCCGGACCCATCGACAACAAATCGATGGCTAAGCGAGAAACCCCGATAGGCATCTCCTTCGCAGTCTCCCGATCGACGGCGTCAAAGGCAGGATGCTTCTGGAAAAAGAGAATGACCTCGCTCAGCTGATCCCAAGCATGGCCATAGTCCTTGAAGCGGGCGACGAACAGCAGGCTGATGTCGAGGCGCATATCGGGATGGTGAGCCTCAATCTGTGCTGCGCTGGCCTCCACCCGCCGACGTTGGTAACGATCCGCATCCCGGAATTGTCGCTCCTCCTCCAGGTGAACCACCAGCATGCTGATGCACCCCTGGGCAAGACTCAGAGGTTCGAGCTTGTCGCCTTCCACAAACACCACGCGATCCGCTGTGCCACTGTCGCCATCCAAACCAGCGACACTCCGCAGATGGGCATCCAGCTGCCTGCGCAGGAAGTTGAGGCTTTTGCCGATCATCGGCGCGGAGCTCCAGCCCGGCGGCAAAGCCCGACCAGCTGCCACCGGCCGCTTCTGGCCACGCCACAACTCAGCCGCAGGGAATCGCCAAGACCGATGCGGTCGCGAAACAACGCTTTGGGAAGCAGGGTGGACATTGGGATCGTTCCAGAGAACTGGCATCACCGCTTTTCAAGAGCCCCACAGACCGGCGACGACTCGCGAGCAACCCGCCGCCAAAGACCGCATCGATCGACGACAATTGTGCAGAAATGATTACGATGCTGCGGCCAGACTCGCGTTCAACCTACCCAGCAAGTAGCGGCTAGGCAGCCTTGTTCTTGATTCTTCATGATGCCGGATGTGTCGCCCAGGCGCCGTCTTGCCAAGCGCAACAGTGCGGTGGTCGGCTGGACCGATGCTTGGCGGCAGCTTGGAAAAGATGCTGAACCCCGCCGCCCCGGCAGCGGTTGCTCGCTAAGACCGAATTGCCCCTGCTGCCGGATGGCCATGCTGTTGCCATCCCGCCTCTGCCGATGCCACACGAACCTGTCTTCAGCTCCGCCCAGCCGCTCCGGGCGCTGATCACCGCCAAGCGGCTGCGGCGGCAGTCCTTCCTCCTCTCGCTCCTCCGGCGGGCGAACGCAACCCTCCACCAGGGCGGCACGATCCTGCGCGGCGGTCTGCTGGGGGTCGCCCTGGCGACGGGTGGCGGCATGGTGAGCCTGCTGCCATCCAGCCCTGCCCTAGCCCAGCAGCTGGCGCCGAACTGCCCGTTGCCGCAGGAGATCGCCGCCACGTTTTTGAACGCCACCTGCACCAAAGCAACGCTGCCAGCCGCGCAGACCTTCTACCGCTACTTCAGCTCGCCCCAGAATCGCTACGGCCGCTACCTCACCACCGATCGTTTCAGCACAAATGTTGAAGTGATCAGCAAGCTGGCGCTGAACCAGGCCTGGGGCAACAAAGCCGAACGCGAGCTGTCGGTCACCCTGCCGGCCGGCACCGTGGTGTATCAAGGTATCGTTGGCCCACAAACACCGACCTCCTGTTATCCCGGCGGCGCCCAGCAGACCTTCATCGAGAATTCCAAGGATCCCGCCATCGTCTGGACTGATGGTCCCACCTTGACCCTCAAACCCTTCCAGTGCAATCAACCCTGACGCGACACCAAACCATCCCGATGACCTCCAGCCTCCGCGAGCTGCTGCCGCTGATCGACAGCGCCCTGGCCATGGCCGAGGGCCAGCGTCAGGGCGCCGATGCCGAGCGGGTGGGGCAGCTGATCGGGGTGCTGCAGGGCCTCCGCTCCCAGCTGCAGGCCGGCAGGCTCCCCCCCAGCGTCAACGGTGCCAGCCTGGGGCTCAGCCGCGGCGTCGCCGACTGGGTGGATCGGCTCGATTCGCCGCTGCTCCAGGCCGTGGCTGCGATCGAGGCCTGTTACCAGCGGCTGGGCTCGGGGTAACTGGCTCCAGCGCCACGTGCAACGTCGGCCTCCTCCTGTGCCACACCGTGTCCGGACGGGTCGGCGTGCCCATTGTCCAGCCCTGGACCTGCCTCGGGGGGTGGAGGCCGCGGCACCTGATGACAGTCCACCTCACTGTCGCCTTGCAGCAATGTCCTGGCATCCCCACCTTTGGCATCCCTTCACCCAGGTGGCCACGGCGGAACCGCCGTGGCGCGTCGTGGCCGCCGCGGGCGTGTGGCTGGAACTCGACGATGGCCGCCGCCTGATCGATGCGATCAGCAGCTGGTGGGTGACGCTGCATGGCCATGCGGAAGCCTCGATCGCCGCCGCCATCGCCGCCCAGGCCCACACACTCGAACAGGTGGGTTTTTCCGACTTCCGCCACCCAGCGGCCGAGCGGCTGGGCGATCGCCTCAGCGCTCTCAGCGGGCTGGACCGGCTGTTCTTCTCTGACAACGGCTCCACCGCCGTGGAGGTGGCCCTGAAGATGGCCTGGCAGTGGTGGCTCAACTGCCGCAGCCCCCGCCGACGGCTGATCGCCTTCGAGGGGGCTTACCACGGCGACACCGTCGGGGCGATGGCGGTGGGGGC
>CAYOCW010000008.1:29350-30474 GCA_964402615.1 uncultured Cyanobium sp. | reverse complement strand
GCTACTTTGAAGCGGGCCCTGTGTGGTGGTTCGGCGGTGGCGCCGATCTCACCCCGTATTACCCCTTCCTCGAAGACGCCCGCCATTTTCATCGCACCCTCAAGGAAGCCTGCGATAGCGTCGACCCGGCTTACTTCAAGGTATTCAAGCCCTGGTGCGATGAATACTTCTTCCTCAAGCATCGCGGCGAAACCCGCGGTGTCGGCGGCATCTTCTATGACTACCAAGATCCGGGCGGGCTGCTCTACAAAGGCCAGGATCCCCAGGGAGCAGCGGCCCAGGCCGGCGAAGCGATCGGACCGATCCAGCAGGATTGGGAGAAGCTCTTTCGCCTTGCCTCCGCCTGCGGCAACGCCTTCTTGCCCAGCTATGTACCGATTGTTGAACGTCGCCACGACACAGCATGGGGCGAGCGTGAACGCCAATTTCAACTCTATCGACGCGGCCGCTACGTGGAGTTCAATCTCGTGTTTGATCGCGGCACCATCTTTGGGCTGCAGACGAACGGACGCACCGAATCGATCCTGATGTCACTGCCGCCGCTGGTGCGCTGGGAATACGCCTATGCCCCGGAGGCCGGCAGCCGCGAGGCCCTGCTCACCGAACTGTTCACTCGTCCCCAAAACTGGCTGGACGACCCGGAGCTGGAACCGCGCTGCCAACCCTTTCAGGCCGTGACCTGAGGCCCTGCTGGAGGGCATCGACAACGCGGCTGGCGATGGCATCCAGCGTGGACTCGCGACTGGAGGCGTCCCGCAAGGCCCGCTCCAGTCGTCCCTCCAGCTTGCCGATCGCCAGCAGGGTGATGCCCCGCCGCGGCCCGCCGAGCCCACCGCGATAGGCCCAGGGATAGCCACCGAACTCCCGCGCCAGGCTTTCATCGATGCTGTTGAAAGGGCGCGTCATGGCTGGGCTCCACTGCTCTGGGTCGAAGAAATTCGGCCACCAAAAAACGCAAAAAGGCAGCCACTGCTGCCTGCGAAGGCGCGGATTCTACCAGCGCCGTGCCGCGCATGACTACCGGCGCCGCGGCGCGCCGACGGCGTTCGCCAGCGACAACCAAGGAGCAACGGGCCGCTGCGCCCGATGCGGCAAAAAGCCGCGAGAAGTGCTGCGTGGGTGTC
>CAYOCW010000008.1:28039-29340 GCA_964402615.1 uncultured Cyanobium sp. | reverse complement strand
CGCCCGTCGGGGCCATAGGCGTCGTAGTGAATCTCCACGGCATAGCCCCCCTGCAGATCGTGGCGCTTGCCAATGCTCCAGTTGGTGCTGGGGTGATTGGGGTCAGGGATCGTGATGAAGGGGGGTTCGTAATAGCGGATCGCCAGGCCGCGGCGGCGCCCCAGCTCCACCACGGCCCGGGCGGTGAGCCGGTTCCAATAGAGCTCATCGCTGATGCCGGCCTGCATCGGCGGCGCGCCCAGCCGCCCCACCGCCTCGCCCGGGGTCCCCGAACCCCGCAGGCCTTGGGAGTCGGCATGGCCGGCCATCACCAGGATCTCGGTCTCAGGCGTCACGCTGCGCGTGCCCACCCAGTCCTTGGGCAGGGGGGTGCGAGGGCCGGTGAGGAGGTCTCCGCCAAGCGGCAGCATCGGTTCGTCCAGGGCCCGAGCCATGCCGGGCGCCAACAGCAGCGGAAGCAACAGCGAGAGGCCGAGGCGGCGCGGCATGGCAGTTGGTCAGATGGGGGAGCTGAGCAGGGAGCCATCGCTGGCGAGTTGGAGCCTGGGCCCCAGCTCCTGCTCGATGGCGATCAGTTCGTCGCGGTGGGCGCGCAGCTGCAAGCTGCTGCCGGAATCGGCAGCGGGGCTGGGCAGCAGCCGCAACTCCAGGCTTTCGCGGCGGGCGGCGCGGCGCCGGTAGATCAGCCCGGCCAAGGGGCCTAGCAAGGCTAGGGCGACCGGCCACGGGGCCAGGTCGGGGAGCAGCTGGCCGAGCACCAGGCCGAGGCTGGCCGCTCCGACGGCCCCCAGCAGCGAGAGCAGCACCGCCAGCGGCCAGCTGGCGCTGACCTGGCCACGAAAGCGCAGCACCTGGCGGTCGGGATCGCCAGCCTCCGTGCTCCAGCCACGGGCCGTGAGCCAATCGCTCAACCCCTCCAGCACCTCCAGCGGTGGCCGAGGCGAATGCACCTCCACCACGGTGGTGCGGTCTTTGCTGGCGGCCCGCAGGAAAAAGACCAGGCCGATTCCCAGCAGCAGGGTGAGGATCAGGGTTGACGTGAAGGACGGCATCGCTGGCGCATCGGGGCGGAGCCCATCCTGTACGGGTGGGATTCTGACGGGCGTCAGCTCACTCCGCCAGGGGGGCCGGCCCCGTGGGCCACAGTGACCGCACCCGCATCGATGCCTGCCCATGGCCCCCGCCGATCCAACCAGCGCTGGCGAGTCCCGCAGCTCCTGCCTGCCGCCTCCGGCCCGTTTCGCGGTGTTTGACCGGGATCTCGATGCCGACTGGCAGGCCCTCTACGGCTCGGTCCGGGC
>CAYOCW010000008.1:0-28029 GCA_964402615.1 uncultured Cyanobium sp. | reverse complement strand
CACGCCGGAATGGCATGAGCTACTCGGCCGCTCCAGCGCCCTGGCGGTGGACACCGAGGCGATGGGTCTGGTGCATGGCCGCGATCGGCTCTGCCTGGTGCAGATCTGCGATGACCACGACCATGTGGCCTGCATCCGCCTGCAACCAGGCCAAGCCGGAGCGCCGCGGCTCAAGGAGCTGCTGGAGGATCCAGGGATCGAAAAGGTGTTCCACTTCGCCCGCTTCGACGTGGCGGCCCTGGCGGAAAACCTCGACATCGCCGTCAAGCCGTTGTTCTGCACCAAGATCGGCAGCCGCCTGGCCCGCACCTACGCGCCCCGCCATGGGCTCAAGGAGGTGGTGGCCGAACTGGTGGGGGTGGAGCTCGACAAGCAGGCCCAGAGCTCGGACTGGGGCCGGGTGGAGGAGCTGAGCGAGGCGCAGCTGGCCTATGCGGCGGGCGATGTGCGCTGGCTGCTGCCCGCCCGCGACCGCCTGGAGACGATGCTGCGCCGCGAGGGGCGCTGGGAGCTGGCCCAGCACTGCTTCGCCTGTGTGCCGGTGTTCGCCGCGCTGGATCGGCAGCGCTTCGGCTCGGTGTTCGAGCACTGAGGCGCGGGGCCAGCTGGGCGGTCAGTCCTCCGCCATGAAGTCGGCGTCTTCCGGGGAGACCTCCAGCAAGGCCGAAAACAGGGCGTCGCGATCGGTGCCATCGGCCTCCACCTCCTGCAGCATCCGCTCGGCCAGGGCGATGCGGTCGGCCACCTGGCGCAGACCCTCCCGGGCCGCCTGGATGTCGACCTTGCGGCGGGCGGCGGCAAGGCTGACGCCGAGGCGGCTGGCCAGCCGCCCACAGGCCGCGTTGTAGGCGCGATCGGGGATGGCGACCATCGGGCCCGCACGAACTGACGCCATCATCCCTGGCCAAGCGCGCCACGATCGTGCGGACCGGCCAGCAATCGGGCGCTGATCAGGGCCGCCAGGCGCCCGCTGCCACCGGCCGGCCCCATGCGCAACCGGCCGCGGCGTCCCAGGCGCTGGCGTTCCCGCGGGTCGTCCAGCAACTGCCGCAACCGCCGGGCCAGCTCCGCCGCCGAGTGGCAGGGTTGCACGGCGCCCCCCAGCAGGCGGCTTTGACGTCGAGCGAAGCCGGCCTTGAACTGGGGGCCGGGCCCCGGCAGCGACAGGGCCGGCACGCCCAGGCCCACCAGTTGCTCCGTGGCGGTGCCGGCGGTGGCCAGGCCCAGCTCAGCCCAACCGGCCCAGGCGGCAAAGCGTCCCGGACCCAGCTGCAGCTCCAGCCCGGAGCGCTCCCAGGCGGCGCTGGCGCCCAGGTCGGCAGCGGGGCGGCGGGGACGAAAGCCGTTGGCCTCCAGCAGCGGCGCCAACTCCTGCTGGCTGGGCCGGGATCCGGTGGCCAGCAGCAGGGTCCAGCCGGGAGCGTCCGCGGGCAGGTCAGCCGGCAGGGCCGCCAGCAGGCGCGCCAGGTTGCCCGACGCCTCTGGCAGGCGACTGCCGGGCAACAGCAGCAACCGTCGCCGGCCCTGCAGCGGCTCGGGCAGCGCTGCGGGCTCCAGGCCATCGAGCATCGGGTTGCCGGGGGCCAAGGCCGCCAGGCCGCGGCGCCGCAGACCCCGGGCGGTGAGGCGGTCGCGTAGGGCCAGCAGCCGGCAGCGCCGGGAACCCATCAACGCCCATTCCCAGGGATCCCATTCGCTGCCCTTGCAGCGGTGATAGCGATCGGCCAAGGCGCTGCAGCCCCAGCCCGGCGGCGGTGCCGAGCGCCAGGTGAAGTCGCTCTTGGGGGTGCCGATGAAGCCGAACGGGCCACCGCCGGCCCAGGCCAGCAGCAGCGGCAGCAGATCCCCCACCGCCAGCACCGGAGCGCCGCCGCGGCCCCAGCGACGCACCAGCTGCACCTGCTCGGCCGTGAGCAGCGGCAGGCCGGCGGCCAAATCGCGCAGCAGACCAGCCAGGCTCTGGTTGCTGAAGCCGCCGCTGGGCAGGGGCTGTCGCCGGCCCACCCGCCGCAACCAGCCGGCGGCCTCGGCGGCGGCAAAGGCGCTGCCCAGCCCCACCAGCGGCAGCACCGACACCTGCAGCTCGGGTTGCAGTGGGCGCAGAGCTTCGAGAACGCGCAGGGCGATCAGGTCCTCGCCGTGGCCATTGCTGAGCACCAGCAGGCGGGGAGCGGTCATGCAGCGACTGATAAGCTGTGCCTCGAGGAGTCTGCTCCTCAGGGCGGCGGCATGGCCAAGTGGTAAGGCAGAGGATTGCAAATCCTTTATCCCCAGTTCGAATCTGGGTGCCGCCTTCATTGATTCCGTCCCAGCCGAGAACAAGGCCTTGGCTGGGGCGCACGGATTGATAGTCGTGATCACCGCGGTCAGCGGCGCTGATCAGCAAGGGTTGGCGCTGGGGCGTTTCCGCTGTCGGCGGGTGGGGTGAGGCGCTCCTGGATGACGGGGCAACTCAGCCCTGGTGGCCAGCGGCTCCGGGGGCTGAACGATCGCCGACCTGGTGTAGTCCATAGGACGGGCTGGCCCTGTCCAATCACCATGATCAGCGGGACCTATCAATAAACCATTGACCCATCAGTGGCAGTTGGGTAATTTTGCGACCCCGGCGATCTGGACATGACCGCTTCACCCGCTCAACCTGGGCTCGATTCACCCTCTGACCGCGATCTTCAGCGTTCCAGTCCCCGAGTCCATGTTCCGATCCCCTGGCATCAGCAGTTCCGTCGCACCCAGATTGTGCAGTCTCTGGAGGCGGTGCAGGATTTGATTGCCGTGTCGCTCTGCGTCGGATTGTTCTGCGTGATGGCATTACAGCTCAAGGCCATTTTTGCCTCGTTGCTCACCACCCCTCAGTTCCATGCCATCACCGCCGACATCCTCTTCATCCTGATTCTGGTGGAGCTGTTCCGCCTGCTCATCATCTATTTACAGGAACAGCGGGTGTCGATCGGTGTGTCGGTGGAGATTGCCATTGTTTCCGTGTTGCGCGAGGTGATCGTGAACGGCGTGCTCGAAACCCAGTGGCAACAAATGCTGGCGGTCTGTCTGTTCCTCGCCACGGCGGCTCTGCTGATGGTGGTGCGGGTGTGGCTACCGCCCACCTTCGCCGGGGTGGATCCCGAGGCCCAGGTTTCGGCTCGCATGCGCCATCATCAAGAGCTCGAGTGAGCCTGCCGCCCCCACGGACCGTCGGGAGTCAGGACAGCAGCGGCGCAGGATGCTGTGTGGCGGGGGTGGATGGCTGCCGGGCCGGCTGGATTGGCCTGACTCGCTGCGCTGCCGAGCCGCCGCAAGCCTGGCTGGAGCCGACCGCCACGGCCTTGGTGGCGGTGCTGCAGGCGCTGCGACCAAGACCGCAGGTGGTGTTGATCGACATCCCGATCGGCCTGCCGTCCGCAGGCCGCCGCGGCTGCGACCAGCTGGCCCGCGAACGCCTGGGGCCGCGACGCAGCAGCGTGTTCCCCGCACCGATCCGGCCGATGCTGGCGGCCGCCAGCTGGGAGCAGGCCTGTCAGATCGGTGACGCTGTGGAGGGGCGGCGCCTGAGCCGCCAGGCCTGGAACATCACGGCCCGGGTGAGCGAGGTGGATGGCTTGCTGCAACAACGCCCGCCGCTGCGGGGCTGGTTGCGGGAGGTGCACCCAGAGCTGAGCTTTCTGGCGATGGCCGGCGCGCCGCTGGCCCAGGCCAAGAGAACGGCAGCGGGCCGGGCACAACGGCTGGAGTTGATCGCGGCGGCTTTCGGCGTCGATGCCTTTGCGGATCTCCGAGGCCGGTTCCGTCGCAGCGCTGTGGCGGACGATGACCTGCTCGATGCCTTTGCCGCCTTGTGGAGCGCCGAGCGGCTGCTGCGAGGGCAGGCCCTGGTGCTGCCGCCCGAGCCGGAGTGGGATGCCACCGGGCTCTCCATGGAGATTGTCAGCTGAGCGCCCGGAGCGCGCGGGGTGACTGAATCAACCCGGCGGTGGCACAACCACTATGCGCTGACAGTTGGTTCACCCGATGACTCAGCATCCTGCAAGATCCCGTTCGGCTGCCTGCGGACCGTCCTGGCTGACCCTGTTGCTGGGCCTGGGTCTTGGCTACGGGATCTATCTCAACCAGTTGGGGTGGCGCCTCCCGGCCGTGCTGGTCGGTCTGCTGCCAACAGCGGCGGCGGTGGCGCTCTGGTCCCACCAAGACCGCAAGCGCCGCTTCCGCCCTGTCGCGGCGTTGAATCTGCTCGACCCCATCGTCTTCGGTGAGCAGCTGCGCCAGATCAGCCGCGGCTCGCCGCTGACCGGCGCCGACCGGATGCGCTGGCATGGCGCCTTGGACAAGTTGGAAGCCATCCAGTCCCTGGCGCTCCAGTGCGCTGAACTCGACGACAGCTGCGAGCTGGAGTTGCGGGTGCTGCTGACGCAGCTGCTGGAGCTGGCGGAGACCTGCGCCCTGGACCTGCGCCAGTTGGGGAGTTCCGTCAGCCCGAGCGCCCGCGCCCTGCGGCAACGGCGCCTGCAGGCCCTGGACGAACGGCTTGATCCCTGCCTGAAGCAGCTCCAACTGAGCCAGCAGGCGCTGTTGGACGCGGCCCTCGCCCAGGCCGGCCAGGCAGATCGCTCGCTGGCCGCTCCCGAGCGGTTTCCCAGATCCTGAACGCGGTCCTTTCTCTGTATCGCTTCCCCTTCCGTTCACCTCGCAAGCCATGAAAGGTTCTGTTGTGTTGCTGGTTGCTGGTGCAGCCCTGGGAGGCCTGGCGACCTGGACTCTGGCGACAGCGACAGCGGTCACCAACTTCGAGAGCGCCTATCGCCATCTTCAGTCGGACTTGCTGCCGGCGATCAACCTCAGCACGCCCTCGTCCGTTGCGATGGTGAACGTCGGCGCCGCGGCGAGGCAAGCTCCTGCGGCCGGGTTGCTGCCATCGGTTGACTCTTTCCCCGTCTATGGCGACGCGTCCCCCCCGGGCGATCAGGCGGCGACCCTCACCCTGGAGATTGTCAGCTCGGCAGAAAAGGCCGATGGCCTGCAACCCGATCGCCGCTGGCTGGTGGATGTCGCCGAGCGATTCAACCAGCGCCGCGAGCGCAATCGCGCCGGTCAGCGCCTGCAGGTGAGGATTCGCACGATCACCTCCGGCCTGGCGGCCCAGCTGCTGTTGGCGGGCAAGCTGAAACCGGCCGGTTACACGCCCATGAGTGAGCAACTGCTCGATCTGCTGGCTGATCAGGGACTGCCCACCAGCGTGATCAGCCCCTCGCTGGTGAGCAACGGCTCCGTGATCGCCGTGCGCCAGCCGGCCTATCAGCGCTTGCGCCAACTGGGGGCTGCCGACTTCGGCGCTGTGGTCAACCAGACCCTGGCCGGCCAGCTGCGCCTGGGCTACGCCAATCCCTACATCTCCTCGGTGGGACTCGACTTTTTGCACACGTTGCTTTGGACCAGCGCCGGCCACCATCGCGATGGTCGACCGCTGGCCATGGACGAGTTGTCGCGACCGCAGGTGAAGGCCAGCTTTGAGCTCTTCCAGCACCAGATGGCGGCCAGCAGCTCCTCGTATCTGGAGTTGATCGACCTCTGGAAGCAGCGCCCGGAGAGTCTTGATGCGCTGATCATGGATCGGCGCAGCTACTGGAGCCTGCGGCGCGAAGCCAACTTCGCCGATCTGATGGCGATTCCCTTCGGTGGCCAGCAAAGTTCACCGCTGGCGGCCTTCAGCTGGACCACCGCGGCGGAACGTGATGCCCTGCAGCGCTTTGCCGCCTTCGCCCGCTCGGCGTCGATGCAGGATCTGGCCCGGCGCCATGGCTTTGGATCCGGAGACGCCACAGCCGCCACTGCCCGGCCGCCACGGGCTTCCGGGGCTGTGCTGGCCATGGCCCAGCGCCAATGGAAACAACGCAAGGACGGCAGGCGAACCGTTTACATGCAGTTGGTCATCGATACGAGTGGGTCGATGGCGAAAAACGAGCGGCTCAGCAAACTGAAACAGGCGGTGATCGCGGCCAGCCAGACGATCAACTTCGGTCATTACGTTGGCCTGGTGACCTTCAACGATGCCGTGGTGCGGCAGCTACCCTTACAACCTTTTGATGGCAACGGCAAGCAGCGCTTGCTGGCGGCGGTGCAGCAGCTGCAACCCGACGGCGGCACGGCTCTCTACGACGGCTTGGCGGTGGGGTTGGCGGATCTGATGAAGGAGCAGCGACGTGATCCCAAAGGGCGCTATTACTTGGTGTTACTCACCGATGGCCAGCCCAATCGTGGGCTCAATTTTGGCCAACTGCGGCCGATTATCCAGCAGAGCGGCGTGCGCATCATCCCAATCGCCTACGGTGAGGTGAATGCCGGTGAACTAGGTGAAATTGCCGCGATTCGAGAAAGCCCAATTTATACCGGCAAGCCGGAGCTGATTGTCAGCTTGATGACCGATCTATTCCAGACCAGCCTCTGATGGTTGGCAACCGTTGTCGTCCTTGCCCTGTCATTCGATCGTCATGAACCTGAGGAGCCTGCGCCAGCTGATGCACCTCCCGGCCGCCCGGCCCTTGCCCTTGATCGCGCTGGCCTGGCTGGCCCAACTGCTGTTGGGCGTGCTCATGGCCCAACTGCTGCCGATCCCGGTCCGCCCCCTCGTGATCGAGCGCAGCTCCTGCAGCGAGGCCCAGTGGCAGCAGCTGGTGGAGCACTACCGGGACTTGCGGGGGCAGCACCAACTGGGCCAGCGTCGTTGGCAGCCGGTGGTGATTTTCAGCGTGTTAGCGGAGGAACGGCACCCATCACCGCCGGACCCCGCGGCGTTGCTGCGGGTCGTTGGCGTGGGCGATCGAGATCCTCGCCAGGCCCAGCAGCTGCGCCAACGCTATCCAGCGGCCCTTTGGTTGGGCTGCCAGGATGGCTGAGTGCGGGGCCGCATCACAGCAGCGGCGTGGGGGGCCGCCTCCGGGCTGGCCTGCAGCCGCTGAAGCTTGAACCCGAAGACGGCTGCAAGGTTCTCCGAAATTCCCGGCTGCGCTTCGATTGGGTCGGCTGACAACCGTGTCTGGCCGGGGGGTGGCATTGCATCATGGTGGCCCGCTGACGGCTTCTTGTGCCATGGTCCTGATTCTCGGTATCAACGCATTCCATGCCGACGCGGCCGCCGCCATCGTCCGCGATGGAGAAATCCTCTCCGCCGTGGAAGAGGAGCGCTTCCGTCGGATCAAGCATTGGGCCGGCTTCCCGGCCGAGGCGATTGCCTGGTGCCTGGAGGATGCCGGGGTTGGACTTGGGGATCTCGATCACATCGCCATCAACTCGCTGCCATCAGCGCATCGCTGGCGTAAAATTGGTTATACGCTCGCGCAGCGCCCCGATCCGCGTTTTCTGCTGCAGAAATGGAAGAACAAGCGTGAGCGTTCCGGCCTTGCCACCCAGTTGCAGCAAGCATTCCCTGGTCAAACCTGCCGAGCTGAACTTCATTTTATTGAACATCACCGGGCTCACCTAGCCTCGGCCTTTTTTGCATCGCCATTTGAACAGGCTGCGGTGGTATCCGTCGATGGTTTTGGCGATTTTGCCAGCTGCGCCTGGGGCCTCGGCAGCGGCACCGAGCTCAGCCTGGATGGTCAGGTTTACTTCCCCCACTCGCTGGGAGCCTTCTACACGGCTGTGACCCAATTTCTTGGGTTCCCAAACTATGGCGATGAATACAAGGTTATGGGGCTAGCTCCCTACGGCGAGCCACGCTATCTTGATCAAATGCGACAACTGGTTAAAGTCAAGCCAGATGGCCGCTTTGAACTCGATATCCGTTATTTTCGCCATGCCACACAGCGCTTGCCTCATCAATGGAGTCATGGCAGTCCGGTGGTCGGCGAGCATTGGTCTCCTTTGTTTGAGGTGCTGCTCGGTCCGGCCCGCAAGCCCGACCAGCCCCTGCAACAGCATCATCGGGATATCGCGCGATCGGCCCAGGCGCTCTATGAGGAAGTTTTCTTCAATTTATTGAACGCCCTGCATCGACGCCATCCCGTCGAGCAGCTATGCATCGCCGGTGGCTGCGGTGCAAACTCCGTCGCCAATGGCAAGGTCACGCTGGCAACCCCGTTCCGGCAGGTATGGGTCCAGGCAGCGGCGGGTGATGCCGGCGGAGCCCTCGGTGCCGCCCTGGAGGTCTGGCATCAGGTTGCCAAGCGCCGCTCAACCCCCATGACCAGTGCCTATCTCGGCCGCTCCGCTGGCGCTGGTGAGATCGCCGCGTTGTTGGCCGAACGGGATGTTCAACAAGCGCTGTCCGAAGCAGGCTGTCGTCAGGACACTCTGGCCGACGAAGATCTCTGCCAGCGTGTCGCTGAGGCGATCGCGGCCGGCGAGGTGATCGGCTGGTTTGAGGGCAGGATGGAATGGGGTCCACGGGCTCTTGGCCACCGCTCGATCCTTGGCGATCCGCGTCGTGCCGACATGAAAGACATCCTTAATCTCAAGATCAAACGACGTGAATCATTCCGCCCATTCGCGCCTTCGATCCTACGGGAAGCCGTAGCGGAATGGTTCGAATTGGATGGAGACGTACCATTTATGATGCAAGTTTACCCAATTCGCCAAGAAAAGCGATCTCTCATTCCGGCGGTGACCCATGTTGATGGCACGGGCAGACTGCAAACCGTGACGTCGACAGACAATGGCCGCTATTATCAATTGATCAAATCTTTTGACCGCTTAACAGGTGTTCCCATGGTCCTCAATACCTCCTTTAATGAGAATGAGCCGATCGTCGCCTCACCACGCCAAGCACTCCAGTGTTTCCTGCGCACACGCATGGATGTGCTGGTGCTTGAACAGACGCTGATCCGTAGAGGGTGATGGTGCTGCTGCATTGTTAACCGGGTCAGGCTGTCCAGCAGTGGCTCTGACGCTGGGACGCCACCCCCAGAGGTGCCGAGGTTAAAATGATTGCAGTTGCGTCGTGCGAGTGCGGTGGTTTTGCCTGGCAACCATTGGAGTGGCCACGGCAAGCTGGCAGCACGATACAGTGACTTGCTCAGCCTCTAACCTGCTCCGTGTCACACGGAATGATTTGGCCACGCCATGAACAAATTTGAACCCATGGGTGGTGGTATCCACCCATGGCTGGGATGGTCACGGCAGTGGCTTCTGCAACACTGGAGGAACCGACCTCCTGCAACCCCGAGGAACCTTTGGCTGTTGATTGCAGCGGTGGTTGCCACCCAAAATCTTGCCGTTTTTCATACTAGTCAGAGTGCCAATAATACGGTATATGCATTGCTCGTCTGGGGAGGAGCAGTGATTTGCATGGAAGACCAGATTGAGACCCTAGAACCATGTCCCAATCTGCTTAGCCTGATCTTTGGTACGATTATCTTGATTCTAGTCCTGGCTAGAACAGCCGTTGTTTTACATTGGGAAGGAATCATTTTTGCCTTGCCTCCAATTGCGGGGCTTGGTCTTGCGCTACTCTGCTTTCCGATTTCACGGATTTTACGTTTAAGAGACTCGCTCCTTACTCTTCTTTTAGTGCCAGGGTTTGCGCTCATCATGCGCATTCTACCAGAAGAGCCAATTTCCCTGCTCACGGCTAAGCTTTCTGGATCATGGCTTCAATTTCTTGGCTTTGATGTTCTCGTCAAGGGACGAACCGTTATGATACCGGGTGGAGGTGTGCAAGTCCTTGGTGAATGCAATGGACTTGATATGATGTCGCAAATACTATGCATTAGCATCGTTTTTTTGTTGGCATTTCCGATTCGCTCTAACATGAGCCGCTTATTCCTGTTAACAGCAGCCCCTATCATTGGGATGGTCTCGAATTCATTCCGTATCGCTGTATTGACAGTCTGCACAATGTTTGGCAGCGGCAAGGGTTCTTCGATCTTTAAATTTTTCCACGAAGACGCAGGTTCTCTTGTTTTTTCTGGAATAGCTGTTTTCGTCTTTGGTTGGCTTTACTTGTTTATGCTTGAACGAGAGCTTCTTGCTTTTGAATCTAAAAATCATCCCGATTCTGAATCATGAGCCTGAGTAAAGTTATATTGCGTCGCTGGTACGTTGCCTTGGCGTCACTGGCGACGATCACAACTTTTCAGGCTATATTTTTCCCTCGCTGGCCTAAAGCCCAACCGCTTAGCTCAGCATTGCTAAATGCCAGCATCCAGGCTACGGATATCCAGGCCAAACAACTCCCATCACTCCCCTCAACTCGCACCTATGACCTCGCCAGTTCACCTCTGCTGATCTGGAAACTAACCGACGGACAAGAGCTCAGCGTGGTAAGAACAAGTAGCCGAGATCTCACTAATTTTCAAGTGGCATTTCTGGCTAGGGCCAATTCTAGCTTAGGTATCAAGAACCGGAGAATTCAGTCAACACCAATACCTTTGGCGAGTGGACGACGACAGGGCCGTTCCATTCTGCAGACCTGCATGCTCCCAGGAAGCGATGGACGTCGAGGTCTTGGCGCGACCGCAGGGCAACTACGCAAATCACAAGCACAAATTCCTTCAACAACTAGAGACAAATTACTTAAGTTTTTTGGATTACCTCCCTCTTCTGGAAATTCTTGCGTCCTTGTCACCCTCAAGAGCACCACAAGCCAGACCGACTCGAACTTATCACGTTTTCAAGCATTGTTAAAGTCGATAGCCCCCGTGGCTTCATCTGTTGAAACTAGTCCACAATCATCTTGATTTAACCATGGTACTCCGTCGCATCTTTCGGCGATCCAAAGAATCTCAACCCAATCAATCCAGCCAACCATCACCCGGGAATCAAGCAATAATTATCCCTATATCCTATAGTTGGATACTCACAAATCAGCTTGCTATTGGGCCGATGCCCCAGGCGGCTGAGCACTGGCAGCAACTACAGCAAGCAGGCTTTCAAAGTCGCTTTAGCTGCTGTTATGCAGAGGAGGAAGAGCAGTTTGGGGCTAAAATACCTGATGGCTGGAATTCTTCTGGGGTTTCCCTTCCTGATCACCGCCAACAGGAAGCCCTAGATCCCGACCGCTTAGTGCAGGCAATCCGCACAGCTCAGTTGTTAGTGACTCAAAATAGTCCCACTTATCTGCATTGTTTTGCTGGCCGAGAACGTTCTTCGCTCATGGCAGTTGCCCTGACATCATTAATCAAAAACTTAGATATCTTTGAATCACTAGACTGGGTTAGACGTTGTCATCCCAAGGCGAGCCCTCTTTATGATCAGCTGGAAATACTGGATCAAGTTTTACGCAAGCTGAAAGCATGATTACCGCATCAAGGTTAATGCGGATCAAAAATATCTACACCGATCAGCTCAAAAAGTGGACCAGGCTCGATGCAGAGCCTGATCCACTTTTGCTTTGTATAAAAGCGAGCTGATCTAGAAAAGACTATATTCAGCCTCGACCACCCAAACGTTTGCGGATCCAATTCAATGGGCTGCTATCCTTATGTTCACTTTTATCCGGTTTGAATGTCGACTCGGCCGGTTGAGGAGAGCTTGGCTGTACATGCTCTTCAGAAGTATTGGGACGGATTGACTTTGCATCAACGGTGGTCGTTGTACGCGCTGGATTGACATAGGAGTCACGATAGCGATTGCCAACGTAACTATCCCGATAGCGACGGGCAAAATTCTTGAGACCGGTAGCGTATGAACCGTAACCAGTGCTTCCTTCGCTGCTTGCATAGCTATAGTGATAGTAGTAACCATACTCGTAACCATAGTCATTAAGGCGAGTGGGGAAGGTGACCTGGTTGCAAATCAAACCCAAAACATCAACGCCTGTAGCCTTGATGCGCCGTGCAGCTTGTGGGGCAAGATCTCGACTGACTTTGCCAAGGCCTACGAGGAAAAGGATGCCATCAAGCTTCTCACCGAGCAAAATAGGATCAGCCAACATCAAGCAAGGGGGGGTGTCAAAGATGACAATGTCGTATCCCGGCAAGTTACGAATTTCTTCAACAACTTCATTACAGCGGCTGGAGTTCAAAAGCCTGGCGGGGTCTGGTGGCTTAGGACCTGCAGGGATAACATCAAGATTATCCTGGACGGATTGAATAATGTTCGCGGCTTTGATACTGGGGTTCGAAAGGAGAGAGGAAAGCCCTTCGCCTTGATCAGCACCAAGATAGCGATTTTGCATCGGTAGGCGCATGTCTGCATCAATAATCAAGACCTTCATTCCAAGGTCGGCAAGAGTCCTCGCAAATACAGATACGGAGGTTGATTTGCCTTCACCTTGAGTAGAAGATGTAATTCCAACCAAGCGAATATTGCGATCAGCGCGCAGCAAACGGAACGTAGTAAAAAGACTTCTGAGTGATTCTTTGATGGCAAAGCGTTCACTCGATGACATTTTAGATATGCTGGTGGAGATATCTGAACTGGGCGATAGGGGTAAGAATGGAATCAAGCCAAGCACTGGAAGTTGAAGCTCTCGCTCGACTTCCATCGGTGTATGGAAAACATGATCGGTCCTTTCTCGGATGACCGCGGCAGCAAGACCGGCAAGCAATCCAATGATTAGGGCTCGGAAAAGATTACGCTTGACATCCGGCTCCACTGGAACATCGCCAAATTCGGCGGGCGATATCACTTGCCATGGACTAGTCGACCTGGCAATTTCCAGGCGATAGCGTTCGCGCGCTTTGATATAGGACGCATAATTCTCTCTTGCCACAGTCAGCTTTTGCTGGAGATCATCGTACTCTTTGATTTTCTTTGGACTCGTTTTAAAGTTCTGAGTCAGCAAGAAGATTTGCCTGTTAAGTTCGTCTTGCTGTGCAGTATTCGATAATAACTGTGACATCAACGAGTCAAGATACTGCCGCTGGACAACGGGCAAAAGACGATCGCGACGGGCTTTGATGGCCTGAATTGTGGGGGAGTCTTCACGGAAGACCGAGCGGGCTGTGGCGAGCTCTTGCTCAATCTTGAAGAGACCATCGGGCGTTGGGCTGCCGCTTTCCCCCGCCCCTGAGCTCGGTGCGGCATCGGAGCGGGGGGCTGTTGCCAAACTGGTTGGGCCCAGCACTCGGTCGGCGCTCGGGGCTCCCGATCCATCCAGCCTCAGACGTCCGGCCTTGACGGAAGCAATTTCACTCTGCAACTTGGCTTGTTCGACTTGCAAAGAGCGCAATTGATTGAGGAGGCTGTCACGATTTTCTTGAATGCTTGCGCCTTGGGCTCCAGGCTCAAGAAAACTGTTGCTTTCTCTAAATAGACGTAGCTCGGCCTGGAGCTTCTCAACACGATTAAGAAGACCTGGAGCCTGAGAGTCTAAGAATCGAACGCCTGAGTCCAATGTGGCCTGGCGTTCCGTTAGAGAAAAGTTAGTATAAATCTTGGAAAGCTGGGATAGAATTTGCCGCCCTTTGACGGGGTCTCGCCAGCGGAGATTGATATTCAAAACATTTTTGACATCTTCGGCGGCCAGACCGATTTGAAGATTCGATATGACTTCCGGAATCGAGACGCCTTGCTTATCTGATAGGTCGCGAAGCAGCCATGGGCTGCGCAACAGAACGACGAGGGACGGGATATCTGGCTCGGGAATGGTGGCGGCAATCTCACCAACTGTCCCGTCACCACTGCTACCAGAAAGCCGACGTCCGGAATCGAATGGACTGCTGATTTGCATTTGGAATCCACCCTGGTAGACCGGGGAAAAGATTCGTTGCCGGATCGTGTCGACGGCCAGAGCGCCGGAGACGAGGACAAAAGTGAACACAAAAATCCCCTGGCGGCGCTTGATGGTTCGCAGCAGGCCGGAGATGCCAGAGCCCTGATCGTCGACCTGAGGGGACATCAGCGGGCTGATGTCCTGACTGCGAGCACGACTCGCCCGATCCGCCGCCGCAGGGTTCACCAAGCCTTCAGTTGCAGGGGGGGGCAAGGGTTGGCCCAACGGGGCTTCGGTTGTCGTCACGTCTTCGCTTGGAGTCTTAGGCCATTCATCCTATCTCAGGTTGAGGCTTTCGGGATGGCCAGCAGCCCCCTTGACGTGAGCACTTACAATAGAGTGCGCCTTGTATTGGCGTCTCTACTCAAGCTCTGATGCACGTGACACCAGGTATGAAGCCCAAGTTCCGGTTGAGCAAGGGCAGCTTTGCAACTGTCCGTCGCCTGGGAATCCGCTGCGTCGCGGCCTGGGTGGCTTTCGCCTTGCCGGCTGGGGCTGTGACAGCCGCCGATCTGACTCCAACAGCGCCGACACTAGCCAAAAGCTCGCCACCTGGGGGTAGAGCCACCCCTGATGATGGAGCTCGATTGGATTCGGATCTCTACATCCTGGGCCCTGGAGACCAGTTGAGGCTGGTTTTCTTGGATCCTAGTGCTGCTGCTTTTGGCAGTTCTTTCCCCATCCTTAATGATGGCACAGCAACCCTGTCACTGTTGGGAACGGTACAACTTTCTGGCTTAACCATTGGACAAGCAAATCGATGGTTGACATCGCTCTACTCCAAGCAACTGCTAAGGCCAAACCTATATCTCAATCTCACATTAACACGCCCTACGTCCGTGACTGTACTCGGTGAAGTGCAGACCCCTGGACTCTACCAGTTGAGAGTCCGTGGAGAGACGTCTAATGTGTCGGAAGCTCCTGGGGGGTCGCCGGGACTGCCTACCGTTATTTCGGCTATTCAAAAAGCAGGCGGCATCACCCTGAATGCGGATGTCCGCCAAGTTACCCTTCGGCGACTGCTGCCTGGAACCAGTGGTGCACAGAAACAAATCAATCTCAACCTCGCCGAGTTGTTGCAGTTTGGCAACCAGCTGCAAAACCCCCTTCTTTTTGATGGTGATACAATTATTGTCGGCAAAGCTGAGCAGCAGCTTCCACAAGAAATCATGGAATTGGGGGCATCGAATCTAACCCCCCAGACGATCACTGTTAATATCGTCGGCGAGGTGAAGTCCCCAGGCAGAGTATCAATTCCAGCCAATTCACCGCTTTCCCTAGCAATCTTGTCCGCAGGTGGACCGAACAACTGGCGCGCCAATAAAGGTCGCATCGAACTCGTCCGTATTCAACGCAATGGCTCAGCAGTCCGCACTTCCTTTGCTCTCGATTACAGCAAAGGGGTGGTTGCCGGGGTCAACCCGCCGCTCAAAAACAACGACACGTTAATTGTTCATCGTAGCCTGTATGGCGAGGCACTTGACGTCTTGAACCAAGTGGTTGTGCCAATCACAAACGCTGCTGCTTTCTGGAACATCTTTAACAGAAACTGATGAGGTTTTGTCCACGGCGGCCTGAAGCTCAGTTCCTAGCAGTAGCCGCTTGTTGAGGAATTCTAGATATTCCTCTCTCTCCGCCGCACACCTTGATCGTAGGGTTAGGCTTTATGGACAGCCTTTGATCCGTTCCCTTCTCCCTTGGAGCACCAACAATGCCCTCCCCTCAGCTTGACCCTTTCCAACGCGCTTCGCGTCGTTTTAGGCCAGGCATCCCGGCGATCGGTTGGGCTTTACTAAGCCAATCCATCTGGCTGCCGCTGCTGGCGATCGATGCCCATGACCGCTGGCAATCGCGCGTGCGTGAGCTCAAACCCGAACTCCCAGCCGTTGAAGTGGCCTCTCAGGACGGTCGACCTGATGCGGCTGGCGGTTTGGCCTCGCCCTCCGTCGATGGACATCTGCTCGGCTCTCGGGGAGCAAATCGGGATCCCTGGCTTGATCTTGGTGTCACGCGTTCCCAAGATGTGCCGGCAATGGTTCAACAAGCGCCCGCCAGTTCAGCCCAACCAAAGCCGCTGCGCTTGTCCACCCGTGGTTCTGGCCTCGTCCTGAGAGCCTCTCCCAGACAGTCCTCGCCATCCCCTCTCGCCCTCGCCCAGCCGCAACGCCCAGCCGCTCCCGATGTTGACGTCAATGATCCCCTGGCTCCACTCCCATCGGCTTGGCGAGAGCCGATGCGCAGGGCTCTCCAGCAACTTCCAACCGCCCAAGGGAAGCAGCCAGCCCTGACTGCCGCTCGGGTGATCTATATTCCCTCCACCCGTATTTCAGCCCCAACTACAGTTCCATTGGCGATTCAGCCCGACGGTAGTGTAGATATATTCAGCCTTCCCAAAGATGCCATGGTGATGGAGGAGGTGCGCAACTGGTCGAATCGCCAACCGCAGCGTTCCAAAGGGCGGATCACCCCCGTTGTGGTCCATCTGTCCCCGATCCCGAGCCAAACCACGGCCATGGTTTCGCCCCCTCGATCCGTGGTGACCTTGCTCCGCTCCTCCGACTCAGCCTCCCGAGCAACGCCGCTGGCCCCACCGCCCCCCTTGCCGCCGCTACCGGTTGAGAATGCAGCCTCAGCTGCGGCGCCTGCGGACCCAGCCGCTGCGGCGCCAGCCAAGGTCACCGCCTCGCCGAGCGAGGCCCTCGCCAACGGCGACGCCAATCGCCTCTCTCCTGCTGCGGCCCCCGTGGCTGCTGTTTCGAGCAGCGAAGCCACTGCCAGCCTTGCCGCTCCCGAACCCACCGCAACGGCCACGCCGGCCGCCTCTGGCGCCACGACCTCGGACGTGGCGCGATGAGGCTCAACCCTGTTCTTGGCCTCTGCGCCGCGATGCTCTGTGGCTGGCACCTGCCGGTTTTGTCCCAGGGTGCGGCGGTGCTCCAGGCACCTGCTCCCTGGAGCCCGATCGGGCCGATGATTCCCCTCGGCGTCTGGAAGCCTGCAGCCATGCTGCCTGGAGCCCAGATCTGGTCTCCCGCCGGCGCCGTCAGCCCCCCTTCGCCCTGGCGGTCGGTGCGCGATGTCAAGGTCCTGAATCTCGGCGGCGCTGATCCGGGCTGATCGACCGGCCTGAGGGCCGCCGCCGCATCGGCTCAGGCCAGCGGACTCGCCGTCCCGTCCGGACCCTGACGCCGCTGCAGACCCCGGATCGGGATTGGCGCGCGAGAGGCTCAGGAGGGGTCCGCCAGTTGTTCCAGGGTGGTTGCAATCGCCTCCCGTTGGACCCGGTCGTAACTCCAGCGACGCAGCATCGCCAGGTCGTCCCGGACCGCATCCGGCAGACCTGATGCGGCATCCGCGCTGATATCTTCCTCCCGCAGTCTCGATGCCGACAGCATCGGTTCCAGCCGCAGCAGCACCCGATCCGGAGCGAGCTGCCGCAGCAATTCGATAGCCCGCTGCTGCACCCGCTGCGATCCCTCCAACTGGCTTGGATCAGCCTGTCGGGCATGGTGAACGGCCATGGCCGAGCTCATCACCAGATTGCGCACGGTCAGATCCACCACCACCTCGCCAGCCTGGCGCAAGGCAGCCAACAGCGCTTCTGGCTGGCGATCGAGCAGGGGAATCTCGCTGGTCATGGCCACCACGAAGAAGCCCCTGGCGCCATCCCGGTCGCTGACCAGGTCTGCCACCCGATCCGCCAGCACCTCGTCGCTGAGTTCTCCCGCCTCCCAGCTGCTCAGCCAGCCGGCGCTCAGCTGCATCGACTCCACGAAGCGATTTTGGCTTGGCGTGGTGGTTTGTTCTCGCACGGTGCTCCGGTTGCTGGCAGTGTTGAGGTTATGGAGTTTTCTTCCCGTTCCGAGGCGGCCCCCGGGCCCCTGGCTGCGCACCTGCCGGACGACTTCCGCTCGGGGTTTGTCGCCCTGATCGGACGCCCGAACGTCGGCAAATCGACCCTGCTCAACCAACTGGTGGGCCAGAAGGTGGCGATCACCTCCCCCCTGGCCCAGACCACCCGGAATCGGCTGCGCGGCATCGTCACAACCGATCGGGCTCAGCTGGTGTTGCTGGATACACCTGGTATCCACAAGCCCCACCATCTGCTGGGTCAGCGGCTGGTGCAGAGCGCCCGGGGCGCCATTGGCGAGGTCGATCTGGTGCTGTTGCTGCTCGATGGCAGCCAGCCGGCGGGACGGGGCGATGCCTTCATCGTCAACTTGTTGCGCCACAGCGGCCAGCCGGTGCAGGTGGCGCTCAACAAGATCGACCAGGCGGGGGGCGATGCCGCTGCGATGGGTGCCAGCTACACCGCGCTCCTTGAGGCGGAGGGAGATCCCTCCTGGCCTGTGCATGCCTGCAGCGCCCTGACCGGAGCCGGTTGTGACCCGCTGCTGCGGGCCCTCGCTTCGGCCTTGCCCATCGGCCCCCACCTCTACCCTCCCGGTGAGGTGAGCGATCAGCCCGAGCAGTTGCTGCTGGCGGAGCTGATCCGCGAGCAGGTGCTGCACCATACCCGCGAGGAAGTGCCCCATTCGGTGGCCGTTCGCATTGAACGCATCGTGGAGGATGCCCCCCCCGGCGCCACCTCCAGTCGCACGGCCATCTTGGCGACGGTGCTGGTGGAACGCGCCAGCCAGAAGGCGATCCTGATTGGCCGCGGCGGCAGCATGCTGCGTTGCATCGGCCAAGGGGCCAGGCTGCAGATGCAAAAGCTCTTTGATGGCCCCATCTATCTGGAGCTGTTCATCAAGGTGGTGCCCAACTGGCGCCGCCACCCCGGTCGTCTGGCAGAGCTGGGTTATCGGGGTGACTGAGCCCGTGCGGCGCGACCGCGTTGGCGACGTCGCGGGGGGATGGGCCCGTCCGTGCCGAGCCTTGTCGAGCAGCTGTCAGGATGCGCTGCAGCCCCTGCCGCCACGACCTGTCATCGTGACGAATGCCCCTGCCCCGACCGCGCTGGACGCCTCGTTTCCCCCCGCTGGCCTCGCTGAGTTCCTGGCCCTCTGCGCTGGTGAATGGTTGGCTGTGCGCAGCCAATTCGCTCTCGGCGAGACTGGCGGAGCGGCTGCCCAGGAGCATCCTTGGCACAGCAGCGAGCGAGCAGAGCTGCGGGTCGATCACCTGGAACCGCGTCAGGCCGGTGAAGCTGGCGGTTTGGCGGTCCGCGCCGCTGCCGCCTCGACTCCAGCCCGGGTGCTGATCTTTGCCAGCGGCGGGCAGTTCACGATTGAGGCGGATCCTCCCCTGCAGGGCCACTGGCAGCTGTGGCCCGATGGCAGCCTTGAACTGGTGTGTGAGGCTGCCGGGGTGGAACGGCGCGAGCGGATCTGGTTCACCAAGCCCAACCTGCGCCTGCGCAGCTGTGTGGAGCAGCGGGCCGATGGCTCCCCGGCTCGGGCCAGCTTCAGTTCTGAAATTCGACGCCTCAAGCGGCCCGGTGACTGAGCTAAATGGTGCAGCCCCTGCTGGCCAGCGGCTGCGATTGGATGTTGTGAGCCTCGTGCCAGAGGCTTTTGAACCCTTGCGTCATTGGGGGGTGATCGGTAGGGCTTTTGCCGCGGGCCTAGCCCAACTCGAGATTCACAATCCCCGCGATTACGCCACGGATCGCTACCGCAAGGTGGATGACCAGCCCTATGGAGGCGGTCCCGGCATGGTGCTGAAGCCTGAGCCGGTGTATGCGGCGCTGGAGGCGATTCCAGTTCTGCCCCGGCGTCGGGTGCTGCTGCTCACGCCCCAAGGCCAGCCCCTCACTCAAGCGGACCTGCGCCGCTGGGCGCGGAACCAGGACCAGTTGGTATTGATCTGCGGCCATTACGAAGGGTTTGATGAGCGGATCCGCACCCTTGCCGATGAAGAGGTGTCGATCGGCGACTTCGTGCTCACCGGCGGAGAGCTGCCCGCCATGGTGATCATCAACGGGGTGGTGCGGCTGCTTCCCGGCACGCTGGGCGCGGCAGCGTCCCTGGAGGAGGAAAGCCACAGCGAGCTGCTGCTGGAACATCCCCAGTTCACACGTCCTGCGCAGTTTCGCGGCATGGCGGTGCCGGAGGTGCTGCGCAGCGGCGATCACGGGGCGATCGCCCGCTGGCGCCAGGAGCAGCAACAACAGCGCACGCGCGCGCGCCGTCCCGACCTTTACGCCCTCTGGCTGAAGCGCTCCACGGAAGCCACAACCTCGGCCGCCCCATCTGTTCAGGGGCAACCCATCCCAGCACCTGGAGGCACACAATCGCCAATGGCGGATTCGTGCCCTTTGCCGCAGCAGCTGGGCATGGAACCCGGCGAAGGCTGACTCACGCAGCAACGGCGCCTGCACTGAGCCGGAGGCCAACCCGCTCACGGCTCGACTTGGGGGGGGGCCACAGGGAGATCGCTGCTGCGCCAATCGTCCGCAGGAAGCAGCTTGCATCTTCTGCAAATAGCTGCGTTTTTGGATTCAGCTACAATGGCAGCGTGTGCACCCAAGCGGCGCGACTACCCAATTCTGGGTATCGACACAGCCATCAGCCAGAGAAGGCAATGCGCTCCTGAACATCACGCTATTCACTGTTCTTTCCGGTCGTCAATCATCCCCTCTCGTGGTCCGATCTTTCCGCCTGGACATGGCTACCTGTACAGGTCCACTCTCGGCACACCGCCCCATCGTGCGTCTCATTTCGTGATTGTCATGAATGGCTTCCGCTTTGGCGCCTACCAGTTCAACCCGGATGGCACCTTGTGGTGCGAGGGGTCTTTAGTGCCGCTCTCGCCTATGCAACGCCGCCTGCTGGTCAGCTTCTGTCATCGTCCGCGGCAGGTGATCGCCAAGGAAGTCCTGATGCTGGAAGTCTGGGGGCGCCAAGAGGTCCCTCAAGTCAGCCTCGCCCGCACCATTCATGGCCTGCGGCGGCGGCTATCGCACAGCCAACACGGCACCGAATTGATCCGGAATATCTATGGCGAAGGCTATCTATTCAACGCCTGTGTGGAGGCGCTTCAGGAGCAGCGGCGTGCCGATCCTGATCCGGCCGTGATGGCTGACGCCAGAAGCCTGGCGAGGGCCTGATCGCCGGACGGTTGGTCGAGGCTACGGCGGGCGGCACACTGGTGCGGTGCCGCATCTGGCCCATGAAGCTCCGCATCGGCAATGGCTACGACATGCATCGTCTGGTCCCCGGGCGGCCCCTCATCCTGGGGGGCTGCGCTCTGGAGCATCCCGATGGCTTGGGACTTGACGGCCACAGCGATGCGGATGTGCTCACCCATGCCTTGATGGACGCCCTGCTGGGGGCCCTGAGCCTGGGTGACATCGGCCGCCATTTCCCCCCGGACGACGAGCGCTGGCGCGGCGCCGACAGCCTTGAGCTCTTGGATCGCGTCATGGCCTTGGTGCGCCATCAGGGCTGGGAGCTGATCAACCTCGATACGATCGTGGTCGCCGAACGTCCGCGCTTGCGGCCCCACATCGCGATGATGCAAGCCCGTTTGGCGGCTCGCCTCGGCGTCGCTGTCGATCAGGTGGGAATCAAAGCCACCACCAATGAACGGTTGGGACCAACCGGCCGCGAGGAAGGCATCGCCGCCCATGCCGTGGTGTTGCTGCAGCAACCTTGACGCCGCCAACAACCGCCCGGCGGAGCTTCTAAGCTTCTCGACGCCTGAATCGCCAGCCCCGGAGCTTGAATCCCTCGGCCCGAGCGCAACGACGGGCGAGGAGCTCGCCTCGGCCGGCAATGGTGATGGAACTGCCGCGTCTGCGCCCCCGATACCCGTGGATCTCGACATCTGCCTTGATCTGGAACGCCGCCACCGCATCGGGCTGGTGGAAGCGATCTGGGGGGAACACAAGTCCGATACCCAGATCGTTCGCATCCTCGAGGCCTTCCACGCCGCCGGCGAGTTGGCCCTGGTCACCCGCATCGCCGCCGTCCGCGTCGCGACCCTGCGCCAGCTGACCTCCCTGCCCTTCGAGCATCATGCCGACGCCCGCTGCCTCACCCTGCCGGCTCCGCCGCCGGCGGATGAACGCCATGGCCTCGTGGCGGTGGTCGCTGCCGGCAGCAGTGATCTCCAGGTCGCCAGTGAGGCGCAACTGGCGCTCGCCTGCCACGGCGTGGCCACAGAGATGCTGCTGGACGTAGGGGTGGCCGGACTGCATCGGCTGCTCTCCCGCCTGGAGCAGCTGCGCCGAGCGCGGCTGTTGATCGTCTGTGCCGGCATGGAGGGAGCCCTGCCGACCGTGTTGGCCGGCCTGCTGCCCCAACCCGTGATCGGCGTGCCGGTCAGCGTGGGCTATGGCGTGAGCGCCGGCGGCGAGGCAGCCCTGCGGGGCATGCTGGCCAGCTGCGCCCCCGGATTGACCGTGGTCAACATCGACAATGGCTACGGAGCAGCGATGGCGGCCCTACGAATCTTGTCTCAGAGGTGCTGAAGATCCGGGTATTGGGTCACGAGCTCGGCGGAACTCAGGGATTCGCCTTCTCCCTCCGGTTGCCAAATCACCTCCAGGGCCAGCAGATCATCGGCTCCCACCGATCCCAGCCGCTGCAAGCTGTCGCGGAGCTGCTCAGCATTGCCCGCCGCGGTGAGTTGCAGCCGCCGCCGACTGGCGACGAGGAGGGTCACCACCAGATAGTCGCTGGCGGCATCGCTCCGGCCGGCAACCACCGGGCCGCCCCCATTCAGCCGCTGACCGGAGACATTGGTGGTGATCTCCTGGCGCAGCTTGCTGCGCTCCTGCATCGAGAGGCGGTTGAAGGTGGATTCGGCCTGGGCAAAGCGCACCTCGCCCGTCTCAACATTGGCGTAGACCCACAACTCCGGATTGCGCAGCAACGCCAGGGTGGTGTCCTGCAGCACCCGTTGCAGACCGACGCTGCTGCTGGTGTCCGCGGCCGCGGCCAAGCGGCGCAGATCGCTCTGAAGATCGCGGGCACTGGCCAACAGGCCGACCTGCACCTGGGCCATGGTGACCGGCCCCTCCACCGGTGGCTGCTCCTCCATCTCGCCGTCTCCTCCGGCGAGGCGAGGGCCGCCGCCACCCCGCAGCGCATTCATCAGCAGCCCCGCCACCGCCATCAGCACCAAAAAGCCGAACAGCCCGCCGCCGCCAAAGCCAAAAATCGGCACGATGAACGGAAAGCCAATGCCGCCGCCGCCGAAGCCACCGCCGTAACCACCGCGATAGCCGCTGGAGCCACTGAAGCTGCGCGGCATCGAGGGGGCTGAGCGGAAACTACCGCCGCCGATGCGTCCGCCGCTGGCCGCCAGGGCTGAATGGGGGGCGATCACCAGCAGGCTGGCCAGCAGAATCGGCACCGCCGCCAGGCTGACCAGGCGACGCATCAAGGGAGCCGCCATCGAAGAACTCCGCAGCAAAGGTCGAAATCTAGGAACCACCCCCGACGATGGTGACCACTTCGAGCACGTCGGATTCCCCGACCGGTTGATCGGCCCAGCGCGTCCGCGGCAGGATCACGCCGTTGTATTCGACCACCACAAGCCGGGGTTGGTGGCCCAAATGCCGCAGCAGGGACTCCAGGTCGAGCCCCGCCGGCACGCGACAGCTCTCGCCGTTCACCAGCAGCGTGATCTGCTGCGGTGCGTCGTTCGCCGTGCCCGACGATGGCGGCCCGGGCTGGGGAGCAAAGGGGTCTGCGGCGCTCACGCGGATTCCCCCAGCGAGGCCAAGAGAGCGGCAGCGGCGACCCGCGGATCGGCCGCCGCGCTGATCGCCCGCACCACGGCCACCCGATTGGCTCCCGCGGCCCGCACCGCCGCCACCTCGTCGGGGCCGATGCCGCCGATCGCGAAGCAGGGGATCGGGCTGCTGGCCACAGCCTGGCGCACATACTCCAGCCCCACCGGCTCCCGTCCGGGCTTGGAGGGGGTGGCATGCACAGGCCCGACGCCGACGTAATCGCAGCCATCGCGGATCGCCTGCTGCAGCTGGCTGAGCTGATGGGTGCTGCGGCCGATCAACCGGTCGGGGCCCAGCAGGCGCCGGGCGAGGCTCGGCGGCAGATCGCCCTGGCCGAGATGAACACCGTCCGCGGCCACGGCCAGCGCCAGATCGATGCGATCGTTGATGATCAGCAGCGCCCCGTGGCGGTCGCAGAGCGCCCTCAGGGCCCTGGCTTCTTGCAACCGGCGCCGGTCGTTCAGGGGTGGCCCGCCGTCGGCATCCGCCTCCTTGGCTCGGTATTGCACGAGGCGCACCCCGGCCGCCAGGGCGCCTTCCACCATCGCTTCCAGACCAGCCATCGGCCGCGTGATCAGGTACAGGTGGCAAGCCGCCAAGCGGCCACGGCGCCCATCGGCCCCCTGGCCCGCCCGCCACAGGTCGGTGTCCAGGTCATAGAGGGCATAGCGGCAGGCCGCCGCCGCCGCCGCCAGCTCCGGATCCCGCTCCCGCCCGAATTCCTCCAGCACCCGCAGCGCTTCCTGCACCCGGGCGGCATTGGCCCGCAGCACCGCCTCCGGGCCGCGGCGTTCGGCCTGGGCCGGATGCTCCAGCCCCGCCGCCACATCCGTGGCCGTCTGCCGGGCGGCGCGGTAGCGGTCGCGGTGGCATTGGCCGAGGCGCTGGCGCAGATCCTTGCAGCGGGCCACCAGATCGGCGCGGTCCAGCCCGAAGCGGGCCCAGTCTTCCAGCACCCGCAGGCCTTCCCGGGCGCGGTCGAGGTTGGCATCGAGCAACCGGTCGATGCGGCGCTCAGCCGAGCGGTCGAGGCGCAGCGCGGCGGGCGGTTCAGCGGCCTCGCCAGGGGCGGCCGGGTTGACGTCCACCGGCTGGTCGCCAGGGATCTCGCGCCGGGCCGGAGCGGCGCCTGCGCTGGTTTCAAACTGAGGAATGGCCAGGGGAGCATCCATTGACAAATCCGGGTCAGGGCGAAGGTCAGCCGACGGGGACGAAGGTGTTTAATCTGAACCCTGAAGCTGTGTCCCCCATGGTTCCCAATCAGCCCGACAATCCCATGCTGGTGCTGATTTCAGGGATTCTCCTGCTCGGCGGCATCAGCCTGTTCATCAGTTGGGGCCTCAGCAACGCCTATCCGGGCGGTTGAAACCAGCCTTGGCGCTGTCTCCAGCAGACGACGGGCCTCGGCGGCGTCAGCGCCGATCTGAGCCGCGAGGCAGGCCAGGTCAGGGAAGCGGCGTTGCTCCCGCAGCAGGGCCACCGGCTCCACCCGCAACCAACAGCCGCTGAGCTCCAGATGTCTGCCCAGCAGATGCACCTCCACCGCCGAGGCCGCGCTGGGGTCCACCGTCGGTTGCGGACCGAGGTTCATCACGGCCGCCAGCGGCTGACCCTGGACCCGCCCATCCCGCTCCTGCCAGGCCCAGGCGGCATAAACTCCTTCGCGGGGCAGAAACTTGCGGCCGTCGACGCGCAGGTTGGCGGTGGGCCAACCCAAGCCTCGTCCCAACCCCCGGCCGCGCACCACCTGGCCGCTAAACTGGTACGGGCGTTGCAAGAGTCTGGCGGCTTCCGCCAGGTCGCCAGCCGACAGGGCCGCGCGGATGCGGCTGCTGCTCAGCCTGCCGCTGGCATCGTGCAGCATCGGCAGCACGGACACCGCCATGCCGAGCGGTCGGGCCAGGGCCACCAGGTCGTCGGCCGAGCCCGAGCGGCCCACCCCAAAGCGAAAGTTGGCGCCGACGGCGATCCGCACGGCCTGCAGCTGCCCCTGCAGAACCTCGCGCACGAAAGCCTCCGGACTGAGCTGGGCCAACGCGCGGGTGAAGGGCACCATCACCAGTTGACGAATGCCGAGCGGCTCCAGCAGTTCCAGTTTCTCGCTCGGGAGATCGAGGCGCAGGCGCGCTTCCCCGTGGAGCACCTCGCGGGGGTGGGGCCAGAAGCTCACCACCGTCGGCACGGCCGCACTGGACTCCGCTGAACCCGGAGCGAGGGCGGCGGGCTCAGCCACCGCGGCGGCGATGACGCGCCGATGCCCCGGATGCAAACCATCGAAACTCCCCAGCGCGATGGCCGTCGGACGCAGGGCCTCGGCGGGAGACAGCAGCGGAATCAAGGCAGCGGATGGACGATGGCGGACGGGTTGCTCAACCAGCCCCGGCTCCGGGCTGGCGAAAGCTGCCAAGTGATCCTCCCATGGCAAGTTTGGAGCGCCTGTGGGTTCCCCGATGGCGGACCAGCTCGACCTGCAACGCCTTGCCGCCACCCTGCGCTTGACGGGTTGGCTGCGCTTCTGGATCCAGCTCGTGCTGGGAGTCGTGGTCGTTGGCGTGTTGCTGTTCAACAACATCGGCGGTCTGCTCGGCGCTCGGGCCGACCGGGCGCTCGGCCTGGGACCGGGGCTCAGCCTCACCACCCTGTCGTTCCTGGTGCTGCTCTGGTGCCTCTGGCAGGGGTGGCTGGTGGTGCGTTGCGGCCGGGCCCTGGCCAGCCCGGCACGGCCGAGCCGCGGCGAAACCGCCAGGCTGCTCAAGCGCGGTGTGCTGGCGGATCTGATCGGCCTCAGCCTCGCCAGCCTCGGCTATCAAGCCCTGGCCGGCAGCCTGTTCTTTCAGGCCTCGATGCAGGCGGGCTTCGCCTTCGGGGGCGTGATGACCACACCGGGCGGGCGCATCACCAATTACCCGATTACGTCCCTGGAAATGTTGTCGGTGTTGAGCAACACCCAGGTGTTGTTCGCCCATCTGCTGGGGCTGATCCTGAGCCTGTGGATGCTGCTGCGGGTCTATCAGGTCCGCCGATCGCCCTGACGCGGCAGCGGCGGGGGCAAACCGAGACGCCTCGCCAGCGCCATGGGCGGCCAGCCTTAGGCCAGCGGCGCGGGCTGCCCCGGCTCCAGGCTTGAGGCCGCTGGCAATTGCTCGCAGGCGCCGCGCCAGAACAACTCCGGCTGCAACGGCGACAGGGAGACGCCTCCCTGCTCGATCCAGGCCACATCCACCGGCCAGCTGTCCGGGCCCGCCACCTGGGCCGCAAGGTCGTTGGCGACCTCCCCCGCCAGCCAGTAGTAGGTGCGACCGCGCGGATCGACGCGGCGATCGAACTGGTCGATGTAGCGCCGCACGGCCGTGCGACACCAGCGCAGCGGCCCCAAGGATTCAGCCGGCTCGGCCGGCACATTGAGGTTCAGCAGCAGACCTTCGGGCCAACCCGCCGCCAGCATCGCTTCCGCCACCTCCAAGGCGATCCGGGCCGCCGGCTCAAACTGGCGGCACTGGTAATCGGCGCAGCTGACGGCCAGGGCGGGCAGGCCTTCGATCGTTCCCTCCATCGCCGCCGCCACCGTGCCGGAATAGAGCACATCCGTGCCGAGATTGGGTCCGTGGTTCACCCCGGACAGCACCAGATCGGGCATGGCGTCCAAAAGGCTGAACAGGCCCAGCTTGACGCAGTCCGAGGGGTTGCCGCTGCAGGCCCAGGCGGTGACGCCCTCGGCGAACAGCTGGTCGGCCCGGTCAGCCCGCAGCGGCGTCTGCAGGGTGAGCCCGTGGCCGGTGGCCGAGCGCTCCCGGTCGGGGCAGACCACGGTCACCTGGTGGCCGCGTTGCACCGCCTCCGCGGCCAGGGCCTGGATGCCGGCGGCGAACACCCCGTCATCGTTGCTGATCAAGATGCGCAAGGGTGCCATGGACCTGGAGAGCAGAGGGGACGATTCGGTCGTGGGCCACGCCGGGCAGGCGCAGCCGGAAAGTTACTTGGACGCCTCCTGCCGCGGCAGCCACCGCCAGCACACCACGGGTTGCGCCGTCCGATCGTGGCGGGGCCGGTTCGCCATCGGGTCCGCTCCCTACAGTCATCCACCCAGCTTGTCGCCGCCGTGAGCTCCAGCCCCAGCCTGCAAGACCTGACGCGGCAGCTGGAGCAGCTCGAGCAGGAGGCGGTCGCCGACATCGCGGCGAGCGGCACGGCTGCGCAGCTGGAGGAGTTGCGGGTCGGCCTGTTGGGGCGCAAGGGGCGCCTGTCCGCTGTGCTCGCCGCGATGGGACGCCTGCCGGCTGAGGAGCGGCCCCGCTTGGGGCAACGGGCCAACCTGCTGAAAGATCTGGTGCAGGAGCAGCTGACGCAGCGGCTGGAGGCGCTGCGCGCAGCGGCGCTGACGGAACGGCTAGAGCGGGAGCGCATCGACGTGACCGCCCCCAGTCGCTTCGTGCCGCCCGGCCATCGCCATCCGTTGATCGCCACGATTGAGGAAATCGTCGATCTGTTTAGCGGTCTCGGCTATCGGGTCGCCGAGGGCCCGGAGGTGGAGACCGACTTCCATAACTTCACCGCCCTCAACATCCCGCCCCACCATCCGGCGCGGGACATGCAGGACACCTTTTATCTGCCGCCCAGTGCCGATGGGGTGGAACGGCTGCTGCGCACCCACACCTCACCGGTGCAGATCCGCCACCTGCAGCAGAACCCGCCGCCGGTGCGG
>CAYOCW010000007.1:0-31467 GCA_964402615.1 uncultured Cyanobium sp. | reverse complement strand
TTGGCTGGATCCCGCAGCCAGAGCAGCAGCTCCGCATCGGTCTCGCGATACAGCAGGTCGGCGATGTGCTGGCCGACACACCCCGAAGCGCCCGTGATCAAGATGCGTGGCGTTGGCTCGTCCGACCGGGCCGGCGGCGGCGGCAGCGGCGCCGGGTCAGGCTTGGCGGCCGCGAAGGGTGACCCGGTCAAACGGCGGCTCCCAACAGCTCCTGCACCGCCTTGCCGGTCTCGAAGAACACGCGGGCGTTGCCCTCCGGCGTGCCCGGCAGGATGCCGTGGCCGAGGTTGAGGATGTGGCGACGCCCGCGGGCCTTGCGCACCGTGTCGACGATGCGCTCACGGATGCCTGCCGGCGTACCGAACAGCAGGCCTGGATCGACATTGCCCTGCACACCTACATGCTCGGGCAGGCGGGCGATGCCGTCGGCCATGTCCACCGTCCAATCGAGCGAGACGATGTCGACACCGGTGCGGCCCATGCGCTCCAGCACGCCGGCGCTGCCGGAGATGTAAAGGATCAGCGGCGTGTCGGGGTGGGTGGCCTTGACCTGGTCGATCACCCGCTTTTGGTAAGGCGCCGCGAAGGTGTCGTAATCGATCGGGCTGAGTTGGCCGGCCCAGGAGTCGAACAGCTGCACCACCTGGGCGCCGGAATCGATCTGGTAGCGCACATAGCTGGCGATCGAATCGGCCAGGTGGCCCAGCAGCTGGTGTAGCAGTGCCGGCTCGCGGAAGGCCATCGCCTTGATCACCGAGTAGGTCTTGCTGCTCTTGCCCTCCACCGCGTAGGCGGCCAGGGTCCAAGGGGCGCCGACAAAGCCCAGCACCGCTGCCCGGTTGCCCACCGCCTGGCGCAGCCGACCCAGCACCTCACCCACGAACGGCAACGCCTCGGCCGGGTTGAGCGGCCGCAGGGCATCCACCTGGGCCTGGCTGCGAATGGCCGGCTCGATGATCGGCCCCCGGCTCTCGACGATGTCGAAGTCGATCCCCAGGCCCGGCAGGGGCGTGAGGATGTCGGAGAAGAGGATCACGCCATCGGGCTCGAAGGCATGAAACGGCTGCATCGAGATCTCATAGGAGAGATCGGGATTTTCGGAACGCTCGCGAAAGCCCGGGTGGCGATCGCGCAGGTCGCGGTAGACCTTCATGTAACGCCCCGCTTGGCGCATCATCCAGACCGGCGGTCGCTCCACCTGTTCGCCGCGGGCGGCGCGCAGCAGCAGGGGGGCGGAATCGGTCATGGAGACGGGAGCAGGCGATCGGGCAACTTAGCTGAGCCTTTCACCGGTCTTCGCACCGCCCGCGGCGGCGCCGCTTGGGCCCGGTGCACGGCAACCGGCAAGGCCTGGCGGTGCCCGCAGCGGTCAGCACAATGGCTTGGAGCGCGTTGCCAGGAGCCGGAACCATCCGCCGCCCCCCCTCCCAGTCGCTCCTGTCGCTGACGCCGTCCCACCGCGCTCACCTGGCCATCGCAACACTCCGACGCATCGACGCGCACCGCCCCGCGGCTGGCGTCCGCCGTCGCGCCCTGCAGCGGGCCGCTGCCGCCCTGCTCCAGCCCGCCGCGATCGCCCTGGCCAGGGCCCTGCTGCCCCCCCTGGCCGCGGCGTCAACCCCTGCGGGAGCGCTCAACCCAAACCGCTGCTCGCCGCGGCCAGGCCGCAGGCGCCTGACCCTGCCGCTGCTGGCCAGCCTGCTGCCGGGCCTGAGCGGCTGCGCCAGCTTCAGCCCTGTCGGCCATCAAACCCTGCACGTGTTGCTCGTGCCCACCGCCCGGGTGGAGTGGCTGCATCGCGACTATCGCGATCAGGAGGCTTGGCAGCCGCTGCTGGATTACTTCCATCAGATCCATCCCTCGGTGCAGGTGCAGATCTCGGTGCAGTCGGAGCATGGCTTGACCGAATTCCTGCAGAAAGCCAACAGCCGTGGTCTCGGCCCCGACCTGCTGTTGGTGCGCTCCCCCATGGCCGTGGCACTGTTGAACCGCGGGCTGATTCGGCCGCTGCCCGACAGCGCCGGCATCCGCAGGAGCCTGACGCTGCTGCTGCCCAACAATCTCTCGCGGGTGCGTACACCGAAGGGCATCGCCGGTCTGCCGCTGTTCAACGAGATCACCCTCGCCTGCTACGACCGCAGCCGAGTCCCCCGTCCGCCCACCACCGTTGACGAGCTCCTGGCCCTGGCTGCCTCGGGGCGGTCGATCGGGTTGACGGTGGAGCCGATCGGCATCTGGTGGACCGCCGGCGCCCTCGGGGCCCAGGAGGCCATGGGACCGATCATCGTCGGGGACATCAGCAGCAAGCCCAGGGGCCTGGAGCGCGATCGCCAGCAGCTGCTCACCTGGCTGCGCTGGCTGCGCCGCATGACCCTGCAGAGCCATGTGGATGTGGGCTCCGGTCCGGAAGACCTCACCATGGGCCTCGAATCGGGTCGGTTGAGCTGGATTCCCTGCTACAGCCTCAGCCTGAAGCGGTTGGACCGGACCATGGGGAAACGGTTGGGGGTGGCTCCGTTGCCCTCGGGACCCGGCGGCCCCCCCAGCCCTTACTCCAGCCTGCGGGTCTGGGCCCTCGGCCTCGACTCCTCGCCGAGCCAGCGACGCCTGGCACTAGCCCTGGCCGAGATGAGCCTCGATCCCCTCGTGCAGCGCGAGATCACCCTCTCCACCCGCATGGTGCTGCCCAGCAACCGCACCGTGCCGGTGCCGGTGGCCAGCTCCGGCCGGCTGGCCTCCCTGGCGGCGGCTGAGCGCCAGTTCGAACAGGGCACCCCGCTGCTGGCCCTGCCGTTTTCCGCGGATCGGGTCCAGCGGGTGCTGCCCACCATCACAACCCTGCTCTCTCAGGTGATGGTGGGGGTGCTGACGCCCGAGCAGGGTGCCGATCGGTTGCTGGAGCTCAGCCCAGCCCCAAGCCGTCCAAGCCCATGATCAACCACTTTTACGGCGAAGTTCTCGGTTGGCTGTCATTTCTGCAACGCTATTCGGTACTGCAGCAGTTGCTGCTGGCTCTGGCCTGGATCGTGCTGATCCAGCAGCTGCGCCGCTGGCGGCCGTCGCGACCGGTCGCGCTCACGTTCCTTTGGCGCTGGACTTCGGTGATGACCATCGGCCTGGGGACCGGACTGATCACGCTGGTCCTGACGGCCCTCGGCCAACGGGCCGGCCTGGTGCTGTTGCTGTTCCAGATCAGCCTGGCCTGGATGGTATTGCGGCTGCTGGAAAACCAGGTGCTGGTCCGCATCATGGCCCCGGCCAACCGCCAGGTGCTGGTGACACGCCTGCTGCGTCCCCTGTTCCTGTTAGGGGTGCTGCTGGTGTGCCTGGATGCCCTCGGCAGCCTGGGTGATCTCGCCACCCTCTCGCTCGGGGTGTGGTTCGACAGCGAGGTCACCATCGGCACGGTGTTTCAGGTGCTGGTGGTGCTGTATCTGCTGCTGGTGGGGATGGAGCTGCCGGCCAACTGGATCAGCACCCTGCTGCAACGAACGCTCGGCATCAGCGATGGCAGTGGGCGAGCCCTGGAACTGATCTTGCGCTATGTGGTCCTCGCCTTGGGAGTGGTCTGGGCCCTGGGGCGGCTGGGCATCAATCAGAACGGACTGCTGGCGGTGGCGGGTGGGTTGTCCGTGGGCCTGGGTTTTGGCATCAAGGAGGTGGTGTCCAACATCATCAGCGGTCTGTGGTTGTTGATCGAGGGTTCCGTGCGGCCGGGGGAGGTGCTGATGCATAACGGCGAGGTGTGCGAGGTGCGCCGGCTCGGGCCCCGGGCCACCACGCTTTGGCGGGGCAGCGACAATGCAGAGCTGGTGGTGCCGAATCAGAACTTTTTCACCACCGCCACCACCACCTACACCCGCAGCGATCGGATGCGGCGCTGCAGCCTCAGCCTGTCGGTCGACAACCAATGGGCTCCGGAGCAAATCATTGAGCTGTTGCAACAGGTGGCCGCCGCCCAGCCAGCGATCCTGGCCCAGCCAGCCCCCGTGGCCCGGTTGAAGGAGTTCGGCAGCGACGCCTATCAATACGGACTCAGCTTCTCGATCGACGATCCCCTCAAAGCCGGTGCCGTCACCTCCTCCCTGCGGCTGGCCATCTGCCGCCGCTTCCAGGAGCTGGGCATGCCCCTGCCCAGCTAAGTTCGCGGTGCCGGGCTGGGCTGCAGCTGGCGCAGCAGTTCGCGAAACTCCGGCTCCTGGCCCAGCAGCCGCGCTTCCTCTAAGGCGCTGGGCAGCAGGGCCTCCAGCGGCGCCGTCAGCCCTGCGCCGGAGCGGGCCAGCTGGCGGAACTGCTGCCACGCCGAGAGGGGTCGCACCAGCAGACAGACCAGCAGCGCCAGGCCGGAGCCCAGCAGGTAGTCGAGCCAGCGGTGCGGTACATACCAGTCGGTTAGGGCCCCATAGCCCACGTAGGTGACGCCACTGGAAATCAGGGCGGTGCGCAGATGGGGCAGTAGCCCGACCGCCACGATCAGGGCGGTGGTGCCGCCCATCACCAGCGCCACGCTGAGGGCATGGATCGGGAAGGTGTTGAACACCAGCATCGGCATCAGCACCCCCAGGCTGACGCCCACCATCCGGTCCCGCACCCGCAACAAGGTGGCGCCGAGGCTGTCGTTGAGCAGCAGCACCACGCCGAAGTAGAGATACTTCGGCGTCACCGCCCCCACCCCCATGCCGATGCTGAGGGCGAGGGTGGAAATGGCGAGCTTGCGCCAAAAATAGGGATCCGCGAAGCGCATGGCCAAGTTGCGCTCAGGCAGCGCCTCGGCCTCCCGGGGGTTGGGCTTGGGGGTTGGGGCCGCCGCGGGGCTGTCCTGCGGCAGCCGCAGCGCCGTCTGCACCAGCAGGGCTGTGGCCAGTCCCAGCAGCACGGCCAGCAGCTGGTGCCAGGCCGAAAGCCAGGTGGCATTGCCGCCCAGCAGCGGCAGCACCGCCAGCACCGCCAGCAGATTGCGCGCCAGCATCAACCGATCCGGCAGGGCTTGGCCGAGGCCCTGGGCGATCGCTGTCACCACGGCGAACTGCCACACCTCCGGCGCCTCCAGCAGGGGTTTGAGAAAGGTGCCCAGGCTCAACCCCACGGTCACCACCAACGGCAGCAACACCAGGGCCGGTTTGGGCCAGGGTTGGAAATCCGGGCGCATCAGCACCGCCGCGATGACCACGCCGTAAGGGGCGGCCGCCGCCAGGCCCAGCGTCTGACAGATGGTCCAGGTGAGGGCGGCGGCGAGGGCGACCGCTGCCACCAGCCGCAGACCGCGCAGGCCGGTGCTCTTCAAGGTCGGCGCGCGAGGCTTTGCAACAGCCCCACCAGCAGGCTGATCAGTAGCAGCGAGAACCAGAACCACAGGCGTGGCGGTTCGCTGCGGCTGCAGATGACCAGCAGCAGCAGGCTGAGCCAGGGCCAGGGGCGGCGCCAGGGGGCCAGCAGCCGACCGATCAGGGGCTGGTGGCGAGGGTGGAGATCGGGGTTGGGGGTCATGCGCGGGCGCCGCTGATCCAGCGCCAGAAGGGTGCCACGTAACTCAGCACCGAGCGCATCTCCACCTCGGCCTCCACCTCCGCCGGGGTGCGGCTGGGCAGGGGCCGCGCCGGGCCACGGCTGCGGGTCCAGGCCAGACCCGAGGGGGTGGCGGCCCGCTCCAGCTCCACCACCGCCAACACCAGCGGGGCGCTGCTGCGACCGGGGAGCTGGCTGGTCAGATCGCCGCCTTCCCCGAAGGATTTCTGGCGGGCGCTGGCCATCAGGTTGGCGGCCTCCTCCTCGCTGCCCACCTGGGAGGCCACCTCCGCCAGCTCGACGCTGTCGCTGGAGAGACGAACGATCCTGCCGGGCACCAAGCCATAGCGTTGTTCGGCATTGCCGTAGCTGTCGCGGCTGAGCAACTGGGGGTTGAGCTTCACCTCCGCTCCCACCGCCAGCCGGGCCGCATCGGCGGCGGTGAACAGCACCACCGCCTGGCGACCGCTCTGGGGGGAGGGGATGGCGATGTTGCCCAGCTTCTGCCCGGGCAGCACCGGCTGTCCGGGTTGTACCGCCACATCCAAGACCCGGCCGCTGACCGGGCTGAACACCTTCTGGCTCAAGGCCAAGCTCTCCAGTCGGGCCTGCTGGGCCCGCAGCTCAGCCGCCTGGGCCCGCAGGGTCGAGCGCTGGGCCCGCAGCTCGGCCAGGCGCGCATCCACCGCGGCGACCTCGGCCCGATTGCGCAACCACAAATCCTGGGCGGCCACCCAGAGGGGGCTGTAACGGGCGATCACCTCGTCCCGGCGCAGGCTTTCCAGCGCCTTGAGCTGGCTGGCGACCGGTTTGTTGGTGGTGGTGATCTGCAGGCGCCGGGTGACCATGGCCTGCTGCTGGTCATCGAGGGCCTGACCTTGCACGCGCAGCGTGCGCAGCTGCTGGGCCACGGCGGCCAGTCGGGCAGCGGTCACTGCGGGGCTGTCGGGTTCGATCGTGCCGCCGCCCGGGGCATTCTGGCCGACGCGACTGAGGGTGAGCAGCAGCTGGCCCTGGCGCACCTCGCCGTTGGGTTGGACCAGCAGCTCCTGCACCTCCCCCGGCCCGCGGGCAAAGAAACCGCGGCGGGTTTCCGGCGGCGCCAGCAGGCCCATGCCGTGCACCAGCACCGGCACACTGGGATGGGCGGACCAGAGCAGGCTCAGGCCCGCCACCAATGCTGTCGGCAGGCAGGGATAAAGCCGCCAGAACAGGGGGGACGCGGACGGGCTCATCTGGGTTCTGGAGTGCGGGAATCGTATCGGTGATCGCCCTTAAGATCCGCCGCGAATCCGGAAACGCCAGGTGTTTGCTCCGCTCCGCATCCGGATCCGCCTTCGTCCGCGTCGCGCCGGCCTGCGGCTGGCGATGGCTGGCATCGCCCTGAATGGTTGGGCGTTCGCCGCGGCGCAGGCTGCAGCGCTTCACCCGACGGGTGGCCGCGGGCCCGCCGCGGCAGCCACAGCCGGCCGCCCCAGCGCAGCGCCGGGGGCGGACCGGGTCGATCAGGAGCCTGGGCCTCTGCCGAGCGGCGGCTTCGCGGGCCTCGCTGGCGGAGCGCCGCTGACGCTGCGACAGGTGCTGGAGCGCGGTCAGGCGGTCTCCTTGGAACTGAACCGCAGCCAGCAGCTATTGGCCCGTGATCGCGCTCTGATCGACCTGAACACTGCGGTGTTGCGCCCCCAACTGGGCCTGATCGGCATGGGCAGCTACACGGAGGTGGGCACCTCGGTGGGCTTCTTGTCCAACCTCCCCACGCTGGGGGATCTGAGCCTGTCGCTCGGCCAAAACGGCTACGCCGTGTTGCAGAACACCTTCGGCAACATCGGGCTCGTGCTGGATGTGAACCTGTTGCCCTGGCGCCAGAAGGCGGAGTTGGCGGCCAGCCGGGCGGAGTGGCAGGCGAGCAGCGCCAGCCAGCGGGAGACCCAGCGGCAGGTGCGCTTCAACTTGGAGAGCACGTATCGCCAGCTGCAGCTCCAGCAGGCGTTGGTGCCGATCTGGCAGCAGGCGCTGCTGGCCTCCAGAGCGCTGGAGCGGGATGCGGAGACGATCCGCCGCCGCGGCCTGGCGCCACGGATCGATGTCTTGCGCAGCCGCTCCCTGCGCGCCAATGATGAGCAGGGCCTGGCCCAGACCCGCGGCCAGCTGCTCCAGCTGCGCCAGCAGCTGGCCGCTCTGTTGAACCTGCCGCCTGACCAGGCCCCCAGCGCGGCGGATCCGATCGAACCGCAACCGGCCTGGCCTTTGGATCTGAGCACAAGCCTCGAGCGGGGTCTGCGCGATCGGCCGCTGCTGCAGGCCCTGGAGGCTCAGCAAAAGGCCCAACGCCAGCAGGCTTTGGCTGCCCGGGCGCTGATGCTGCCGTCGCTGTCGCTGCTGGTGGGCGGTGGCTACAGCGGCGACAATCTGGCAGTGCCGGTGCTGAACTCCGGGGGAAGCCTCAACAGCCCCCAGGGGGGCGTGGGCCTGCCGTCACAGCAGTTCAACGGCTCCCTCTCCGGGTCCTTCTACAACTGGGGGGCGGCCCTGCTGCTGCGCCAACCCTTGTACGACGGGGGGCGCTCCAGCGCTGCGGTCTCCCTGGCCGATCGCCAACGGGAGCTGTTGCAGAGCGATGAAGAGCTGGCGCGCCGCCGCATCCGCGAGGACATCAGCAGTGCCTGGGCGGCGTTGCAGACCGCCCCCGCGGCGATTGATGCGGCTCGGACAGCGGTGCTGGCTGGAGAGCGGGCTCTGCGCGATGCCCAGCTGCGTTATCGCGCCCAGGTGGAGACGATCACCGAGGTGCTGCTGGTGCAGCGGGAGCTGCAAGCGGCGCGGGCGGCCCTGGTCACGGTGCTGACGCGGCAGGCGCTCGATCGGGCGGTTTTGCAGCGGGAGACCGCGGCGGCTAGCGCTGTCGATCCAGATCAGCCTGGCGTTCCGGCTCAAGCGGAGCCTGCTGTCTTCAATGCTGTTCCCCGTCCGCCTCGGAGCGAGGGGGAGCGGGGAGATCAGCGCCTGCGGTCCGGGAGCTGAGGCGGGATAACAGGAGACCCAGCACCACGGCGATGTAGAGCGGACCGAGCACGCTCAGGCTGATGCTCACCAGCCGGGCCAGCGGCGTCACCGGCGTGATGTCGCCAAAGCCCACTGTGGTGAGGCAGACAAAGGCGAAATACACCAGGCGGGCAAAGTCCATGTCCCAGGGAAGTCCGACATCCGCCTGCGGCAGCGCGAGCCTGAGCGGCAGGCTGGTGATGTTGTCGCGAAAACCACCCGGCACGGCCGATTCCAACACGCTAAGCATCAGGCCACCACTCAATCCCAACAACAAATAACCGGCCGTGGCTCCCGAAAGCAGGCGCGAGTCGATCGCTTGCTCGTGGGAGAGACTGGCGAGTAGCCGCATCAGGCTCCAGCCGATGAACACGACGTAGGAGGTCAATAGCAGCGGTGCACTGAGACTGATCAGGGTTGGCTGCCATAGCCAAAGCAGCTGGATGAGGGCTGTGAACCCTGCCAGATAGCTATAAAGATTATTGATCAACATCTGGCGACGTCCGCTGCTGGCCTGCAGGCTGGGGGCCAACCCCTTGGCCAGTAGCACGGTGAGCAGCAGGAAGCCGACATGGCTAAAGCGGGTGGCCGGTGCCGGCAAGCACATCGCCACCGACAGGCACCCACAGAGCAGCAGTAGCTGGCGGTAGAACGCATCGCGGGCGTGCAAGCGGGAGCGTCGCGGCGGCTGCTGGGCGGCTGGCATGAACGATTAGCCGTCGCTGATCTCGGCGGCTGTGGCAGTAGCCCCATCGAGGTCCTGTTGCTGCAGCAAACTGCGGCTTTCATCTCGGCGGAAGATCAGTACGCTGAGCGGTGGCAGGCAGAGATCTAGCGAATTTTCATAACCGTGAATCGCCCAGGGATCAGTAAATTTACCTCCCAAGTTGCCGAGATTGCTGCCGCCGTAACGTTCGCTGTCGGTATTGAAAACTTCGGTGTAATAGCCGGGCAGCGGCACGCCAATACGGTAGTGGGAATGGCTCTGGGGCGTGAAATTCGCCACCACGACTAACCAACGGCCACTGCTGCTATCACGGCGCATGAAACTGATCACCGAGTGACGACTGTCGTTGCAATCGATCCACTGGAAGCCATATTGATTGAAATCATCACCCCACAGCGCCCGCTCTGATTTGTAGAAGACATTCAGCTCATCGATCATGCGTCGCAGCGACAGATGAGGCTCGTACTGGAGCAGCTCCCACTGCAGATCTCCCCATACATTCCACTCTGCACGTTGTCCGAACTCCATGCCCATAAAAATTGTTTTCTTACCTGGGTGAGTCCACATATAGGCTAGTAGTGCTCTAACATTCGCAAACTTTTGCCAATCATCGCCTGGCATTTTGTGCAGTAGGTTGCTCTTGCCGTGAACCACTTCATCGTGGCTGAGAGCCAGCATAAAGTTTTCGGTAAAAGCGTACCAGATTGAGAAGGTAACATTATTCTGGTGAAATTGACGGAACCAGGGGTCAAGTTCGAAGTAGTCGAGCATGTCGTGCATCCAGCCCATGTTCCACTTCAAGTTGAAGCCAAGGCCACCGATATCGGTTGGCTGTGTTACCATCGGCCAAGTGGTAGATTCTTCCGCTATTGATAGGGCGCCCGGGAAATACTGGAACAATACATAATTAGCTTGCTGCAAAAACCTGACAGCTTCAATGTTTTCACGGCCGCCGTTTTCATTGGCGATCCACTCACCGTCTGGACGCAAATAGTCGCGGTAGAGCATTGATGCTACCGCGTCAACGCGAATGCCATCGATATGGAATTGATCGAACCAATAAACCAGATTAGCGACTAGAAAGTTGCGCACCTCGTTGCGACTGTAGTTAAAGATCAATGTGCCCCACTCCTTATGTTCACCAATGCGTGGGTCGGCGTGCTCGTAAAGGTGCTGGCCATCAAAGAAGGCAAGCCCATGGGAGTCTTTGGGGAAGTGGCCAGGTACCCAGTCAAGAATCACGCCCAAACCTTCCTCATGGCAACGATCCACAAAGGCGCGGAATTCATCCGGGCTGCCGTAGCGGCTTGTGGGGGCATACCAGCCGGTAACCTGATAACCCCAGGAGCCATCAAACGGATACTCAGAAATCGGCATCAGTTCGATGTGTGTAAAGCCACGGGCCTTCACATAGGGGATGACCCGATCGGCTAGTTCCGGATAGGTGAGCAGGCGTGCACCCGGCTTGAGATCGGCGGCAGGCACAGGTGATCGCAGGCTGCCATCGGCTTCGCGATAGGGCTCATCGGCCGAGGCATGCAACCAGCTGCCGAGGTGCATCTCGTAAACAGCGACCGGTTGGTCGAGGGGATTGCGACTGTCGCGTTCCGCCAGCCAGCTGCCATCGCTCCACTGATAGGTGTCGAGCGGACAAACCACCGAGCCATGGTTCGGCCTCACTTCATGCTGGAAGCCGTAGGGATCGGTCTTCTGATAGCAATGTCCCTGCTGCGTGCGGACTTCATATTTGTATACGGCACCCGCTTGAAGGCCGGGGATGAACAGCTCCCAGCATCCACCCAGCCGCGATTGCATCGGGTGCATGCGACCGTCCCAACCGTTGAAATCACCCAGTATCGACACGCTGCGGGCGTTGGGAGCCCAGAGGCAAAACTGAACACCAGTGATGCCTTGGCGGTCACCAACATGGGCACCCATGCGCTGCCAGATGTGGTGATGGTTGCCTTCCGCAAAAAGATGGCGATCGAGCTCGCCCATCCATTCCTCGCGGAATGCCCAGGCGTCGTGAGCATCATGCTCGATGCCCCCGCGTCGAATTCGCAGGCGGTAGTAACAGCCGGGGTCGTGATCCAGCTGCCGCTCGAACACCCAGGGATGGTGAGGGGTTTCCATCGGCTGCGGGGTGGCCTGCGGGTCGTCAGCGGAGATCCACTGCACCCATTCGGCATCGGGCACCCAAGCCCGCACCACCCAGCCGCCGCCCGGGAGCGGTTGGGGACCCAGAACCGCGAAGGGATGGTCATGGCGACATTCGGCCAGACGCAGGGCGTCTTCGACCATCCAATCGAGGCTGGAGAAGGGCATGGGATGAAGGGCGCTGCGATCTCGGGAGCTTACGGCGGCCGCCGCAAGACCTCGCAACGCCAGTCCCGACCGAAGGGTCAGTCAGGCAGCCGCCCCAAGCCGTGGGCTCAACGCCTGCCCCCGCTGACGGCAGCGCCAGCTTCACGGTGCGCTGGCCGGCGGATTGGGGGTCTTCGGGAAGTCGACACCGGTGATTTCGTTACGACCGTTGAGAATCACAAAAAGATTGTCGCTGAAGCGATTGAACTCCGTGTTGACCAGAACCAACCTGGCATCCGTAGTGTTCTCCGCCTGGAAAGCCTTGCGCACCCGCACAAAGTTTCCCGTTAACCGTTGCAGGTTTTGCCATTTCACCTGCAGGTTGGCCGGTGAGATTTCAGCCTGCATTTGGGAACTGAGGAAACTGCTGGCTAGCACAAATCGCCCTTGGCCAAGAGCCTCCACGAACTGTTGGGCCACCTTGGCGGCCGGTTGATCGGAGGCATCATAGTGATAACCCTCCAGACGTCCCTTGGTGTCGATCGCCATCGATAACAGCCGCTCGCCAGCGGCTGTTACCAGCTTGGCATCAACGATGCTCGACTCCATTCCGGGCACCACGCTCGTGATCGTCCAGCGCAACAGCTTGGGTTGGCGCACCAGATGGCTTTGCACCATCGATGGACTGGTCATCCGCTGCAGCCTGGGGGCGAACTGGGCGTAGCGAGCCTTGGCGTCACCAGCGCGCAGCGCCTGCAGAACCCGTTCCGCCGCGGCCCTGGCCTGGGCCTCGATCACCGCCGCGGGGAGCTGGGCCGGAGCCGCGGCGGTGGAGGCCGCTGTTCCGGCGTCTGAAGTCTGGGCCCGCACCGCCGTTGCGGATCCCGACAGCAGGCCTGCAGCTGCCAGCACCATCAGGCTGCGGCGAAGGGGGGTCCGGTGTGGCGGCATGAACGGCGCTCGAGTCGGCTTAGTTTGCCCCAAACATCGAAGTCAGCCAGAGGCGAGCCGTGCGCAGATCAAAGCGCAGGGTGATCTGTCGATGGGCGGGGCCGACGGCGCCCGCCCAGGGGCTGCCATCGCCGCGGTTGACGCCGATCTGGGGCCAGGCCGCCGCGGCCAGCGACAGCCGCAGCCGCTGCCCCGGTTCCAGTTCCCGCAATAGGGGTTGCAACTGCAGTCGGCGCCGCCGCCAGGTCAGGCAGTGGTCGCCCAGGAAGCGGGCCACGCCGCTGCTGAGCTGCCAGGCGCGGCCATCCGGCGCCAGCAGCGACAGGGCGGCGCAGAGATCAAAGCCCGGCTGGTCTGCCTGGACGACAATCGCCAGCTGCGGCACGCCCTGCAGGCGCAGGCGCTGCGTCAGCGGCGCGCTGCTGAAGCAGGCCACGTCGGCGCGGCGGTCGAGATCCTCGCGGGCAACCATGCCGGCATCGAGGCCCAGGTGCCCGCCCCGGCCGGGCACGGCACGCCAGGGATCATGCACGAGCACGAGCGCTGGCGGGTTGGGGTCCAGCGCGGGGCCTGCCTCCGAGCGCGGCTCCCGCCCCGCCTCGGCGATCAGCAGGCCCTCATCGCTGCGCACCGCCGCCAGGCCATCGCTATGCAATCGCCAGGCCAGCCGCTGCTGCCGGGCCACCTGCCGCCAGGGACCGTCCTCCGCGGCCTGCAGGGCGCAGCGCTGGGCCAACCGCTGCGGGTCCAGGTCGCCGCCGTCGGGCCCTGTCGTGTTGGCCGTGTTTGCCGTCGCCGCGGGGGCGACCGGAAGATGGGCCCGAAAGAAGGCGAGCTGGAGCTGGTCCAGGCCGCCGCGCCAGTCGAGATGGCTCCAGGCGCCGATCCGCAGCCAGGGCTCGCCGCCGGCCCGCCGCGCCCGCCGCCAGAGATCGAGGCTGCCGCGCAGATGGGGGTCATGCCATGCGGCGATCAGCAGCAGCGGGCGCCGCAGCAAAGAGGGCGGCGGCTCATGGCGTCGCCAGCCCTGCGGCCGGAGCGGATCGCGGCGCAACCAGTTCAGACCCATCCCGTCGGGATCATGGCGTTGCAGCAGATCGAGGCCGTCTCGCAGAAAGGCGCCGCTGTCCAGGCTGCTGCGAATCTGTCGCCAACCCTCTTGATCGCCGCGGCGCCGGCAGCCCTCGGCCGCCAGTTGCAACGCCCAGGCGAGCCCCAGCCCCCACCAGTGGGCGCCGCCCTCGCTGGCCCAGTGCAGGCGCTCATCGACCCCGCAGCAGGCTGGCGCCAGGCAATCGGGAAGGGGGTCATCCAGGGGGTCGGCGCAGGGCTCCGCGCCCCGGGCCGCAACCCCGCGGCCGGATGCCGTCGCGGCGGCGGGGCTCGGTTCGATCAGCAGCTGGGTCAGGCCCTGATAAGAAAACCCATAAACGCCCACCTTGCCGTTGGCTCCAGGCAGGCGCCGGGCCCAGCGCACCGCCTCCGCTCCGTCCCGGGCCTCCTGGGCAAATCCGCTGAACTCTCCCTCGGAATCGCCCCGTCCGCGCACGTCTTGGATCGCCACCAGGAAGCCATGGGAGGCGTACCAAGCGGGATGGGCGTAGGTGACGGTGGAGGCGATGGCGCGGCCGTAGGGCTGGCGCATCAGCAGCACCGGCGCCGGACCAGCACCGGGGGGTCTCCACAGGCGGGTGGCCAGGCGGATGCCGTCGGCGCAGGGCATCCAGAGGTCTTCGGGGCCGGTCACTCAGCGAACGTCGGGGCAGTACAGACCGATGACATAGGTGATCAGCACCTCTGCATCGACGGCGCTGAGGCCCTGCTTGGTCGCCACGTCATCGATCGATCGCTTGGAGGTGGCCGAAACGCCTTCGGCGTTCAGCTGGCTGAAGCGGGCGCAGTAGCTGCGGGCCAGGGCCGGGTTGTTGCGGACTTGTTCGAGCAGTGCCGATGCGGCTTGGGCCGGTGCGGCGGCGGTCCACAGCGGCAGGCAGGCGGCCAAGGTCAGCAACAGAAGCAGCTCCCTGGCCCGCCCCCGGGCAGCGGGGCCTGGTCGGCAGGGCCTGCGTTGGCGGGGCATGCGTTGGCCAATGCGAAGCACTCCACTCAACTCAGGGGCTTGAAATCCCGGTTGGTTGCCGGGGTCACTTCCCGAGGCGACCGGATCGCCGCGTCGGCCGCTTGCCGTGGCGCCTCAAGGCCCCAACCGCCCGGGGGCGCTGGCCGCTGCGCTCAGGGGCTGAGGCTGATCGCGCCGCTGGCCAGATCGCGCTGCGCCTCCGCTAGCACCAGCGGCTGGGCGGCACCCGCGGCCGCCGGCACCAGCCGCCGCAGCCGCACCCGCACCACGCCGCCATCGCCGCCGCGGCCGGAGCCGCGCAGGTTGCGGGCCACCTGCTCGACCGTCGGGCCATAGGCCTCGGGCAGCAGGTCCGGCGGTGCCGCAGCCACCACCAGCGCATCGCCGTCGTCGAACACCACCGGCACCGTGACCGCACCCGCCACCTGCACCCGGGGCACGTAGCTGAAGGCGAAGGCGGCGCAGGAGATCGCCAGCAACAGCGTGAAGCTGGTGATGCCCACCAGGCGGAAGCGCGGGCCCCAACGGGCGACGAAGGCCACCAAGGTGGCCAGCGCCAGCAAGCCGCCGGCCACCCCCAGGGCTTCGCCGGCCCGCAACAAGATCGGATCGGCAGTCATGGGGGCTGGTGCATCGGTTCGGGCTCCTTATATTGCGTCGGCGCACGGCGGTGACAGTCCGGGGAGGATGACCTTGCTGCCGGCATTTGGGTTCCATCCTGACCCGCCGAGCCCATCCGATCAGGCCCGCCCTGACGAAGACGGAGGGCGGTCAGGAGCGCGCCAGCCGCGACAACGCCCTCGTCGTCCGATCGCCTGGGGGCTGCTGCTCTCGGGCGGCATCATCGGTCTGTGGTTCGGGGCCAACCATGTCCTGGCCCATCTCTACGACCTGCAGCGCCCGAAGCTGGAGCGGCAGTTGGGGCAGCTGCTCGGCCATCCCCTGCAGCTCGGGCGGTTCGAACGGCTCAGCTGGTCGGGGCTGGAGCTGGGTCCGAGCCGATTGCTGCCCACCGCCAGGGATCGCTCCCGGGTGGCCAGCGAGGGCGTGCGGCTGCGCCTCGATCCCGTCGCCAGCTGGCAGCTCGGCGGTCCGGTGCTGCAGGTCGATCTGATCGATGTCCAGGCGGATCTGCGGCGCGACGCCACGGGCAGTTGGTGGCGGCCGGGCCAGCTGCCAACCCGTCGGGCCGGCCCCATGGACCTGACGCTGAACCTGGCCGGACCCGCCCGCTTGCGGCTGCAGGACAATCGCCCCGGCCTGCCGATCCAGACGCTGCAGCTGGCCGGGTCGCTGCAGCTGCGGCCCGATCGTCAGCGCCTGGAGCTGCAGCTGCGCGCAGGGCGCCGCGACGGTCCCGGCCAGGCCAGCCTGCGCGCCCACGGCCGCTGGGGGCCCCAACGGGGCTGGGCGCAGCTGCGCGTCGCCCAGTGGCCGCTCGCCTCCCTGTTGCCCCTGGTCGCCGGTGTTCCCGTCCGCCAGTCGCTGCCCGCCCATGCCAGCCCGGCCCAGCGCCGTGCGGCCTTCGACCTGCAGGGACGACTCAATGCCCGCCTGGAGTTGCGGCTCGCTGGCGACCAGCCCCGCTGCCTGGGGGAGGCGACGCTGCAGGATCTGCGCTGGCGACCGGTGCCGGGCAGCGGCGATGCGCTGAGCTTGGCAGCGCTGCCCGTGCGCTGCCGCGACCGCCAGCTGGAGCTGGCCAGCACCCCTTGGCGCTTCGGTGACTGGCGCGGCCAGCTGCGCGGTCAACTCGGCCCCGACCGACGCCTGAACCTGGAGGTCCAGAGCTCCGCTGCCGCCAAGGTTGCGCGCCTCGGTTCCCTGCAGGCGCGCCTGAGCGGCCAGCTGTTGACCGATGGCCGCCTGGATGGCCGCCTCGAGCTGCGCGGCCCCCACACCCGGCTGCGGCTGGCGGGGCAGGTGGGTCGCCGCCTCAGGCTGTCGGGTCCCTGGAGCCTCGATGCCGCCGCCCTGGTGGGAAGGACCTGGCCCAGTTGGCTCACCAATCCCCACCTCAGCGGCACCCTCTCCCTGGCGGGCAGCCCCGCCGCCCCGCAGCTGCGGCTGTTGCTGGGCCAGGCCCAGCAACGCCTGCTCGGACCCTGGCAGGCATCCTTGGGCTGGCAGGCGGGGGTCCTGGAGCTGGAGAGCTTCAGCTCTCGCCATCTGCGGGCCAGCGGCCAGCTGCCGCTGGTGTTTGCCGCCTCGGGCCCGGCCCTCGGTCCCTTGGAAGCGCGGCTGAGCCTCGACAACCTGCCGCTCTCCCGCCTGAACCCCCTGGTCGAGACCCAGCTGCTGGGACAGTTGTCGGCTGCGGGCGCACTGCGCGGGCCCCTCAACAACCTGCAGCCCGACCTTGCCCTGCGGCTGCGCGACCTCGGGGCGGGGCCCCTGCGGCTGCGGGAGACCTGGCAGGGACAGCTGCGCAACCGCGACATCGACCTCGCGCCGGAGCCACCGGCCCTCCACGGCCAACTGCGGATGCGCCTGAATCGGCATTGGCTGCCCGAACGGGTGAATCTCCAACGGGGCGAGGGGGAGCTGCAGCTGGCGGGGAGCCCCAAGCGCTTCAGCTGGCAGGCCCGGTCCCTGCCGCTCGAAGGTCTCAGCCTGGCGCTGGGCCCGCGCGCCATCGCCCGGCCGCTCGCTGGGGCGTTCGGGGGAGCCGGCACCCTGGATTTGCAGCCCCTCAGCTTCCAGGGTCGTCTGCGGCTGGAGCGACCGGAACTGCTCGGCATCGGCGCCGTCGGGCTGACGGCCGATGTGCGCTACGACGACCGCGACTATCGGGTTCGGGGCACGCTGGAGCCGTTCGGGGGCGGCCTGGTCGCCATGCGGCTTCTGGGCCATTGGCGCGGTCCCCTGCAGGCGGACTTCGAAGCCCGGGGGCTGTCGGCGTTGCCATTCCGCCAGGCGCGCCGGGGCTGGGCCCTCTGGCGCGGTCAACCGGTTTCGGCGCGAGGTCGGGCTGCGGATCTGGGCAGCTTGGCGATCGAGACGATCAGCGATAGCCTGCAGGATCAGCTCAAGGCCCTCGAGGCGGCCCGCCAGAGGTTGCAGCAGCGCGATCAGGCGGCGCTGCGCCGCTCTCGGGACGAGCTGGCGCGCCAGCTGCGGCTGCTGCTTGATGCCGATGTTCGGCTCAAGGGGCCGAGCCCGGGTCAGTTGCGGGCGGATCTGACCGCCCGGGCCCACCTCTGGCTCAGCCGCAAGGACCGCGATCTGGCCCTGGCCCAAGCACCGCTGGAGCTGCGCCTGGAGGGTCCGCTGCAGAACGGCGGCGGAACCTTCAGCTTGACGGGGCTGACCTTTGCCCTGATCAACCTGCTCACCCCCGTGCCGGAGACCCTGCGCGGCACCCTCGCCGCGATCGGGCGCTACCGGCTGGGGGGACAACGCCCCGATTTGGAACTGGATCTGGAGCTCAGCGATGGCCGGTTGGGCCCCAAGACGCTGACGCTGGAAACGGGGCGGGTGTCACTGCAGGGGGATGCGTTGCAGATCGATCTGGCGCTGCGGGCGGCCGGGGCCGCCAACAGCGTCGTGCTGGCGGGACTGGTCCCCCTCGATCCCCAGCAGGATGGGCTGCAGCTGCGGTTATCGAGCCGCAGCGATGGCCTTTGGTTCCTGGTTAACAGCAGGCCCGAGGCGTTCCAATGGAGCTCCGGCAGCACCGACCTGCAGCTGTTGGTGCGCGGCAGCCTCAGCGAACCGGTTGCCAATGGCTTCCTGCGGTTGCGCGACGGCACCTGCCAAGTGTTCAACCAGACCTTGCGCGGCGTCGAGGGCACCCTGCTGTTCGACTTCGAACAGCTTCTGGTGCAGGAGCTGCGCGCCACGATCGGCCCCCGGGGCCGCCTGCGCGGTGAAGGGCGCATCGGCCTGGTGCGTCCCCTGGATGACACGCCGACCCTGACGCTTCGCTTGGAGGAGCTACCGCTGGCGATCGGTCGGCTGAAGGCCGTCGGGGCGGGGAAGCTGAGCCTGACCGGCAGCCTCAGCGCGCCGCAAGTCGGGGGCCAGCTGACCATTGCCAACGGCGCCATCGACGCCAGTCCCGCCGCGATGCAGCCCCTGAACAACGGCCGTGGCAACGGCAAGGGCACGCCGCCAACCAAGCCGACGGCACCGACCAATCTCCATGGATTGCTGGAGGCGAAGTGGGACTTCAAGGAGCCGCTGGTGCTGCTGGGACCCACGGTGCAGTCCAGCTTGGCGGAGTCGTTGGACGAGGCGATGCCGCGGGCGCCCTGGATCCGCTTCGAACGGCTGCGACTGCGCTTCGGGCCCAATCTGCGCGTGGTGATGGGCCGCATCGCCAACTTCAACACAGCCGGCTTGATCACCGTGGACGGCCCGCTGGACCCTTCGTTGCGGCTGTCCGGCGTCGTGCGCCTGCTGGGAGGTCGCCTCAACCTGTTCACCACCAGCTTCAACCTTGATCCCGACACCCCCAATGTGGCGGTGTTCACCCCATCGCTCGGACTGGTGCCTTATTTAGACATCGCCCTGCGCACCCGGGTGGCAGACAGTCTCGATCTGTTGTTGCCCAACAGCAACAGCCCGGGCCAGGCCTCGATCATCGGCAGCGACCCGAACGCTGGCTTCTCCTCCTTCAGCCAGATGAAGCTGGTGCAGGTGACCGTGAGCGTCAGCGGCCCCGCCGATCAGATCGCCCAGAATCTGCGGTTGCGCAGCAGCCCACCGCTATCCCAGGAGCGGCTGGTGGCCCTGATCGGCGGCAACTCCCTCGCCGGTCTCACCGGCGGAGCGGCCGGCGCCGCCCTGGCCACCGCCGTGGGTCAGACCCTGCTGTCGCCGCTGCTCAGCTCCCTCAGCGATGCGTTTGGCCAGCGGGTCAGCCTGGCGCTTTATCCCAGCTATGTGAACCAGGCGGTGAGCCGCCAGGCCCCGGGAGGGCCACCGCAGCGCCTGCCACCCCAGCTGGTGCTGGCCACCGAGCTGGGTTTCGATGTCACCAATCGCCTCAAGGCCTCGCTGCTGGCGGCCCCCAATCGCTCCGATATCCCCTCCCAGCTGACGCTGAACTACAAAGCTTCGGACACCTTCGGCTTCGAAACCTCGGTCGACACCCAGGGGGCTTGGGGCGGGCAACTGCAGGTGTTTTTCCGCTTCTGAGCCGCCGCCATGACCGCTGCCGTCTCGTCTGGCACCGAACCGTTCGCCAACCTGCAAGCCAGTGCCGCGCCGGGCCAGCTGATCGGCGTGGACCTGGGTGGCACGGCGATCAAACTGGTGCGTTGCGACAGCGACGGCAACAGCCTGGCGGAGCTGCGGATCGCCACCCCGTCGCCGGCCCTGCCGCAGACGGTCAGCGCGGCGCTGGTGGCGGCGATCAAGCAGTTGGATCCCGATCGACGGGCCGATCGGGTGGGCATCGGCCTGCCCGGGCCCAGCGATCGCCAGGGCCGGGTGGCCAGGCTGGCCATCAACCTGCCGGGCTGGCGCGAGGTGCCACTGGCGGATTGGTTGGAGCCACAATTGGAGCGGCGGGTGGTGTTGGCCAATGACGCGGACTGCGCCCTGCTGGGGGAAGCCTGGCGCGGTGCCGCCCGGGGCTTCGACAATGTGCTTCTGCTCACGTTGGGCACCGGCGTGGGCGGGGCGGTGCTGATCGGCGGCGAGCTGTACCGCGGCCATGCTGGCGCTGCCGCCGAACCCGGCCTGATCTGCGTCGATCCCGATGGGCCGCCCTGCCACAGCGGCAACCGCGGCTCCCTGGAGCAGTACTGCAGCCTGCGGGGCCTGGGGCGGCTGAGCCCCCTGCCGCCGGAGGAGCTGTGTCGCCTGGCGGCCGCTGGCGATCCGGCCGCCCGGACGGTGTGGGATCGCTACGGCCGCTGGCTGGGCATCGGTGTGAGTTCGCTGATCTATCTGCTCACCCCCCAGCGGCTGCTGATCGGCGGCGGCCTGAGCGAGGCTTGGGAGCACTTCTGGCCGGCGCTGCGGCGGGAGGTGGAGGAGCGGGTGCTGGAGGTGAGCCGCGAGGGGGTGGAGATTCGCCGCTGTGCCTTGGGCAATGCCGCCGGCCGTCTCGGGGCGGTGCGCCTGGCGATGGAGCGGTTCGCCGGCTTGGGATGATGCCCCCATGACCCAGTCCATCTCCCCGCCCGGCAACGCCGCGACGCCAGCATCCGTTGCGGATGCCGCGGCCCCCCCCGCCGCATCCGCAGCTGCGGAGGTGCCGGATCCCTCGCCGGAGCTGCTGGCTCGGGCGGCGGCGGTTCGACGGGCCGCCATGGCCCTGGGCCAGCTGGCGGATGGCGAACGCCGCGCCGCGGTCGTCGCGATGGCGGCGGCGCTGGAGGCCGAGGCGGAGCCGATCCTGGCGGCCAACCGCAGCGATCTCGAGCAGGCCGCGGCCTCGGAACTGGCCCCGGCTCTGGTGGCGCGGCTGAAGCTGGATGCCGCCAAGCTCGCCAACGCGATCGACGGGGTCCGTCAGGTCGCAGCCCTGGAGGATCCGGTCGGCCGCCGCCAGTTGCATGCCCAGCTGGATGAGGGCCTGGTGCTGGAGCGGCGCACGGTGCCGCTGGGGGTGTTGGGGGTGATCTTTGAGGCGCGGCCGGATGCGGTGATGCAAATCGCCTCGCTGGCGATTCGATCCGGCAATGGGGCGCTGCTGAAAGGGGGTCGGGAAGCCAGCCGCAGCTGCGAGGCCATCCACCGGGCCCTGCGCCGCGGTCTGGCGGCCAGCGCCGTGGATCCAGCGGTGCTGGAGCTGCTGACCAGCCGCCAGGAGAGCTTGGGCCTGTTGCGGCTGGATGGGTTGGTGGACCTGATCATCCCCCGCGGTTCCAATGCCTTTGTGCGCTTCATCCAAGACCACACCCGCATTCCGGTGCTGGGTCACGCCGATGGCATCTGCCATCTGTACGTGGACCGGGCGGTGGATGAGGAGCAGGCCCTGCGGCTGGCGCTCGACAGCAAGACCCACTACCCGGCTGCTTGCAATGCCATCGAGACCCTGCTGGTGCATGCGGAGCGCGCCGCCACGTTCCTGCCGCGGCTGGTGGCGTTGATGACCGAAGCTGGCGTGGAACTGCGTGGTGATGCGGCGGCCCGGGTCCACGGGGTGCTCCACCCAGCCCAGGAGTCCGACTGGAGCACGGAGTATTCCGACCTGATCCTGAGCGTGCGGGTGGTGGCGGATCTGGAGGAGGCACTGGCCCACATCGCTCGCTACGGCTCGCGCCACACCGATGCGATCTGCAGCAGCGACCCCGCAGCGGCCGAGCGCTTCCTGGCGGCGGTGGATAGCGCTGGGGTGTACCACAACTGCAGCACCCGCTTCGCCGATGGTTTTCGCTATGGCTTCGGGGCCGAGGTGGGCATCAGCACCCAGACCCTGCCACCGCGGGGGCCCGTCGGGCTGGAGGGGCTGGTCACCTACCGCTACCGGCTGCGCGGCGAGGGCCACATCGCCGCCGACTATTCCAGCGGGGTGCGGCGGTTCCAGCACCAGCCCCTGCCGCTGTGAGCCCCGCGATCGCGGCTGTTCCGGCCACAGTCTTGAGCCGCTGTCACGAGGGCTGGACGACCCTGCCTCAAGCTGGTCGAGCGACGTGAAGGCCACCGCCGCCTCTGCAACGTCCATGGCGCTGGACTCGTCGATTCAACCGCCACCCTTGGTGTTGCTCCACGGCTTGTGGGATACCCCGAAGCTGTTTGATCCTCTCGAAAGCCTGCTGCATCAGCGTCGGCCTGATCTGGAGCTGTTCAGCCCGCACCTGCGCCATGGTCTGGGCCAGGTGCCGATTCGTGAGCTGGCCGCCAATCTGGCGGAGCGCATCACGGCGCGCTTCGGCCCCGACACGCCGGTGGATGTGCTGGGCTTTTCGATGGGAGGTGTGGTGGGCCGCACCTGGCTGCAGGAGTGGCAGGGTCACCTGCGCACCCGGCGTTTTGTCAGCCTGGGCAGCCCCCAGCAGGGCACGTTGGCGGCCCAGCTGGTCCCCCACGGGCTGTTGGCCGGCATCGCTGACCTGAAGGTGGGCAGCCCTCTGCTGCGGGATCTGCAGCGGCAGGGCTACCTGCTGGCGCACCTGAGCTGCCACAGCTTGTACACCCCCACCGACCTGACGGTGGTGCCGGGCTGGCGAGCGGTTCTGCCCTGCGGGAGCCGCATGGCGCTACCGGTCTTCAGCCATCGCCAGTTGATCTGCGATCCCCGGGCCCTGGCCCCCCTGGCGCTGTTGCTGCTCAAGCCGTGATGGGGGAAGAGTTTCTCGAAGGATGACCAGATTCTCCAACATCAACTGAAAATCAAGAGGCATCGCTTGCTACTGCTGATACAATCTCAACATGGTCGTCGGACTGTCACCCGACCGTGTCTGTATTCAACTTCAAATGGCACTCTTCTATGGCCGCTATTGACATTTCTGGCTACAATTATTCTGAAGCCAAGTGTGGTTGTGCACACGCATGTTTGTTGCCGGCTATTGAAGGCGCACTCCGTGATTTCCATCTACCGCCTTCTCGTGTATTCGACCTTGGCTGCGGCAACGGTTCCGTTGCTAATTGGTTGCAACAGAGAGGTTTTTCTGTCAGTGGCGTTGATCCATCTACGAGTGGTATTGCAGCCGCGAATGCGGCTTTTCCCGGTCTCGATCTGAAAGTCGGTTCTGCCTATGATCCCCTGCACGAGGAGTTTGGGCAGTTCCCATTATTGATGAGCTTAGAGGTTGTTGAGCATGTCTATTCCCCAAGAAGCTATGCTCGATGCGTTTATGATTTATTGCTGCCGAACGGATATGCGCTTATCTCGACACCATACCATGGGTATCTGAAGAATCTTGCCCTCGCTTTAACGGGAAAAATGGACAGCCATTTTACGGCTCTTTGGGATCACGGTCACATCAAGTTCTGGTCCCAAAGAACGCTCACTCAGCTCCTGGAAGAGACTGGACTACGCGTGGAAAAAATCAACCGAATTGGGCGGATTCCCCAGCTTGCTAAATCGATGCTAGTCATCGCTAAGAAGGTCAACTAGTTTTCAGTAATAAGTAGGTGCGCGAAGTAATTTCGACGCATGCCTGCACCCTCCTTTAACGTGCGCCTGGAAAACCGGCAAATCTTAGAGACGTCTATGGTGAGTCTCATTGCCTGACTGGCCTGGTTTCTTGGCTAGGAGCCATTTGTGCCTGGGTTTTCAGGCCACCTTTGGCGCTGCAGAGCATAAAAAATGGAATCGGTAGCATGGCCACGTCGCGCAGCAAGCGCATTGCGAGTAATGTTGCAAATCGTTGCTTGCTATGGATTAAATAGGCGAACCTACTTATGGGCACCTCGAAAAATCGCCCCTGCTCTGCTCCCGGCCAAGGCGGGCATAGGTTGAGACATGAGTCTCAACCGCCACCTCCAGGGGGAACCGATATTTTTCGAGGTGCCCTTATTCGGATTGCGTAAAGCTAAAATATCTTCACCTTTAGTGGTCTCAGGGTTTTGCGATTGGCTATTGATGCTGGGATTGAATTTCGGCTTGGCAAGTCATGATCGCTATCCAGAAGTGATGCTGACTTCGTTGGTTGGCCTCTGAGACGGGCCTGAACGCCTCAGCTTGCCGCCACCAAGCCTGAGTGGCGAATCAAGGCCTCGCTGCTCGGCTCGCGGCCGCGGAAGGCCGCAAACAGCTCGGCGGGATGCTGGCTGCCGCCGCGCGACAGCACCGTGTCGCGAAAGCGGCGACCCGTGGCCTGAATCGCCGGCTCGTTCTCCAGCCCGACCTCCTCGAAGGCGCTGAAGGCATCGGCGCTCAGCACCTCGGCCCACTTGTAAGAGTAATAACCCGCCGAATAGCCGCCGGCAAAGATGTGCCCGAAGGAACAGAGGAAGGCATCCTCTTCGATCGGTGGCAAGATCGTGGTTGAATCGGCGATCTGGCGCCGTAGTTGCTCCGGCGTCAGCCCGCATTCCGGCGTCCAGTGGCTGTGTAGACGCAGGTCGGTGAGGGCGAAATGCACCTGCCGCAAGGTGGCGGAGCCAGCCATAAAACTGCGGGCCGCCAGCAATTTGGCGTACTCCGCCTCCGGCAGCGGTTCCCCGGTCTGCCAGTGTTTGGCCATGCCCATCAATGTGGCGCGGTCATAGCACCAGTTCTCCATGAACTGGCTGGGCAGCTCCACAGCATCCCATTCCACATTGTTGATCCCGGCGGCTTGGGGGCGCTCCACGGTGGTGAGCATGTGGTGCAGTCCATGGCCGAACTCATGAAACAGGGTCTCGACCTCCTGGAAGGTCATCAGGCTGGGACGATCTCCCACCGGCGGGCTCTGGTTGCAAATCAGGTAGGCCACAGGGAGAACTGGTGTGCCGTCGCATTGTTGTGAGCGCACGAGGCATTCATCCATCCAGGCGCCGCCGCGCTTGCTGCCGGGCCGGCTGTAAGGATCGAGGTAGAAGGCTGCCAAGGCTTCGCCGCTCTCGCGGTCGTTGACTCGGAAGAAGCGAACATCCGGATGCCACAGCGGGGCTTCACCATCGGCAGCCGTGATCTGAATGCCGAATAGGCGGTCGCAGAGGCCAAACAGCCCCTCCAACACCTGAGGGAGTGGGAACCAAGGACGCAGGGCCTCGCTGTCCAGCTCAAAGCTGCGCTGTCGCTGCACCTCGGCCCAATAGCTCACGTCCCAGGGCTGGAAGTCATCGGCTTCGGCGGCGCCGGCTGCCGCGGCGCAGGCTTTCAGCTGCTCCAGTTCCGCTTCGGCCACCGGATAGGCAGCCGCGCGCAACTCCTCCAGCAGCTGCTCCACAGCTGCTTCGTCGCGCGCCATTTTCGAAGCGAGGCTGACCTCGGCCCAGTGCCGGTAGCCCAGCCGTTGGGCCTGCTCGAGGCGCAGCGCCAGGATGCGTTCGATCAGCGGCCAGTTGCCCGCCTCCTCTCCGGAGGCTCGGCTGACATGGGCTCGATACACCCGCTCGCGCAGATCGCGGCGCCGGCTGTGCTGCAGGAAGGGTGCAAACCGCGGCATGTCGAGCCCCATCAGCCACGGACCGTCGAGGGCGGTTGCCTCCGCCTCGCCCGCCTCGCGGGCGGCCTGGGCCAACAACTCCCTGAGACTGGTCGGCAGTCCCTCCAGCTCGGAGGGATCGCGCAGCCACAGCGTCCAGCGGTTGGTGGCATCCAGCACCTGGTTGCCAAAGCGAGTGGCGAGCTCGGCCAGCTCCTGGCTGGCCTGGTTAAAGGCCTGCTGCTCGGCCTCCGGCAGGGCGACGCCGCGCAGATCCATGTCGCGGATCTCCGCCTCGAGGATGCGCTGTTGCGTGCTGTCCCAGCCGCTCTGGGCCTGCAACTGGCGCAGCGCCCGATACAGCAGCTGGCTCTGGCCGCAGCGATTGCCGAAGGCCACCACCGCCCCCTGCTGGCTCGCATGGGCCTGACGCAACTCCGGCGTGTTGCAGACGCTGTTCAGGTGACTCACGACGCCCCAGCTCCAGCGCAGCCGTTCCCCCAGCCGATGCAGCGGATCCATCACCTGCTCCCAGCGCAGCGGCTCAGCGCTGGCCAGGGCCGCCTCCAGTTGCGCCTCCAGCTGGTCGAACTCCGTCAACAGCTGGTCCAGCAGCTCGGGGATGTGCTGCTCCACCTGCGCCGGCCCGATCGCCTCAAACGCCGGCAGTCCCTCGCCGGCAAGCAGGGCAGGGGCGGAAGGGCTGCAGACGCTCATGGCGATCGGGCGAAGTAGCGGAACGATTCCAGCTCAAGAGCTGGATGAACGGTGGCTCAGCCCAGGGCGGGGAACCGGCTCAAGGCGACCTGGGCTTGTCCGGCCAACTGGTTGGCCAAGCCGTGGGTGCTGGCTTCGTAGAAGTCGATCGCCACCCGGGGCCAGAAGCCGATCATCAACGTGGGGACGAGCAGGGTGAGACCGATCAGCACCTCGCGGGGCTTCATGTCACCCAGCACGGCCAGCGCCGGAATCCGGGGGCCAAAGAATACGCGTCGACACAGCGACAGCAGATAGACCGGCGTCAGCACCAGACCGATTGCCGCCAACACAATCGCGACGACGCGAAAGCTGGTGGTGAAGCCGTCGTTGGCCGTCACGCCAAGAAACACCGTGATTTCGCTGACGAAACCGCTCATGCCCGGCAATGCCAGGGAGGCGAGGCAGCTGGCGAGGAAGAAGGCAAAGTTGATCGGCAGGACCTTGGCCAGGCCGCCCATGTTCGGAATCGACAGGGTCTTGGTGCGCTCGTAGAAGCAGCCGGTGGTGAAAAACATAGCTGCAGCGATCAGTCCGTGGCTGATCATTTGCAACATTGCTCCGCTGAGACCAAGCGCATCCACTGCACCAATACCCATCAGCACGAACCCCATGTGGCTGACCGAACTGCAGGCAATGCGTCGTTTGACGTTGTCCTGAGCAAAGGCATTAAGAGCGCCGTAAATAATGTTGACGATGCCGAGGATGATCAGAGCCGGTGCCAAGCGCAGATGCACTTCGGGCAACATCTGCACATTAAAACGCAGCAGTGCATAGCCTCCCATCTTCAGCAGCACGCCCGCCAGCAGCATCGATACTGGGGCATTGGCCTCGCCATGGGCATCGGGAAGCCAGGTATGCAGCGGAAACATCGGCAGCTTCACGCCAAAGCCAACCAGGAAGCCGAGATAACAGAGCAACCCGAAGCTGCCGCCCGGGGAGCGGCTTGCGAGTTCGCTGAGGTTCAGGGTGAAGCTATCGCCCGAGAGGGCCAGCGCGAGGCCGCTGATCAAGATCAGTAGTGAGGCGGTGGCGGTGTAGAGGATGAACTTTGTGGCGGCGTATTGGCGTTGGGCGCCGCCCCAGATGGCAATCAGCAGGTAGACCGGCACCAGCTCCAGTTCCCAGGCCAGGAAGAACAGTAGAAAATCCTGGGAGAGAAACACAAGGCTTTGGGCGGAGGCCTGCAATAACAAGAGGCCGAAATACAATCGACACTTGCGATTCACATCCCAGCTGGCCGCCACCGCCAGCAGCGTTACCAAGCCGCTGAGCACGACCAAGGGAGCCGAAAGCCCATCGGCCGCCAAGGACCACTCCAACCGCAGTGCCGGCACCCAGCTGAGCCGTTCCACCAGTTGCAGTTCGCCCAGCGAAGGATCGAAATGGCGGCTAAAGGCGAAGAGCATCAGCGCCAGATCAACAAGTAGGGCCCCCAGGGCGATGTTGCGGGGCAGGGCGGGATTGCTGTCGTCCCCAGGCAAAAGCGGCAGCAGCAGCGCGGCCGAGGCCGGCAGCAGCACAATCAGGCTCAGCCAGGGAAAGGCTGCGCTTGTTGCGGCGATGCCGGTGTCCAGGTTCAGGGCTGCAAGGGGCGAGCTGAAGTCCATCTCACAGGTTCAGGAAGGGCTTAACCAGGAAAGGCTTGATCAAGGTTGCTTTCACTCTCACCACTGGAGACAAGGTTCTCGCGCCTCCACCGGTATGGGGCATCAGCATAGGTAAAGCTACTCATTAGTTGGTCGGGCTCCGGCGCTTCGGCGCGGCTTGCCAGCGGCTGCCCTCGGTCTGCAGGTCAAGCACGGCCCCGCGGGCCTCGATTCCCTCCTCCTGCCAGGTTCTCACCATCGCTGCTTCCACGGGCAGGGCCGCCTCGGCGCTGCAGAGGGCCAGCAGGGTTGGACCGGCGCCGCTGATCACGCATCCCCAGGCCCCCGCCGCCAGGGCCGCCTGCCGCACCTGGCGTCCCGCCTGGATCAATCCCCAGCGGTAGGGCTCATGGATGCGGTCGTGCATCCCATCGCGGATCAGATCGCCATTGCCGGTGCGCAACCCCTGCAGCAGCAGGCTCAGGGCCCCCAGGTTGATCACCGCATCGGGGATCGGGATGCTGCGGGGCATCGCCCGTCGCGCTTCGCTGGTGCTGAGCCGAATCGCCGGGATCGCCACCACGACCCGCACGGCCGGGTGCCAGTCGCAGCGGATCACCCGCCAGCGTTGGTGGGCTGTGCGCGCCGTGAGGCAGAGGCCACCCACAAGCGAGGGCACCACATTGTCGGGATGGCCCTCGATGTCGATCGCCAACTCGAGCAGCTTCTCCTGGCTCAATGGCGAGCCGATCAGGGCGTTGGCGCCGATCAAGCCGGCGACGATGGCCGTGGCGCTGCTGCCCAGGCCCCGAGCTGGCGGGACGGCCAGCTGCACCCGCGCCTCGAGGGCCACCGGTTCCTCGCCCGCTTCACGCCAAACCCGCTGGGCGGAGCGATACACCAAGTTGTCCGGCCCGCCGCGGAGGTGGGCGCCCTCCGAGCCCTCGATGATCAGCTCGAACCGCTCCGGTCCGCCATCGATCACCCGAAGCTCAAAGCGATTGCTGAGATCCAGGGCTGCCCCCAGACAATCGAAACCAGGGCCGAGGTTGGCCGTGGTGGCCGGCACGTCCACGAGGACGCCCTGGCCGATTCGGGTGCGCAGCATCGACAACGCAGTTCTGGTTTCAGTGTCCCACCCAGCCGGCGCCGGCCTCAGTTGAGCAGCATCCGCGCGCGGCAGGCGGCGCTGAAACTGCCGATGCCCGGGTCGATGATCGCCGTCACCGAGATGTCCTCCAACACGCCGCTCAGGCGGCCCTTGTGGAGCAGCGGCTGCAGGAATGTCGCCGAGGCCAGCTCTTCGGTGAGCTTGGCGGCCGTGCCCCCCGCCAGCGCGATGCCGCCGCGGGCCAGGGTTGCTAGAGCCAGATCCCCCGTCACCGAGCCGTAGGCGCCCAGCCAGAGGTCCAGAGCTGCGCGGCAGAGGCCATCGCCGCTGGCCGCCAGGGTGGACACCCGAGCTGGCAGATCCTCGCCGCTGCCGGGCGTCAACCAGCGGCGCGCCGGTTGCTGCAGGGGGTGCTGTGCGGCGCCATCCGTCGTGGCCAGCAGCCAGCGGGCCACATGGCCCAGGCCGGTCCCGCTCACGACCCGCTCGATCGAGAGGCGATCCAGGCCCAGGTCGGCTTGCAGCCATTGCTTGAGAGCCCATTCCCGGGCATCGCGGGGCGCGAACTCGCCATGGGAGGCTTCACTCGCCAAGGCCAGCCATCCTTGTGGTGTTGGCAGGCCGATCGCCACCCCCAGCCCGGTGCCGGCGCCCAGCACCAGCCGCGGCGCCTCGAGATCCACCTGGCCGGCCTTGAGCTGCTGCTGCTGATCAGCCTGCAGATGGGGCAGGCCGTAGATCAGCACCGCGAAGTCATTCACCAGCGCCACCGCCGGCACGTTGCAGGAGCGGGCCAGCTCCGCCTCCTCCAGCCGCCAGGGCAGGTTCGTGAGTCGGGCGCGACCGGCTTGAACCGGACCGGCTACGGCGAAGCAGGCGGCGCGGGGCTGGTCGTGCCCCGCGGCGCTGGCCTCGGCCAGGAAGCGGGTCACCATCGTGGTCAGATCCGGCCAGTCCGCTGAGGCGAAGCGTTGCTCGTGGCGCCGCACGGGTGGGCCGTCGCCCGCCACCGCGAAGAGGCTGAGCAGAGTTTTGGTTCCGCCGATGTCGCCGGCGAGGATCAGGGTCATGGCCGGGGTGCCGTCAGCGCTGTTCAAGGTTTGGGGCGAGCGAGGCGTCGGCCGCCGGCAGCTCCAGGACCGACCGGCGCTCCCGCACCGCCTGGCCGGCAGCCTGCAGCAGTGCCTCCAGCGGCACCGGCCCGAGATCACCGGCGCGGCGGCTGCGCAGTGCCACCTCCCCCTGCGCCGCCTCGCGGGCGCCGATCACCGCCAGCACGGGGATCTTCATCTGTTCGCCGTGGCGAATCAGCTTGCCGAGTCGATCGCCGCTGCGGTCGACGCTGGCTCGCACCCCTACCGCCTGGAGTCGCTGTCGCACGCTGTCGGCATAGCCGCGCACGGCATCGGTGACCGGCAGCAGCCGGATCTGTTCCGGAGCCAGCCAGAACGGGAAATCACCGGCATAGTTTTCGACCATGATCCCGAAGAAACGCTCCAGCGACCCGAGGATGGCGCGGTGGATCATGATCGGTCGCTGGCGGCTGCCATCGGCTGCGACGTATTCCAGCCGGAATCGCTCCGGTAAGTTGAAGTCGAGCTGGATTGTGGAACATTGCCAGAGGCGGCCGATCGCATCTTCAATTTTCAGATCGATTTTGGGGCCATAAAAAGCGCCGCCACCCGCGTCGACCGTGTAGTCCCAGCCCTTGCGTTGCAAGGCTTCAATGAGTCCTTGGGTCGCCAATTCCCAGACCGAATCTTCGCCGATTGATTTCTCTGGACGGGTGGAGAGGTTGATCTGGTAGCTGCGGAAATCAAAGGTGGAGAGGATGCTCTCGGTGAGGTTAAGAATCGCCAAAATCTCATCGCTGATCTGCTCCGGTAAGCAGAACACGTGAGCATCGTCCTGGGTGAAACCGCGCACCCGCATCAGCCCATGCATCACGCCGGGCCGCTCGTAGCGGTAAACAGTGCCGAGCTCTGCCCAGCGGATCGGCAGCTCGCGGTAGCTGCGCAGGGTGCTGGCGTAGGTGAGCACATGGAACGGACAGTTCATCGGCTTGAGTTGATATTCCCTGCTGTCCACCTGCATGGGGCCAAACATGCTTTCGCGATAGAAATCGAGATGGCCTGAGGTTTTCCAGAGGTCGATATCGGCCACGTGGGGCGTGTAGAGCAACTCATAGCCGGCGGCAAAGTGGAGCTCGCGCCAGAGGTTCTCGATCAACAGCCGCATGCGGGCGCCGCGCGGATGCCAAAACACCAGCCCTGCACCGGCCTCATCCTCGATCGAGAACAGATCGAGCTCCGTGCCGAGACGACGATGGTCGCGGCGCAGGGCCTCCTGCTTGCGCCGTTGGTGCTCCGCCAGTTGTTCGGGGGTTTCCCAGGCGGTGCCGTAGATGCGCTGCAGCTGGGCGTTGTTCT